>JAHCJR010000069.1 GCA_026126165.1 Alphaproteobacteria bacterium
GCCAGCCCGGCGGCGAGCACGAGGTCGGTGAAGGCCGCCGCTGCCTGCTGGCGCGCCAGATCGAGCCGGCCGGAATGCACGAACCACCATGCCGCGCCGCCGATCGAAAGCGTGCCGGCGAGGCAGAGCGCCACCAGCGCGTTGCGGCCCCAGGCGCGCTCGGGCAGGCGGCGCGCGGCGCGCTTTCGCTCGCGCCTCGGCTGGGCCTTCGCGCGAGGCGTCGGCCGGTCCGCCTCGGTGATCCTCAGCGCCCGCATGAGGCATCCTCCACCATCCAGCGCACCAGCTCCGCGAAACCGATTCCGTGATGGGCGGCGATCTCGGGCACCAGCGAGAGCGGCGTCATGCCGGGCTGGGTGTTGATCTCGAGCATGCAGAAGCGGCCGGGCTCGCCCGCGGTGTCGTCATAGCGCAGGTCGGCGCGGCTCACTCCGCGACAGCCGAGCGTGCGGTGGGCGAGCAGCGAAAGCCGCAACGCCTCCTCGTAGGCTTGCGGCTCGATCGGTGCCGGCATGAGATGGCGCGCCTTGCCGTCGGTATATTTCGCCTCGTAATCGTAGAAGCGCCCGAGAGGGCGGATCTCGATGGCGCCGAGCGCGCGCTCGCCCATCACCGCCACCTGGATCTCGCGACCCGGGATGTAGCGCTCCACCAGCACTTCCTCGCCGTAGGACCAGTGCATGTCGTCGGAGGGCGTGAAATTGTCGTTCTCCAGCACGATGCGCACGCCGACCGAGGAACCTTCGTTGATCGGCTTGATCACGTAGGGCTTGGGCGGCAGCGCGCCCGCCATGACCTCGCGCCGCGTCATGGTGCGGCCCTCGGCGACCGGAATGCCGGCATCGCGGAACAGCCGTTTCGCCGTCGGCTTGTGCATGGCGATGGCGGAGGCCATGACGCCGGAATGGGTGTAGGGAATGCCCATCACCTCGAGCAGGCCCTGGATCGCGCCATCCTCGCCGAAGGGCCCGTGCAGCGCGTTGAAGGCCACGTCGGGCCGCAGGCGCAGCAGTGCCTCGGCCACGTCGCGCCCGACATCGAGCGGCGTCACGCGGAAGCCCTGCTCCTTGAGCGCGTCGGCAACGGCCGCGCCGGTGACCAGCGAGATTTCCCGCTCCGCCGACCAGCCGCCCATCAGCACCGCCACATGCCGGCTCATGATGCGACCTCCAGCCTTGCGGCGGGACGGCCGATGCGCCGGATCTCCCATTGCAGGGTGACGCCGAATTTCTCTTTCACGCGCCGGCGCACCTCCTCGCCCAGCGCCTCCAGGTCGGCGGCAGTGGCATCGCCGGTATTGATCAGGAAATTGCAGTGCAGTTCCGAGACCTGCGCGCCGCCGATCCGCAGGCCCCGGCAGCCCGCCTGGTCGATGAGCTGCCAGGCCTTCAGGCCGCCGGCCGCCGGATCGGCCGGATTGGCGAAGGTCGAACCGCCGGTCCGCGTGCGCACCGGCTGCGTCGCCTCGCGCGAGCGGGTGATCTCCGCCATCCGCGCCGAAATCTCCGTGCCCGCCCCCGGCGTCGCGGCGAGCAGGGCGCCGGTGAAGATGTAATCCTCGGCCAGCGCGCAGTGCCGGTAGGAGAGGCCGAGTTCCTTCGCCTCGAAACGGTGCATGCGGCCCTGGCCGTCCACCGCCTCCGCCTCGATCAGGACATCGGCGATCTCGCGGCCATAGGCACCGGCATTCATGCGCAGCGCCCCGCCGATGGTGCCCGGGATGCCGCGCAGGAACTCAAGTCCCGCAAGCCCGGCTTCCAGCGCGAAGAGCGCCACGTTGACATCGAGCGCCGCCGCGCCGGCGCGCAGGCCGCCCGCGTCCCGCGCGATGCCGGCGAAGCCGCGGCCGAGCCGGATCACCACGCCCTCGACGCCGCCATCGCGCACCAGCAGGTTGGAGCCGACGCCGATCACGCTCACCGGCACCTCGGCCGGTCGCGCGGCGAGGAACTGCGCCAGGTCGTCCGCATCGGCCGGGCGAAAGACCACCTCGGCCCGGCCGCCGACGCGGAACCAGGTCACCGCATCGAGCGGCACGTCGGCGCTGTAGCGCCCGCGCACCGGCGGCAGCCGGTCGAGCAAGGTCCTCTTGCGCCCGGCCGCCATCATCGCCCCGCTCCACGCCGCGCCAGCTTCGCCGACGTCTCGGCCATGGCCTCGGGCAACGCGTTCGCCCAGTTGGTGATCGAGCCGGCGCCGAGGCAGACCACGAGATCGCCCGGCGCGGTCAGTTCGAGCGCGAGGCGCGGCAGGTCTTCAGGTGCCTCCAGCGCCACCACATGCCTGTGGCCATGCGCGCGCAGCCCCTCGATCAGCGCGTCGCGCGTGACGCCCTCGATCGGCGGCTCGCCGGCGGCATAGACATCGGCGACGATCACAGTGTCCGCCTGGTTGAAGCACTTGCAGAAATCCTCGAACAGGTCGCGCAGGCGGCTGAAGCGGTGCGGCTGCACGACGGCGACGATGCGCCCCGCATAGGCCTGCCGCGCCGCCGCCAGGACGGCGGCGATCTCCACCGGGTGATGGCCGTAATCGTCGATCACGACGACGCCGCCGAACTCGCCGGTGCGGGTGAAGCGGCGTTTCACGCCCTTGAAGTTGCCGAGCGCGCGGCGGATCGTCGTCTCCTCCATCCCCATCTCGCGGGCGATGGCGACGGCGGCCAGCGCGTTCTGCACGTTATGCCGGCCCGGCATGGGCAGGCGCAGATCGCGGAGCGTGCGGCTCTCGCCGCCCGAACGGTCGGTCAGCGCGACATCGAAGCGCGAGCCGCCATCCTCGAAGGAAAGGTTGAGGCCGCGGATATCCGCCTGCGGACTGAAGCCGTAGGTGACGATGCGCCGGTCCTGCACCCGCCCGACGAGGGCCTGCACCTCCGGGTGATCGAGGCAGAGCGCGGCGAAGCCGTAGAAGGGGATGTTGGCCACGAAGGTGTGGAAAGCCTCGCGCACCTGCTCGAAGGAGCCGTAGAAGTCCAGATGCTCCGGATCGATGTTGGTGACGATGGCAATGGTGGCAGGAAGCCTGACGAAGGTGCCGTCGCTCTCGTCCGCCTCCACCACCATCCATTCGCCGGCGCCGAGACGGGCATTGGTGCCATAGGCGTTGATGATGCCGCCATTGATCACGGTGGGATCGAGCCCCGCCGTCTCCAGCATGGTGGCGACCAGGGTGGTCGTCGTCGTCTTGCCATGGGTGCCGGCCACCGCGATCGCCCATTTCAGGCGCATCAGCTCGCCCAGCATCTCCGCCCGCCGCACCACCGGAATAAGCTTCTCGCGCGCCGCGCGCACTTCCGGATTGTCCGGCTTGACGGCGGAGGAAATGACCACGACCTGCGCTTCGCCCAGATTCTCCGCGCGATGGCCGACATGGACGCGGATGCCGAGCTTCTCGAGCCGGCCGACATTGGCGCTGGCGGACAGGTCGGAGCCCTGCACCGAATAGCCGAGATTGTGCATCACCTCGGCGATGCCGCTCATGCCGATGCCGCCGATGCCGACGAAATGCACGGTGCCGATATCGAGTGGCAGGGCCCTCATGCCGCCACCCTCCCCGCGCCGGAAGCCGGCCGGAAGCCGGCGGCGAGCCTCAGCGCCAGGTCGGCGAGCTGTTCCGCCGCGCGCGGGCGCGCCGCCTCGCGCATGGCCTGCGCGGCGCGCGCGAGCGTGTGCGGATCGGTGAGCAGCGCCGAGAGGCATTCGGCCAGGGTCTGCACCGTGAACTTCGCCTGCGGCACCAGCCAGCCGCCGCCGAGATCGACCAGATGGCGGGCATTCGCCGTCTGGTGGTCGTCGGTCGCATGCTGATAGGGCACGAGCAGCGCCGGCCGCCCGGCGATCGCCAGTTCCGCCACCGTCGAGGCGCCGGAACGGGTGATGCAGAGATGGGCGCGGGCAAGACGCGCCGGCACGTCCTCGATGAAGGGGGCGAGTTCGGCGGCGATGCCCGCCTCGCGATAGAGCGCCGCGGCGCCGGCCAGATCCTCGGGCCGGCATTGCTGGGTCACGCGGATACGCCGGCGCAGCGCGGGCTCGAGCGCGACGATGGCCGGCGGCACCACGTCGCTGAAGACGCGCGCACCCTGGCTGCCGCCGAGCACCAGAAGCTCGATCGGCCCCTCCTCCCCGGGCGGCGCATAAGCCTCGCCCAGCAGACGCAGGACCGCCGGGCGCACGGGATTGCCGGTCATCACCACCTTGGGCAGATCGCGCTCGCCGATGCCGCTGGTGCGCGGGAAGGAGGTGGCGATGGCGCTGACCCGCTTGGCCATCAGGCGATTGACGCGGCCGAGCACCGCGTTCTGCTCGTGCAGCATGGTCGGCAGGCCGAGCTTGGTGGCCGCCAGGATGGCGGGCAGCGAGGGATAGCCACCGAAGCCCACCACCAGCGCCGGGCGGATGCGGCGCAGCGCCGCGCAGGCGGAAAGCGTGCCGGCGGCGATGTCGCTCAGCGCCGCAATCTGGCCGAGCGGGCCGCGCCCGCCCGGCGAGGCGGCGCGCACGGTGATGATTTCCATGCCGGGGAAGCGTTCCTCGTAGCCCTGGCCGCGCCGGTCGGTGATGAGCGCCAGCGGATGGCCGCGCGCGGCCAGCGACTGCGCCAGCGCCTGCGCCGGAAAGACATGGCCGCCGGTGCCGCCGGCCGAAAGGACGATGGTGGCGCCGGCACTCACAGCCGTTCTCCCGCGCCGGGCCGGAAACGCGTCAGCGCCAGCAGCATGCCCATGCCGAGCGCCAGCGCCAGCAGCGAGGAGCCGCCATAGGATATGAAGGGCAAGGTCATGCCCTTGGTCGGCATCAGCCGCAGGTTGACGCCGATATTGATGATCGCCTGCAGCCCGAACTGGGTGAGCAGGCCGGTGCAGGCCAGCATGACGAACAGATTGTTCTCCGAAAGCAGCCGGCTGAAGCCGCGCAGCACGATGAAGGCGAACAGCCCGACGATGACCAGGCAGAGGAACAGCCCGTATTCCTCGCCCGCCACCGCGAAGATGAAATCGGTATGCGCGTCCGGCAGCACGGTCTTGACCGAGCCCTCGCCCGGGCCGCGCCCGAACAGGCCGCCGGAGCGGAATGCATCCATCGCCCGGTCGATCTGGTAATTGTCGCCGCCGGCCGGATTGAGGAAGCGGTCGACCCGGCTGGTCACGTGCGGCAGCAGCGAATAGGCCGCGACAAGGCCCGCCATGCCGACGCCGATCAGCAGCCCTACGAGATACATCGACAGGCCGGCGACGAAGAACTGTCCGAACCAGACCGCCGTGACGACGAGCGCCATGCCGACATCGGGCTGCAGCAGCAGGATGGCGAGCACCGTGAGATAGAGCAGGACCGAGACGGCGTTGCCGGGAAAGCCCGGCGTGCGCTTCTGCTCGGCGAACATCCAGGCGGCGACCACGGCGAAGCAGGGCTTGACGAATTCCGAGGGCTGCAGGCTGAGCCCGGCGACGTAAAGCCAGCGATGCGCGCCCTTGATCTCGGAGCCGACGAAGAGTGTTGCCGCCATCAGCGCCAGGAACACGGCGAAGCAGGCGGCGGCGAAGCGGCGCACCCAGAGCGGGCTCAGCAGCGAGACCGACAGCATGACGGCGATGGCCGGCAACAGGAAGATGATCTGGCGACGCACGAAATGGAACTGGTCGAGGCCGATGCGGCCGGCGACGCCGGGGCTCGCCGCGAGCGTGAGGATGGCGCCCATACCGATCAGGATGCCGATGGCAAGCAGGGTCCAGCGATCGACGGTCCACCACCATTGGCCGACGACGGAACGGTCGGTGCGCGGAAAGCTCATCATGTCGCGGCCTCCGCTCCGGCCCGGGCGGCGATGCGCCGCGCCTGCTCGCGGAAGGCGCGCCCGCGCGCCTCGTAGTCGGCGAACTGGTCGAAGGAGGCGGCGGCGGGCGAGAGCAGCACCACCGCGCCCGGATGCTGCTCGCGGCGGGCCGCCGCGTAGGCCTCCTCCATCGCGCGCTCGAGGCTGCCGGAGATGGTGTATTCGGCAGCGCCCTTCAGGGTGCGCGCGAATTCCTCGGCCGCCGCGCCGATGAGGAACGCCTTGCGCAGGCGCGGGAAGAAGGGCCGGAGCCGCTCGATGCCGCCCGCCTTCGGCACGCCACCGGCAATCCAGTAAATGTCGCCGTAACAGGCGAGCGCCCTGGCCGCCGCATCGGCATTGGTCGCCTTGGAATCGTTGACGAAGGCAATACCGGCCACCTCGGCCACCTGCTCCATGCGGTGCGCGAGACCGGGAAAGCTCGCCATTCCCGCATCGATCTCCGCGGCCGAGAGGCCAAGCGCGCGGCAGGCGGCGTAGGCGGCGGCCGCGTTCTGCCAGTTATGCGCGCCAGGCAGGGTGCGATAGCGCCGGAGATCGAGCGCCGGCCCCTCCTCGCCCGGCTCGTAGAGCAGGCCGTCCAGCACCGAGACCGCATCGGCGGCGCGCCGTCCCACCGTCACCTTGCGCAGCCGGCTGCGGCCCTTCCGTTCGAGCCGCGCCGCGATCGACTGGCAGGGCGCGTCGTCGATGCCGATGACCGCGCAGTCATCTTCACCCTGCCCGGCGAAGATGCGGCTCTTGATCGCGGTGTAGTTGGTCATGTCGCCATGCCGGTCGAGATGGTCCGGCGTGATGTTGAGCAGCACCGCCACGTCGCAATGGAGCGAGGGCGTGAGGTCGATCTGGTAGGAGGAGAGTTCGAGGACATAGGCCCCGTCCGCGCCGAGCGGTTCGAGCGCCAGCGCCGGCGTGCCGATATTGCCGCCGACCTCGCATGGGCGTCCCGCCGACTTCAGCAGATGGCCGATCAGCGCTGTCGTCGTGGACTTGCCGTTGGTCCCCGTCACGCCGACGATGCGCGCGCCGGCCACGGCGGGAAGCAGCAACTCGATATCGCCCACCACCGGCACGCCGGCGGCGCGCGCGCGGCGCACCACCGGATGAGGTTCCGGATGGGTCAGCGGCACGCCGGGCGAGAGCACCAGCAATTCGACCGAACGCCAGTCGAGCGCCGCCGGATCGGCAAGCTGGCTTGCGGGCAGCGTGGCGCGCCGTTCCGCCTTGTCGTCCCAGGCCAGCACCTGCGCCCCGCCCGCGGCGAGCGCCTGCGCGGCGGCGAGACCGCTGCGCGCCAGCCCGAAGACGGCGACGCGGCGACCGGTATGGCGGGTGAGCGGGATCATCTGCCGCCTCATCTCAGCTTGAGCGTGGCCAGCCCGATCAGGGCCAGCACGAAGGCGATGATCCAGAAGCGGATGACCACGGTGGGCTCCGCCCAGCCCTTCTGCTCGAAATGATGGTGCAGCGGCGCCATGCGGAAGACCCGCCGGCCGGTGAGCTTGAAGGAGAGCACCTGCACGATGACGGACACGGTCTCCAGCACGAACAGCCCGCCGACGATGGCGAGCACCAGTTCGTGCTTCGTCACCACGGAAATGGCGCCGAGCGCCCCGCCCATGGCGAGGGAACCCGTATCGCCCATGAAGACCATCGCGGGCGGCGCGTTGAACCACAGAAACCCCAATCCAGCCCCGACCAGGGCACCACAAAATACGGCGAGTTCGCCGCTCCCCGGCACAAAATGTATCTGCAAGTAGTTGGAAAATACAGCATTACCTACAAGATATGCGATGAGCGCGAAGCTCGCCGAGGCGATGATCACCGGCATGATGGCGAGCCCGTCCAGCCCGTCGGTCAGGTTGACGGCGTTCGAGGCGCCGACGATCACGAAGACGGCAAAGGGAATGAAAAACAGGCCGAAATTGATCAGCACGTCCTTGAAGAAGGGAACCGCGACCGAGGTATCGAGCGGCGATTTGGTGAACTGCACGATGGCATAGGAGGCCGCGCCGGCGATGGCGATTTCCAGCACGAGCTTCAGCCTGCCCGGGATGCCGCGCACGTTGTACTTGGTCACTTTCAGAAAATCGTCGGCGAAACCGACCGCGCCGAAGCCCAGCGTGACCAGCAGCACGATCCAGACATAGCCGTTGGACAGGTCCGCCCAGAGCAGCGTTCCGGCGGAAATACCCAGCAGAATCAATATCCCGCCCATGGTGGGCGTGCCCTTCTTGGTGAGCAGGTGGCTCTGCGGACCATCGGCGCGGATCGGCTGGCCCTTGCCCTGCTTGACGCGCAGCCAGGCGATGACGGCGGGGCCGGCGAGAAAACTCACCAGCAGCGCGGTCAGCACGGCGCCGCCGGTCCGGAAGGTCAGGTAGCGGAACAGGTTGAAAGGCTGGAAGATATCGGAGAGCGGTACCAGAAAGTTGTAGAGCATGCCCCTCCCCTAGCCGTTCGCGGCCCTGGCCGGCGGCGCCCCGGCGAGCAGCGCATCCACCACCGGTCCCATCCGGCTGCCAAGCGAGCCCTTGACCAGCACCACGTCGCCCGCGCGGAGCGCGGCGCGCAGCGGCTCGACCAGTTCGGCGGCGCTGGCGACATGCAGCGTGCGGCGCTTCTCCGGCAGCGACTCGAAGAGCCTTCGCATCTGCGGCCCGGCACAGAAGACGAGGTCGGCGCCGGCCGCCACCAGGTCCTTGGCCAGCCCGGCATGCAGCTCGCCCGACCGCTCGCCCAGTTCCAGCATGTCGCCCAGCACCGCGACGCGCCGGCCGCGCGGGCCGACCGGCAGGCGCGCCATGATCTCGAAGGCGGCGCGCATGGAGACCGGGCTTGCGTTGTAGCTTTCGTCGATCAGCTCGAAGCCGCCGCCGGGCCAGGCCACATGGTGGCGCCGGCCCCGGCCCTTGGGCGCCGACATGTCGGCGAGGCGCAGGCCGGCCAGCCCCAGATCGCCGCCCAGCGCCCGCACCGCCGCCAGCACGGCGAGCGAGTTCATCACCCAGTGCCGCCCCGGCGCGCCGATCTTGTAGGTAATGGCCTGCCCGGCGACATCGGCGGAAACGCAGGAGCAGGTCGGATGCAACGCGCTGTTGACCAGGCGCACCTCCGCCTCCGGGTGGGTGCCGAAGCCGAGGATGCGCCCGACGCCCGCTTCCCGCGCATGGGCGGCGAGGCGGTCGTAGAAGGGATTGTCGCGGTTGAAGATGGCGGTCCCTTCCGGCTCCAGCCCGGCGAAGATTTCCGCCTTCGCGTCCGCGATCGCCTCGATGGAGGGAAAGTTGCCGAGATGCACGGCCTCGATCGTGGTGATGATGGCCACGTGCGGGCGCACCATGCGCGCCAGCGGCGCGATCTCGCCCGCATGGTTCATGCCGATCTCGAACACGCCGAAATGCGCCTCGCGCGGCATGCGCGCGAGCGTCAGCGGCACGCCCCAGAGATTGTTGAAGGAACCGAACGCCGCATGGGTCTCGCCCTGGTCGGCGAGCACCAGCCGGAGTGCCTCCTTGCTGCCGGTCTTGCCGACGCTGCCGGTGACCGCGACGATGCGCGCGCCGGAGCGCCGCCGCGCCCAGACCCCCAGCGCCTCGAGCGCCGCCAGCGTGTCGGGCACGACCAGCAGCGGCGCGCCCGGGGCCAGCCCTTCGGGCACCCGGTCCACCATCGCCGCCGAAGCACCCTTCTCCAGCGCCGCCCGGACGAAATCATGGCCGTCGAAGTTGGGACCGCGCAGCGCCACGAACAGATCGCCGAAATCGAGCGTGCGGCTGTCGATCGAAACGCCGCTCGCGGTCCAGCCGGCCATGGCGCGCCCGCCCGTCGCCTGCTCGGCCTCCGCCGACGTCCAGAGTGCGTAGGGTTCCATCCTCAACTCCGCGCAAGCCGCAGGACGGCTTCGCGCGCCGCCTCGGCATCGTTGAAAGGACGCACTTCTTTGCCGATGATTTGGCCGTTTTCGTGACCCTTTCCGGCGATCACGAGGACGTCACCTTCCGCAAGCGCGCCGATCGCTTCCACGATGGCGGCGGCACGGTCGCCGATCTCGATCGCGTCTGGCACGGCTGCCAGGATTTCACGCCTGATGGCGCCCGGATCTTCCTCGCGCGGATTGTCGTCGGTCACGATCACCCTGTCGGCGAGACGCCCGGCGATGGCGCCCATGAGCGGGCGCTTGCCACGGTCGCGGTTGCCGCCGCAGCCGAAAACCACGACGAGGCGCCCGGCCGCATGGGGCCTCAGCGCCCGCAGGACGTTCTCCAGCGCCTCGGGTTTGTGCGCGTAATCGACATAGATCGCGGCGCCCGAGGGATGCCGGGCGGCGAATTGCATACGGCCGGGCACGCCGCCAAGCCGCGCCAGCAGTTCCGGGGCCGGCGCTTCTCCCTCCGCCGCGGCGACGAGGCCATAGGCGGCCAGCGCGTTCGAAACCTGGAACTCGCCGATCAACGGCAGCTCGAAAGCGGCCCTCCGGCCGAGCAGTTCCACCTCGACCGCCTGGCCATGGCCAAGCGGGCGCGCGCGAAGAATGCGGAACTCGCGACCCTGCCGGCCATAGGTCATGGCCCGCAGACCGCGCCGGTGACAGACCGAGAGCACCGCGGGCGCATGCGCGTCGTCGGCATTGACCAGCGCCAGCGCCCCCGCCGGCAGCAGCTCGTCGAAAAGCCGCAGCTTGGCGGCGAGATAGGCGGCCTCGCTCGGGTGATAGTCCATGTGATCGCGGCCGAGATTGGTGAAGGCGGCGGCGCTGAGCGTCACGCCGTCGAGGCGATACTGGTCGAGGCCGTGGCTCGAAGCTTCCATCGCCAGCCGCTCGATGCCGTCGGCGGCGAGGTCCGCGAGGGCGCGGTGCAGCGCCACCGGGTCGGGCGTGGTGAGCTGGCCATAGGCGGCGCCGTCGGGCCGCACGATGCCAAGCGTGCCAAGCGAGGCGGCTTTCCTGCCGGCGAGCGTCCAGAGCTGGCGCGCGAATTCCGCGACCGAGGTCTTGCCGCTGGTCCCCGTCACCGCCACCACCCGCGCCGGCTGGCGCCCGAAGAAACGCGCGGCGACCAGCGCGAAACGCCGGCGCGGATTGGCGTCGGCGATGACCGCGATATCGCGCATGGCCGCGGCCTCGGCCGGATCGGTCAGCACCGCGACGGCGCCACGCGCGCGGGCCTCGGGCAGGAACCGCGCGCCATGCTCGCGTGCGCCCGGCAGCGCCGCGAAGAGATAACCCGGCCGCACCTCCCTGCTGTCGGCGGAGAGACCAACGACCTCGAGGTCGGCGATGCCGCCCCGCAAGCCCTCGCCGACCAGTTCAGAAAGACGCAAGCTTCCTCTCCTGCGCTGTCGGTTGCGGCCGGCCGGGCTCGGCCGGCGCGTTGAAGCCGGGAATGGCGATGGCGGAACGCACTTCGGGAGTTTCGTGCACGGGCGGGACGCCGAGGATCGGCGCGATGCGGGTGACGAGGCGACCGACGATCGGGGCGGCGGTCCAGCCGGCGGTGGCGAATCCGTGCGTCTCCTTCGTCCCTTTCGGCTCGTCCAGCATGGCGACGACCACGTAGCGCGGCGCATGCATGGGAAAGGCGGCGACGAAGGAGGTGAGCAGCGACTTGCGCTTGTAGCCGCCGGCGCCCACTTTCTCGGCCGTCCCTGTCTTGCCGCCGACCAGATAGCCCGGCGCCTCGGCCTTCTTGCCCGTGCCCTGCTCGACCACGAGGCGCATGAGCTGACGCATCTGGCGCGAGGTGCGCTCGGAAATCACCCGATCGGCCGGCAGCGGCGCCAGCGGATCGCGCCTGATCAGGGTCGGCTGCACCAGAAACCCGCCATTGACCATGGCGCCTACCGCCGAGGCAAGCTGGAGCGGGCTCACGGAAATGCCGTGACCGAAAGCGATGGTCATGGTCTCGATGGTGTTCCAGCGGCGCGGATAGAGCGGCCCGCCGATCTCCGGCAACTCGATGGCCGGCTTGCCGAGAAAGCCAAGCTTTTGCATGAAGGCGCGCTGGCCGGCCGGGCCGACATCGACCGCCATCTTCGCGGCGGCGATGTTGGAGGAGTACATGTAGATCTCCGGCAGCGAGAGCCAGCGCTTCTTCGGATGGTCGTCGGAGATGGTGAAACCCGCGATGCGGATCGGGTGCGTCGCGTCGTAGCCGCCCTTCATGTTGACCAGCCCCTTCTCGAGGGCCATCGCCGCGGCGAAGGTCTTGAAGGTCGATCCCATCTCGTAGACGCCAAGCGTGTTGCGATTGAAGCGCTGGTCCTTCGATGCCTCGCCTACCTGACCCGGCTCGAAGTCGGGCAGCGAGACCATGGCCAGCACCTCGCCGTTGCGCGCATCGAGCACAATGCCTGCGGCGCCGATGGCGTTATGCGCCGCGATGGAACGCAACAGCTCGTCACGGACTGCATGCTGCACGCTGAGATCGAGCGAGAGCGTCAGCGGCTCGTGTGCGCGCGCGGGATCGCGCAGGCGCTCGTTGAAGAAACCTTCAATGCCGGCCAGGCCGTTATTGTCCACGTCGGTGAAGCCCACGGCATGAACCGTCAGCGCGCCCTGCGGATAGACGCGGCGCTGCTCGCCATGGAAGTAGAGGCCGGGAATGCCAAGCGTGATCACCTGCTGCTGCTGGCGCGGCGTCAGGTTGCGCCTGATCCACACGAACGACCGGTCCGAGCTCAGGCGCTCCGTGATGTCCGCTTGGGCGAGTTCCGGCAGCACGCGGACGAGTTTCGCCGCCGCCTCGCGCGCGTTCAGCACCTTGCGCGGATCGGCATAGAGCGATGCGGTGCGCAGCGACGTGGCGAGCAGGGTCCCATTGCGATCGACGATCGCCGCGCGGTCCACCACCGGAAACTGGTCGACCTTGGCGACGAGTGTCGCCGCGCGCGCCACGCGCGGCTCCGTGTCGTTGCGGATGAAAGTCAGATCGACCAGCCGCGCGGCCAGCACGACGAAGCAGAGCGCGAACAGCAGCGCCGCGGTGACGAGGCGCGTGCGGCCGGTCTCGATCACCTCCTTCGCGGCGCCGTCGAGGCGCACCAGCGAAGGCGGTGCCTGCAGGTCGGCCGGATGACAGGGGTTGCGGCGCTGCCGGCGCTGCAGGAACCGGGCGATCATGGTGCGCTCCGCGCGGCGGCCAGCGCCGGTACCGGCGCGGCGGATTGTAGAAAGGGCGGCGCCGGGGCCACGGGGGAGGACGGGAGGGGAGTTCCAGCCCGCGGCGCCGCCTGGGAGTTGGGGTAAGCGGCCTCGCGCGTCGCCGCGAATGGCAGCGGACGCGGCCTCGGCCGGGGAAGCGGAATATCGCCGGACGACAGCACGGCGCCGGCGGGCGCCAGGGTTTCGGCGAAGGGGATATGCTCGATCCGGGCGATCTGCACCGGCAGCAGCGGTCGCATGTCCAGATGGCGCAGGGCGCGCTCCTGCAATGCTTCCGGGCGCGTCAGGTAGCTCCATTCCGCGGCCAGGACCTGCATCGCCTCGCGGTCGCGCAGCAGCGCGCGGTTATAGTCGATCAGTTCGTCCTCGAGCCGCTGCACCTCGTAGGCCAGGTGATAGAGGCCCCAGGAGACGGCGGCGGTGAGGGCCACGGCGAAGAAGGTGAGGGAGCGGCTCATGCGGCCACCTGCAATGCGAAGGCCGGCGCTTCCGTGCGTTCGGCGGCGCGCAGGCGCGCCGAACGGGCGCGGGGATAGCCGGCAAGCTCCGCCTCGCCCGGTTCGACCGCACCCTTGTAGAGCAGCCGGAAAGAGGGCCGCGCCGAAGCCTCGCCCCGCTCGGGCAGGTGGCGGGAGGGCCGCGCCGGCGGGCTTGAACGCTCCTTGAGGAAGCGCTTGACGATACGGTCCTCGAGCGAGTGGAAGGTGACCACGGCGAGCCTGCCGCCGGCGCGCAGCAATCCCTCGGCGGCGGCAAGCCCGCGCTCGAGTTCGCCGAGTTCGTCGTTGACCACGATGCGCAGCGCCTGGAAGGTGCGCGTCGCCGGATGGCGGCCGGGCTCGGCCCGAACCACGCGCGCCACGACTTCGGCCAGTTCCAGCGTGCGCGTGAACGGCCGCTCGCGGCGCGCTTC
The DNA here is from genome assembly GCA_026126165.1 of Alphaproteobacteria bacterium. Lineage (GTDB taxonomy): Bacteria > Pseudomonadota > Alphaproteobacteria > Ferrovibrionales > Ferrovibrionaceae > JAHCJQ01. Next base: position 13,914 of record JAHCJR010000069.1, read on the forward strand.
GGCGATGGCGCGCGCCACCTGGCGCGAACGGCGCTCCTCGCCATAGCGGAAGATGAGCGCGGCGAGGTCCGCTTCCGGCGTCTCGTTGACGATGTCGGCGGCGCTTGGCCCGCTGCCCTCCATGCGCATGTCGAGCGGCCCGTCCTCGCGGAAGGAGAAGCCGCGTTCCGCCCGATCGAGCTGCATGGAGGAAACGCCGATATCGAGCGCCACGCCATCCACCGCATGAACGCCGATGCCTTCCAGCAGCGCCGCCATCGCGGAATAGCGCCCCTCGATCAGGGTCAGCCGGCCGGACATCTCGTCCTCCAGCGCGCGGCCGGCGGCGATCGCTTCCGGATCGCGGTCGATGGCGATGACGTTGCAGGGCGCGGCGGCGAGGATGGCGCGGCTGTAGCCGCCGGCGCCGAAGGTGCCGTCGAGATAGGTGCCGCCGGGCCTGGGCTCGAGGGCGAGCAGGACCTCGGCCAGCAGCACCGGCCTGTGGGCCGGGCCGCAGCCGGAGATGCGGGCGCCGGCGTTCACCCTGCGCCCCCCGGCCCGCGCTGCGCCCGGGCGCGCGCGCGCGCCTCTTCCTGGCGCCGCTTCAGCTCCTCGATATTGACGATATGGAAATTCTGCCCGCGCCCCATGAAGGCGGCGCTCTCGCCGAGGCCGGCATACTCGATCAGATGCTGGGGCAGCAGCACCCGCCCCTCGCTGTCGCAGTTCAGCACCACCACCTGGGGCAGGATGGAATCGATCAGGTCGTCGCGCTCCTGCGCGAAGGGCGGCAGGCTTTCGAGCTTGCGGTTGATCTCGGCCAGGTAATCCTCGCCCGCCCCTTCCAGCGCCCGGAAATGCAGGGCCGGGAACAGCACGACCCTGCCCGAACCACGCTTGGCCAGGACGGCGCGAAAATCGGCAGGAACGGAGATGCGCCCCTTCCTGTCGATCTTGTTGATATGGGTGGAATGGAACCAGTCCATCCCCCTCTCCTTGAACGTGTCGCCGCCATCCCGCCGTCGCGTGCCGCCTCATGGGCCCGCCATGGGACAATATGGGATATCATGGGCAAGTATGGGCGTCAACGACACTTCCGAGTAAAATGTCCGTGGTCGCCAAGAAATTCCAACCGTTTACCAAGCATTTACCAATGCAGTCGGCCGACTCTTGCACGCCTGAGGGCGATCCATCGCTCTCCAATGCAAGGAAATGATCTTCCTTCATTATGTTCTTCTTATGTTCTCTAGAACCAAGACCTTCGGGAGGCGCCTAGGCCGAACGGCGGGCTATCAATCGCCGCAGTGAGAACAAACAGAAAATATGCCAGACGGCCTGTAAGCCGGGTTCTGTCCCCGGCCTGCGCCGGGGGATGACCATTCCTCTGGGACGCCCGTTGCCGGACGCCTCGCGCGATCTACCCGGATGGCGGGGCCGGAAAGGCGCCCTGCCGGGCCGGTCGGCCCGGCGTGCCATCCCTATTTGATCTTGCTCCCGGTGGGGTTTGCCCTGCCACGCCCGTTACCGGGCGCGCGGTGCGCTCTTGCCGCACCCTTTCACCCTTGCCCGCCGCCGGTCGCCCGGACGGCCTGGCGGTCTGCTCTCTGTGGCACTTTCCCTGGGGTCGCCCCCGCCGGACGTTATCCGGCACCGTCTTTCCGTGGAGCCCGGACTTTCCTCGAGCCGCTCGCGCAGCCCGCGGTCATCCGGCCGTCTGGCCCGCCTTAGGTAAGCCCCGCTCCCGGTCCGGTCAAGGCCGGGGCTCCGGCTCGCTGCGCCAGATGGAAAGCGAGGTTCATGGTCTCGGCGTCGGCCAGCCCGTCGAAGCGGGCCGGCCGGAAATGCCGCTGGAAGGCGCGCACGACACATTCCGTCCGCGCATCGAAGAGGCCCGTGCCCTCGAGGTCGTAGCCGATGGCGGCAAGCGCGATCTGCAGGTCGAGCACGGCCGCCCCCGACATGCCCGGCGCCAGGTCCGGCGCATGGGGCGAGGGCGCGAAATCGGCCGAAGGCCAGAGGCCGAAACCCGCCGCCGCCAGACGCGCCCAGTCGAACAGCTCGCCCGGATCCTCCTTGCGCTCCGGCGCCACGTCGGAATGGCCCAGCACCCGCCGCCGGTCGATTGGCAGGCGGCGGCAGAGATCGTCGAGCAGGGCGAGCAGCGCACGCATCTGCGCCTCGGGGAACGGGCGGTAGCCATGCTCATGGCCCGGATTGACCAGCTCGATGCCGATCGAACGCGCGTTGATGTCGCGCGCGCCGGCCCAGCAGGAAACGCCCGCATGCCAGGCGCGCCGCTCCTCCGGCACCAGGCGGAACAGACGACCATCCTCCTCGATCAGGTAATGCGCGCTCACCTTCGCATGCGGGTCGCAGAGACGCGCCAGCGCCGCCTCGCCGCTCGCCATGCCGGTATAATGCAGCAGCACAAGATCGGGCGCGGCGCCTTCGGGCCGAACGTCGTGATTGGGCGAGGGATGCTCGACGAGTTGCATGGCTAGCTCTGCGGATCGGGTTTGACCTTGAGCCGCCCGAGACGGGCCGCGCGCAAGGTGATGATGCCGACGCCCGAGAGCGTCATGGCACCGCCCACTGCCAGCTTCCAGGTGAACGGGTCGCCCCATTGCAGCACCCCGATGAACACCGCGAGCACCGGCGGCAGCAGCAGATAGGGCGCGATCAGGCTGACCGGATAGCGGCGCACCATCGAATACATGATGCCGTGGCCGATGATGGAGGCGGCGATGGTGGAATAGGCGAGACCGGCCCAGGGCTGCCAGCCGGCGCTGCGGACAGAATCAAGCTGGCCCTGCTCGAAGACCAGCGACAGCGCGAGCAGGCCCGGCGTCGCGGCGAGCCCGATCCAGGCCTGCATGTTGAAAATGTCGATGTCGCGGATGGTCGAGGCGATCACCTGGTTGATGGCGAAGGTGAGCGCGCCGCCCAGCACGAAGAGAAGCGCCAGCTTGTTGTCGATCACCTGCGGATCGAAACCGATCAGGGTCACGCCGGCAAAGGCGATGGCGATGCCGAGCCAGCGCCGCCAGCCGACGCGCTCCTTGAGGAACAGCATGGCGAGCAGCGCCGCGAAGGGAACCTGGGTCTGGGTCGCGATGGCCACCGCCGAGACCGACGAGGCGAGCTGGAGCCCGGTGAACATCAGCGCGAAATGCAGCACGCCCATGAACAGCGCCACGCCGGCGAGCGCCATGCGCTGCGACTTCGGCACCGGGCGAATGAAGGGCAGCATGAGCGCGAGCAACAGCGCGAAGCGCAGCGCGCTGAAGAAGATCGGCGGGAAATGATCGACGCCGATCTTGGAGGCGAAGAAGTTGTAGGCCCACAGCACGGTCACCATGAGCATGAGCAGCGTGTCGCGTCCGCTCATGTCAGGCGAACTCGCGGGCGCGGCGGATCGCGTCATAGGCGGCGTTGATGCGGGCGATCTTCTCGGTGGCGAGCTTCACGAATTCCTCCGGCAGGCCCTCGGCCGTCACGCGGTCCGGGTGGTTGTCGCGCACCAGCCTTCGCCAGGCGGCGCGCACCGTCTCCGCATCGGCATCGTGCGCGACGCCGAGGATGGCCCAGGGATCGGCCTCGTCGGGGCCCAGATGGGCCGCGCGGATGCGGGCGAAATCGGCAGCGCCGAAACCGAGGATCTCGGCCACCCGCGAGAGATAGTCGAGTTCCGCATCCGTCACCGCGCCATCGGCCTTGGCGATGTAGAACAGGCTGTCCAGCAGGTCTTCCAGCACCGGCGAATGCGGGCTGAACATGGCCGCAACCTGGCGCGCATAGGGCTCGAAGCCCTCCGCATCGCCCTTGGCCCGGTCGAAAACGCGCCGCACCGCCTCGATCTCGTCCTCCGGCACCTGGAATGCCTGGCGGAAGGCATTGACCTCCGAGCGCGTCACCGTGCCATCGACCTTCGCCATCTTCGCCGCCAGCACGATGACGGCGATGGTGAAGGCGATCTGGCGCGTCGCCTTGCGTTCCGCCTCGCTGCGATGCGGCGCCAGATCCTCCTCGGCCCGCGCCAGCGCGTTCGCCCGCTCGCGCGCCTGCACGCGCATGCGGTCGACCGCGTGCCCGGCCAGCCCGCCGATCAGCGCGCCGAGCGGCCCGTGCAGCGCCATCCCGGCGGCCGCGCCGATCACCTTGCCCCAGATGCTCATACGGGCCGCTCCATCAGTCGAACAGCAGCGCGCGCAGGCGCGCCTGCACCTCCGAAAGCGTCGCCGCGCTCGCCTGTCCCGCATACTCGGCAGCGCGGCTGCGCCAGTCGAGGGTGCGGACCTGATCGGCGAGAACCACGCCGGAGATGCCGGCCGTATCGATCCCGACCTCGAAGGGATACGACTTGACGCGGCTCGTGATCGGGCAGCAGACGGCCAGCCCCGACCGTCCATTGTAGATCGCGGGCGAGAGCACCAGCGCGGGCCTGCGGCCCGACTGTTCGTGCCCCGCGACAGAGCCGAATGTCAGCCAGACGAGGTGCCCACGATCCGGCAGATAGCGCCGTTCACCAGGCTTCACGACCGCGCGACGGCCCGAAATCGCTTTCCTCATGCCTGTTTTCCGGATTGATACCCTGCGCCAGAGCGCGAATGTCGTAGCGCCGTGCCGCCGGGCGCATGACAAGCCGCCCGCGCTCGGCCACGATCTCGACCGCGCTGTCCTCGCGCAGGTCGATCTCCTCCGCCAGTCGCGCCGGAATGCGCAGCGCCAGCGAATTGCCCCAGCGTGCGATCCTAGCCTTCATGTCACGCCTTCCTCGTCATCCAGGCTGAAATGTATCGCCAATGTATAGCCATTGACGGCCGCGGGCAAGCGCGCCTCTATCCATCGGCGGGCGTCTCGCGCACGAAGGAGCGGATGAGGGAGAGCCAGCGCGGGAAGGCCGGATCGTGTTCCAGCAGCACATGGTTGGGCGAGGCCAGCGTCTCCAGCCGCGCGCCGGGAATGAGCGAGGCCATCTTGCGGCCCGCCTTCAGCGGCACCGCCCGGTCGTCGCGGCAATGGGTGACCAGCGTCGGCGCCATGATGCGCGCCGTCTCTTCCGCCGCGTCGAGCCTGGCCAGCGTGTCGAAGATCCGCGCGGCGTTTTCCGGCGAGGTCGAGAGCCGCTCGGTCTCGTTGAACGAGGCGATCTCCTCCGGCGTGCCGCCGGGGATGAAAAGCGAGG
>JAHCJR010000007.1 GCA_026126165.1 Alphaproteobacteria bacterium
AGCGGGAGAGGGGGGTGAGGGTCGAATTTCAGGCGGCGAGATAATGGACGCTGAAGAGCCGCGCCGGATCCGTCCAGACGGCGGCCGGGCGGAAGCCGGCGCCGGCGGCGAGCGTCCGGAACTCCTCGATGGTGAATTTGTGCGAATTCTCGGTATGCACCAGCTCGCCTTCGGCAAAGCGGAAGCGCCGCCCGCCGAGACTCGCCTCCTGGGCGCGCAGGCTTTCCATGTAGATCTCGATGCGGCCGCGATCATGGCAATAGAAGGCATGATGGCGGAAGCCATCCAGGTCGAAATCGGCGCCAAGCTCGCGGTTCATGCGCGCCAGCAGGTTGAGGTTGAACTCTGCCGTGACGCCCGCCGCATCGTTGTAGGCGGCGTTGAGGACGCTCTCGTCCTTTTTCAGATCGACGCCGACCAGCATGCCGCCGCCGGCAAGCTCGCGCGCCCAATGGGCAAGAAAGCGCCGCGCCTCGCCATGGCCCAGGTTGCCGATGGTCGAGCCCGGGAAGAAGCCGACGCGCGGCCCCTCGGCGCGCGGCAGTGGCAGGGGCTGCATGTAATCCGCCGCCACGGCGGTGACGCGCAGGGCGGGATAGTCCCGCGCGATGGAAGCGGCCGCCGCGCGCAGATGATCGCGCGAGATGTCGATCGCGACATAGCCGCGCGGGCGCTCCAATGCGTCGAGCAGCAGGCGCACCTTGCGGCTGGCGCCGGAGCCGAACTCCACCAGCTCGCAATCCGGCCCGATCAGCGCCGCCATCTCGCGCGCATGGGCGCCGAGAATGCCCAACTCGGTGCGTGTCGGGTAATATTCGGGCAGTTCGCAGATGCGCTCGAACAGTTCCGACCCGCGCGCGTCGTAGAGGAAGCGGCAGGGAATGCGCTTCAAGGGCCGCGACAGGCCATCCAGTGCCGCATCCAGGAACGTCTCCTGCACCGGATCGAGATCGATGAAGTCGAAACCCGCGGTGCCGACCGTCATGCATCCTCCGCCAGACGGAGGCCCGCGAACTGCCAGCGCGCCCAGGGCGGGAAGAAGTTGCGGTAGGTGAGGCGCGCATGGCCGGGCGGGGTGGCGCGCGAGCCGCCGCGCAGCACCATCTGCCCGCTCATGAACTTGCCGTTATACTCGCCGACCGCGCCTTCGGCGATGCGGAAGCCGGGATAGGGCAGATAGGCGCTGGCAGTCCATTCCCAGACCTCCCCCACCTGTTCGAGCAGCCCGGCGCGCGCCGCCACTTCCCACTCCGCCTCCGTGGGCAGCCGCCGTCCGGCCCAGCGCGCATAGGCATCGGCCTCGTAGTGGGAGACGTGATCGACCGGCAGGGCGAGATCGAGCGGGCGCGCGCCGGCAAGGGAGCGCCGCTCGAAGCCGCGCGCCGTCCGCCGCCAGTAGAGCGGCGCGACCCAGCCCTCAGCCTGCACCCGCGCCCAGCCGTCCGAAAGCCAGAATTCGGCACGGCGATAGCCGCCATCCTCGATGAAGGCGAGGAACTCGCCATTGCTCACCGGGCGCGAGGCGATACGGAAGGGATCGAGCCAGACCTTGTGGCGCGGCATCTCGTTGTCGAAGGCGAAGCCCGGCCCGGCATGGCCGATCTCCACCATGCCGCCATCATGCCCGCGCCATTCGAGCGGCACGAGGGCGCGCGGCGGGCGGGCGCGGGCCGGGCGGACGGCGATGTCGAGCGGCTGGCTGCAGAGCGCGTGCTTGATGTCGGTGAGCAGCAGTTCCTGATGCTGCTCCTCGTGCGCCAGGCCGAGATCGAGCAGCGCCGCCATCTCCGCAGCGCCGGCGCCGAGCAACGCCGCCATGGCCTCGTCCACATGGACGCGGTAGCGGTGGACCTGATCGAGCGAAGGCCGCGTCAGCAGCCCGCGCGCCGGGCGCGGATGCCGCTCCCCCACCGCTTCATAATAGGAATTGAACAGATAGCCGAAGGACGGATCGAAGGGCCGGTAGCCGGCGGCGAAACGGGCGAGAATGAAGGTCTCGAAGAACCAAGTCGTATGCGCCAGATGCCATTTCGCCGGGCTGGCGTCGGGCATGGACTGGACCTGCTGGTCCTCCGCGCTCAAGCCGTCGGTGAGCGCCATCGTCTGCCGGCGCACCTCGGAATAGCGTGCCGCCGGCGCATCGTTCCGGATCGCCGTCTCCATCGGTCGATCATAGCGCGAACATCCCTCGCGTAAACCCGAGAAGGCCAGCCGCGCCCATCACGAAACCGTCATCTTCTCCCCGGTCCAAACACACCATGTGGGAGAGGGAGAACAAAGAAGCGCCCTCACCCCGCCACTTGATCCGCTTCGCGGCTCAAGCCCGCAAGCGGGAGAGGGCCGCATCAGGCGGAGGCGATCTGCTCGCGCGTCGCCTTGAAGCGGATCTTGGGCCAGTCCTGCGCGGCGCGGCCCAGCACCCAGGCATTGCGGGCGAGGAAGACGAGCGCCCCGTCGGCGTCTTCCGCCAGGTCGTTGCGGTTGGCAGTGACGAAGCGGCGGATCTCCGCCTCGTCCGGTCCCTCGATCCAGCGCGCGGTCTCGTAAGGCGCCTCCTCGAACCCCGCCTTGATGCTGTATTCCGCCGCGATGCGCGCGCTCAGCACGTCGAATTGCAGCGGGCCGACCACGCCGACGATCCAGCTTGCGCCACTCAGCGGCTTGAAGACCTGGCTCACGCCCTCCTCGCCCAGGTCCTGCAATGCCTTGCGGAGCTGCTTGGCGCGCATCGGATCGTCGAGGCGGGCGCGGCGCAGCACTTCCGGCGCGAAGCTCGGGATGCCGGTGATCTTCAGCGCCTCGCCCTCGGTCAGGGTGTCGCCGATGCGGAGCTGGCCGTGATTGGGCAGGCCGATGATGTCGCCGGGCCAGGCCTCGTCGGCGATCTCGCGTTCCTGCGCCATGAAGAACATCGGGCTGTGCACCGAAATCTGCTTGCCGGTGCGCACATGCAGGAGCTTCATGCCGCGCCGGAAGCGCCCCGAACAGAGACGGAAGAAGGCGATCCGGTCGCGATGGTTCGGATCCATGTTGGCCTGGATCTTGAAAACGAAACCGGTCACCTTCGCCTCGTCGGGGGCGATGGCGCGGGGCTCCGCCGGCTGCGGGCGCGGCGCCGGCGCCTCGGATGCGAGCGCGCCGAGCAATTCGCTGACGCCGAAATTACGCAGCGCGCTGCCGAAGAAGACCGGCGTCATGTGCCCTTCGAGATAGGCCTGGCGCGAGAAGGGCTTGCAGGCGCCGCGCACCAGCTCCACCTCGGCGCGCAGCTTTTCGAGTGCTTCCGCCGGCAGATGCGTCTCCAGCGCCGGATCGTCGAGGCCGGCAAGCTGCACCACCTCGCCCACCCGGTCGCGCTGGCCGTCGGAGAAGAGCAGCAGGCGATCATGACGCAGGTCGTAGCAGCCACGGAAATCGACGCCCATGCCGATCGGCCAGGTGGCGGGCGTGACATCGAGCGCGAGCGTCTTTTCGATCTCGTCCATCAGCTCGAACGGATCGCGCGCCTCGCGGTCCATCTTGTTGACGAAGGTGACGATCGGCAGGTCGCGCAGGCGGCAGACCTCGAACAGCTTGCGCGTCTGCGTCTCTATCCCCTTGGCCGCGTCGATCACCATGATCGCCGATTCCACGGCGGTGAGCGTGCGGTAAGTATCCTCGGAGAAGTCCTCGTGGCCCGGCGTGTCGAGCAGGTTGAAGGCGATGCCCTCATGCTCGAAGCTCATCACCGAAGCGGTGACCGAGATGCCGCGCTCGCGCTCGATCGCCATCCAGTCGGAGCGGGCGCGGCGCCGTTCGCCACGCGCCTTGACCTGGCCGGCGAGATTGATCGCGCCGCCGAACAGCAGAAGCTTTTCGGTCAAGGTCGTCTTGCCGGCGTCCGGATGCGAGATGATCGCGAAGGTCCGGCGCCGCGCGATTTCTTGCGCTGGCTTGCTCATGGAGGGGGCTTTTCTAGCCGCCCCGCCGCGGCCTGTCAAAGCCTCTAGACATAGGCGATCAGCCGGCCGGCGGCGATGGCGCAGATCCAGAACAGGATGGAACAGAGGCCCGCGATCCGGGCGGCGCGCGGCGGCGTGGAGAAGCGCCAGTCGGCGAGCTTTCGGCCCGGCCCGGCATGGAAGGTCCAGGCATTGAGCCCGGCCAGCGCGATCAGCACGAGCTTGGCCAGGAACGCCGGGTTGCCGACGAGCGAGGCGGCCTCGGTGACGAACAGCAAAAGCCCCATCGGCACCGCCAGCAGGAAGCCCGGCAGCGCGATGGCGAGCAGATGGCGGGCGAGGAAATCGGCGGCGAGGAAGCGGCGCAGGCCGATCAGGCGCAGATCAAGGGCGATGATCGGCCCGACCAGCAGCACGAAGCCCAGGATGTGCAGGATCTCGGCGGCCGGATAGAGATAGAGCGACTGGCGCATGGCCTCGCCGAGCGGCGATTCCTGCAGCCAGAGGGCGAAGGCCGGCACGCCACCCGGCGCTTGCCCGTCCGCGTCGTTCACCTGAGCTCGGTCGTCGTGCCGGCGACGATGATGCGCTCGGCGCGCAACTCGGCCTTGTTCGTGCGGTGCTGATAGCCGACCACCGTGACCGTCTTGCCGATCGCCAGAGCCGTGGCCGGCAGGCCCCGGTTCTGCATGCGGGACGGCGGTGCCAGCACCACCTCCCAGACATCCTCGCCGGCCTTGATCTCGATCATGCCATGCGGGTTCTCGTAGCTCGCCTTCTGGATCACCCCGTCGATGGTGAGGGTCCGGGTCGAATCGTAGCTGCCCCAGCCGTGATGGGCCTGCGCCATTCCGGCGCCAAGAAGAAGCGCGCCGAGACCGGCCGCCGCGAGAATCCGATGCCGCATGTCATGCCTCCTTGTCCAGCCCCCATGGTAAGGCGAAACCCGGCCAAGCCAAGCCCTTGGCGACGCATGGGCTGCCGCCTAGAGTCGGCCGCGCATCGGGGCAGCGAGGAGCCGGGGGATGGGCTGGGAGGAAGAGGTCGCGGAGCTGCGCCGGCGCGAGGCGCTGGCCCGGCGCATGGGCGGACCGGAAAAGGTGAAGCGCCAGCACGACGGCGGCAAGCTCACCGTGCGCGAGCGCATCGGGCTGCTGCTCGATCCCGGCTCCTTCCACGAGATCGGCGCCATCGCCGGCCGCGCCACCTATGGCGCCGATGGCGGCCTCGAGGACCTGGCGCCAGCCAATTTCGTCATGGGCCGCGGCCGCATCGAGGGCCGGCCGGTGGTGGTCGGCGGCGACGACTTCACCGTGCGCGGCGGCGCGGCCGACGCGGCGATCTGGCAGAAGCAGGTCATGTCCGAACAGATGGCGGGCGAGCTGCGCCTGCCGATCGTGCGGCTGGTGGATGGCACCGGCGGCGGCGGCTCGGTCAAGTCGCTGGAGATGGATGGCCGCACCTACGTGCCGGCCAATCCGGGCTGGGAGCATGTGGTGGCGAACATGGGCCGCGTGCCGGTGGTGGCGCTGGCGCTGGGCTCGGTCGCCGGGCTCGGCGCGGCCCGGGTCGCGACCAGCCATTATTCGCTGATGGTCAGAGGCACCTCGCAGATGTTCATTGCCGGCCCGCCGGTGGTCAACCGGCTGGGCTACGATCTGGACAAGGAGAGCCTGGGCGGCAGCGCCATCCATGTGCGCGCCGGCGCGGTGGACGACGAGGTGGAGAGCGAGGCGGAAGCTTTCGCCCGGACGCGGCGCTTCCTCTCCTACCTGCCATCCTCCGTGCACGAGCTGCCCGCGCGCGGGCCCACCGCGGACGAAGCGGGCCGGCGCGAGGAGTGGCTGATCGAGGCCATTCCGAAGGACCGGCGCAAGGTCTATCGCACGCGGAAGATCCTGGAGGCGGTGCTCGACCGGGACAGCTTCTTCGAGATCGGCCGGGGCTTCGGCCGGGCCAGCATCACCGGTCTGGCCCGGCTCGATGGCTGGCCGGTCGCGGTGCTCGCCTCCGACCCCTACATTCATGGCGGCGGCTGGGACGCGGCGACGGCACAGAAGATCGTGCGCTTCGTCGATCTGGCGGAGACCTTCCACCTGCCGGTGGTGCATTTCGTCGATATCCCGGGCTTCCTGATCGGGCCGGAGGCGGAGGCCACCGGCACCATCCGCCATGGCGCCCGCGCGCTCGCCGCCATCTACCAGGCGAGCGTCCCCTGGTGTTCCATCCTCATGCGCAAGGCCTTCGGCGTCGCCGGGGCCGCCCATATGAACGCGAGCCGGCTGCGCTACCGTTATGCCTGGCCGTCCGGCGACTGGGGCTCGTTGCCCGTCGAGGGCGGCGTCGAGGCGGCCTACCGCGCCGAGATCGAGGCGGCGCCCGATCCGGGGCTGCGCCGGCGCGAGATCGAGGAACGGCTGAACCGCGTGCGCTCCCCCTTCCGCACGGCGGAAGCCTTCCTGGTCGAGGAGATCATCGACCCGCGCGACACGCGCCCGCTGCTCTGCGAATTCGCCGATCTGGCGGCAAAACTCCGTCGGGCCGGGCCTTCGGCCTTCCCCATGCGGCCGTGATCACGAAACCGTGATATCGACCCGCGACGCACTTGCGTAGGCTTGGCGGCAATGATCCGCCGCGCGCTCCTCTCCGGGTTGCTGCTGGCCGCAAGCCTCACGGGCATGCCGGCATGGGCGAATTCTTCCGACCCCGCATGCCTGTACGACGTGGCCGTGGGTCCGCGCGCGGAGACGCTCGAAGTACGTATCGCCTGTCCGGGCGAGGAAGCGGTCGCCCTGGTGCCGGCGCGCGGCTATTTCACCCGCTATGCCCGGCGCATCGACGGCGCGGAGGGCTGGCAGGCGCAGTCGGGCGGCGGCGTCGCGCGCGCCGCCTATGCTTTCGAGCTGGGCAGGCTTGCCGCCGATTTCCATTCCCTCGAACATGCGGCCCGCATCGGCGATTCGGTCCTGGCCCTGCCGGCAAGCTTCCTCGTCCGGCCGGCGGACCCGGATCGCGGAATGTCCCTGGCTTTCGCGGGGCAGGACGGCGCCGGCATCGCCACCGGGCTGCCGCGCGGGGATGGCGGCCGCCACCGCCTCGCCGGACGGGAGCTGTTCTTCGCCGGCTACATGGCCTTCGGCGCGATCGCGGAGCAGCGGCTGGAATTGCCGCCCCCGCCCTTCGCGCCGCCGGGTGCGCCGCCCGCCCGCCTTTCCATCGTCACCCTGGACGGCCGCTTCGCCGGCGGCGGCGACATGCTCCATCGCTGGATCGCGGACAGCGCCAGGCTGGTCGCAGACTATTGGGGCGGCTTTCCGGCGGAACAGGCATTGCTGGTCCTTGATCCGGTCCGGGGCCGCGGCGGCGTCGCCTTCGGCCGCGTCATCGGCGGCGGCGGCATCACCGCCATCCTGCAGGTCGGCGAGCAGGCGGCACCCGAGCAGCTTCGCCGGGACTGGATCCTGATTCATGAATTGCTGCATGTGGGCAGCCCCTTCGTCCATGACCGGGGCTACTGGTTCATGGAGGGCATGGCGACCTATGTCGAGCCGATCATCCGGGCGCGCGCCGGCTGGCTCACCTCGCAGGAGGTCTGGGCCGAATTCGCCCGCGGCATGCCGCGCGGCGTCGGACCGATGAACGAACTCGGTCTCGCGCAGGTGCGCGGCCGCGACGTCTACTGGTCCGGGGCGCTCTTCATGCTGATGGCCGATATCGAGATCCGGCGCCGCTCCGCCGGCCGGTCGAGCCTCGATGATTGCCTACGCGGCCTCCTGAAAGCCGGCGGCAATGCCACCCAGCGCTGGACCACCGAACGCGTGATTCAAACCTGCGATTCGGCGACCGGGACCGGCGTTGCCGGGGAGCTGGCGGCGCGGCATGTTCACGCCGCCAATCCCGTCGATCTCGACGCGCTCTGGCGCGATCTCGGCGTGCTGTCGGACGGGCGCATGGCGAGCTACCGCCAGGATGCGCCGCTCGCCTGGATCCGCCGCGCCATCCTGCCGGACTGAGCCGCCCTGCGTCCCAGTTCGGGACAGCGGCGACGCGCTTTCACCGCCAGCCGTGCCCTTTGCTCACGGGAAATTGACGCATCCGGCCCGAGGGGTCGATCTAGAGTGATCGGGTTGTCGAAACCAACCCATAACGGGAGACTTCCATGTCCAAGAAGACCGGTGTCGTGATCGCGGCCGCCGCGGCCGCGCTGTTCGCGAGCGCTGCTTTCTCCACCGCGCAGGCCGCGAACGTGAAGTGCGCGGGCATCAATTCCTGCAAGGGCACCAGCGCCTGCAAGACGGCGACCTCGTCCTGCAAGGGGATGAATTCCTGCAAGGGCCACGGCTTCCTCGAAGTGTCGGCGGCCGATTGCAAGGCGAAGGGCGGCAAGGAACTCAAGTAGTTTCTGCAGGAAAATGCCGCCAGCGCGGCACGATCCCCGGGCGCCGCTGGCCGCGAGGCTGCCGGCGCCCGGCCTGCTTTCGGGGGAAAGGGGCAATGACCTCAGATCAGGGCTCAGACCAGGAAGATAGCCAACGCAACCGGGCGAAGCTGCCCTTCCTTGGCTTCGGCCTCGGGCTGCGCGCCGAGCATTACGATGAGATACTGGCGGGCGCGCCGGCCATCGACTGGTTCGAGATCCTGTCCGAGAATTACATGGTTCCGGGCGGCAAGCCGCTGCACTATCTCGAGCGCATCCGCGCCCGCTGGCCGGTGGTGATGCACGGCGTCTCGCTCTCCATCGGCGCCAGCGAACCGCTGGATCGCCACTATCTCGCCGCGCTGCGCGCGCTGGCGCGGCGGATCGAGCCGGAATGGATCTCCGACCATCTGTGCTGGACCGGCGCGCATGGCCGCAACCTGCACGACCTGCTGCCGCTGCCCTATACCGAGGAGGCGCTGGCGCATGTCGCCGCGCGGATCGGCGAGGTGCAGGACTTTCTCGGCCGGCGCCTGATGATCGAGAATGTCTCCTCCTACGCGACCTTCCGCCATTCGACCATGCCGGAATGGGAGTTCCTGGCCGAACTGGCGCGCCGCGCCGACTGCATGATCCTGCTCGATGTCAACAACATCCATGTCAGCGCCTACAATCACGGTTTCGACCCCCTCGCCTACCTCGCGGCGATGCCGCCGGAGCGCATCGGGCAGATCCATCTCGCCGGCCATCGCAATCTCGGCAGCCATATCGTCGATACCCACGACCAGCCGGTGATCGGCGCGGTCTGGTCGCTCTACGAGGCGGCACTCAGGCGCTTCGGCGCGATCTCGACCATGATCGAGCGGGACGACAACATGCCGCCGCTCGGCGAGCTGCTGCTCGAGCTGGGCCAGGCGCGCGCGCTCGCCCGCCCCATTCTCGGCGCCGCCGCCGCATGATGAGGCTTGCAGACCTGCAACTTGCCTTCCAGGCCCATATCCTGGGCAGGCCAGGTGATCTCGAATCGTGGCTCGGCACCGGCGGCAAGGCGGACGCGGCCACCCTGCTCGCGGTCTATCGCGAAGGCTACGGACTGCGGCTCGCGGAAATACTCGCCCACAACCATCCGAAGCTTGCCCTGCTCCTCGGCGCGGAGGATTTCGCCGGCGCGGCCGGGGGTTTCATCGCCGCCCATCCCTCGCGCCAGCGCAACGCCCGCTGGTACGGGGCGGAGTTCGCCGACTTCCTTGCCCGCACGCCGCCCTGGTCCGAACGGCCGGCGCTGGCGGAGCTGGCGCGGTTTGAATGGCTGTTGGGCGAGGCTTTCGACGCGGCGGACGCCGACCCGCTGGACGCTTCCGCCATGGCCGCCCTGCCGCCGGCGAGCTGGGGCGAGACCGCCTTCCGCCTGCATCCTTCGCTGCGCCGCCTCGACCTCGCGACCGACGCCGCCGGACTGTGGCAGATTCTGGAGCAAGGCGAACGGCCGGGCCCGGCCGACTGGCCGGCGCAAGGCGAGGCGCGTTCCTGGATGATCTGGCGCCGTCAGGACGATCTTCTCACCTACCTCCGTTCGATCGAGGCGGACGAGGCGACGGCACTCGATATCGCGGGCAATGGCGGCGATTTCGGCGCCATCTGCGAGGCACTTGCGCGCTGGCATGGCGCGGAGGCCGCGCCGGGCCGGGCCGCCGGCATCCTCGCGCAATGGTTCCATGACGGCCTGATCGTCGGCCTGATCCGGGGCGGCTGAAGCAACCCGGCAAAAACGCCGATTCGCCGGGACCGGCCGGTGCGCTATTCTCCCTTCTGCCGGGTCAGGGCGGCGGCGGACGGAAGGGGGCAGGCATGGGGAAGGTTCTGTCGGTGTTGCGTTCACTTTCGCTGGCGCTGGCCGGACTTCTCGTCCTCGCCGGGCCCGCCGCGGCAAGCTGCTTTCC
Source organism: Alphaproteobacteria bacterium (assembly GCA_026126165.1). GTDB lineage: Bacteria > Pseudomonadota > Alphaproteobacteria > Ferrovibrionales > Ferrovibrionaceae > JAHCJQ01. Next base: position 10,299 of record JAHCJR010000007.1, read on the forward strand.
CCTGGCGAGCGCGCCGGGCCCGCGCATCATGCCGGCCAACTTCGCGCCGGTGCCGGCGGCGAAGGGCACGGTCGATCTCACCTTCATCGGTCATTCGAGCTTTCTGATCCAGACCGCCGAGGGGGTGAGTGCCATCACCGACTACAACGACTACAACAAGCCGCGCTTCGTTCCCGACATCGTCACCATGAACAGGGCGCACACCACGCACTACACCGAGAATCTCGATCCGGGCATCCGCCACGTGCTGCGCGGCTGGAACCCCGATGGCGGCATGGCGCGCCATGGCCTCACCTACAAGGACCTCAAGGTCCGCAACGTTCCGACCAACATTCGCGGTTACGGCGGCACGGAGATGAACGGCAATTCGATCTTCGTCTTCGAGAGCGCCGATCTCTGCATCGCGCATTTCAGCCATCTCCACCACCTGCTGACGCAGATCCATATCGAGGAGATGGGGCCGATCGATGTCGCCCTGGTGCAGGTGGACGGCAACTACTCGATCGCCCAGGAAGACATCGTCGAGGTGCTGCGCCAGACGCGCGCGCCGCTGGTCATCCCGATGCACTATTTCAATACCTTCACGCTCGAGCGCTTCCTGGCGCTGGCGAAGCAGCATTACGCGGTGCGCTTCTCCGAATCGCCGCGCATCACCCTCTCGCGCGCGAACCTGCCGGCGAAGCCGGAAGTGCTGGTCCTGCCGGGGCGCTGAGGGCGCCGGTCCAGCGCCTGCGCAGCCGCATCACGCGCAGCAGATGAACGATCTCCTCGCGGTCGGTGCCGTCGCTCCGCATCAGCGCCTGCACCGCCGGTTCGTCGAGAATGTCGCGGAGAGTAGGTTCGCGTGCGTCCTGGGTCATGATCGCCTCCGGTGGTTCGAGCGACCGCCTTTTAGCGGGTCTCGCCGGAAGGTTTTGTGACGGGCGGAAGAATCTATCGTTGCCGCGTCTGCGGACCCGCCTGGCGGCGGAACGTTTCGAGATGGCGCGCGAAAGCCTCCTCCAGGGCCTGCTGGATGGCGCCGTCGCCTTCCAGCACGCCGAGGCAGAGCGCCGCCGCCTCGATGGTCGCGAGGCTGATCCGGCGCGGCTCGCGCCGCAATTCGCCATAGGCCGAGGGGCGGTCCGGCCGCAGCACCAGCCTTCGCAGCTTGAGCAGCCAGGAATTGCGCCACCACATCGCCTTGGCCTGCGACCAGTTGCCATCCAGCAGCACGATGCCGGCGATGCCGGAAAGCGCCGCCTGCTGGTCGGCCAGCGCCCGGCCCTTGCGATCGACGGCGATCACCGGGCCGGCGCCTTCCGGCGGCTGGTCCTTCGCCGCGCCGAGATAGAGGACCGCCCAGTGGCGCGGGTCCGCCGGCTCGCCCAGCGCACGCCCGAGATTGGGCCAGGAAAGGCCGACCCGCAGCACGGCGCCGGCGAGGCTCTCCACGGTCAGCCGCCCGGTGCCAAGCTCCTGCTTCGCTTCCTGCGGATGCTGCAGCACCAGGACGCGGGTCTGGTTGCGGATGGGCGCAACGGCGCTCATGGCGTCAGTGGATCTCCGGTTCCGGCACCGGCGGGCCATCGCGCAGGATGTCGAAGTCGCAGCCCTCGTTGGCCTGCATGATGTGGCGCGCATAGATGGCGCCGTAGCCGCGGCCATAGATCGACGGGCGCGGCGCCCAGGCGGCACGCCGGCGCGAAAGCTCCTCCTCCGCGACTTCGAGGGTGAGGCGGCGCCCCGGCACGTCGAGGCTGATCCGGTCGCCATCCTGCACGAGCGCCAGCGGTCCGCCGACGAAACTCTCCGGCGCCACATGCAGGACGCAGGCGCCATAGGACGTGCCGCTCATGCGCGCATCCGAGATGCGCACCATGTCGCGCACGCCCTGCTGGAGCAGCTTTTTCGGGATCGGGAGCTGGCCCCATTCCGGCATGCCGGGGCCGCCCTGCGGCCCGGCATTCTGCAGCACGAGGATCGAATCCTTCGTCGCGGGCAGCGCCGGATCGTCGATGCGCGCCGCCATGTCGTTATAGTCGCGAAACACGATGGCGGGCCCTGAATGGCGCAGCAGGTGCGGCTCCGCCGCGCCCGGCTTGATCACCGCCCCGTCGGGCGCGAGATTGCCCCGCAGCACGGCGATGCCGGCGCTCTTCCTGAGTGGCTTGGCAAGCGTACGGATGACTTCGCGGTTCCAGCAGGGGGCATCGGCCGTGTTCTCGCCCATGGTCCTGCCATTGACCACAAGCGCGTCCTTATGAATGAGATCGCCCAGCTCGCGGATGACCGCCGGCAAGCCGCCGGCATAGAAGAAATCCTCCATCAGGAAACGCCCCGACGGCATCAGGTCGACCAGCAGCGGAACCCTGGCGCCCAGTTCGTCGAAATCCTCGAGCTTGAGCGGAACGCCAACGCGGCCGGCGATGGCAAGGAGGTGCGGCACCGCATTGGTCGAGCCGCCGATCGCGGCATTGACGCGGATCGCGTTCTCGAATGCCTTGCGCGTGAGGATCTTCGACATGCGCAGATCCTCCTTCACCATCTCGACGATGCGCCGGCCGGCCAAGTGCGCGAGGACGTAGCGGCGGGAATCCACCGCCGGGATCGCGGCGTTGCCCGGCATGCCGATGCCCAGCGCCTCGACCATCGATGCCATGGTCGAGGCGGTGCCCATGGTCATGCAATGGCCGGCCGAGCGCGACATGCAGGATTCGGCGGCGGTGAAATCCGCCATCGACATCTCGCCGGCGCGCACCATCTCGGAAAATTTCCATACATGGGTGCCGGAGCCGATCGTCTCGTCCCGGAACCGGCCGTTCAGCATCGGTCCGCCGGAGATCATGAGCGTCGGCAGATCGACCGAGGCCGCGCCCATGAGCTGCGCCGGCGTCGTCTTGTCGCAGCCGGCCAGCAGCACCACCGCATCGAGCGGATTGGCGCGGATCGATTCCTCGACATCCATCGACATCAGGTTGCGGAACAGCATCGTCGTCGGTCGCATCAGCGTCTCGCCGAGCGACATGGTCGGAAACTCCAGCGGAAAACCGCCCGCCTCGTAGACGCCGCGCTTGACATGCTCGGCGATCTTGCGGAAATGCGCGTTGCAGGGCGTGAGTTCGGACCAGGAATTGCAGATCCCGATCACCGGCCGGCCGTCGAAAAGGTGGTGCGGCAGCCCCTGGTTCTTCATCCAGCTCCGGTGGTTGAAGGCATCCTTGCCCTCGCCCGCAAACCAGTGGGTGCTGCGCAGCTTGCGCTTGGCCATATCGTCCCTCCCTTGCTCGCCGGATGATGCTATCCGGCCTGCGCGCCCGCGCCAAGGCCGCCGGGGTGGATCGGCCGATGGACAAGGCGCGCCGATGCCGCTAGCGTCGCAGGTCGAACGGGTTCCGCCCGGGCGGCGGGAAAACGAAATGGGGAGGAAGACATGCGCAGTACGGCACTTGCGACCGCCTTCGTGGCGCTTTCCATCGGCATGGGCGGGCCTGCCCTGGCCCAGGAACAGCTCAAGGCGGCGCACCAGTTTCCCGGCGGCAAGGGCGACGTGCGCGACGAGATGGTGCAGATCATCGCCCGCGAGGTGAATGCCGCCAATGTCGGGCTCGACATCAAGGTCTATCCCGGCGCCTCGCTGGTGAAGGCGACCGAGCAGTGGCAGGCGATGCAGCGCGGGCAGATCGACATCACCGCCTTCCCGCTGGACTATGCCTCGGGCCGGCATCCGCAATTCGGTGCGACGCTCATGCCCGGCCTCGTCAAGAACCACGACCATGCCAAGCGCCTGAATGGTTCCCCCTTCATGGCGGACATCAAGAAGATCATCAACGACGCGGGCGTCGTGGTGCTGGCGGATGCCTGGCTCGCCGGCGCGCTCGCGGCCAAGGACCGCTGCATCCTTGAGCCGAAGGACGCCCAGGGGCTCAAGGCGCGATCGGCTGGCGCCACCTTCGCCGAGATGTGGTCCGGCGCAGGAGCTTCGATCGTCGCCATTCCATCGAACGAGGTCTATAGCGCCCTGCAGAGCGGTGTCGCCAATGCCACCGACACCAGCACCGGCAGCTTCGTCTCTTTCCGCCTTTATGAGCAGCTCCAGTGCGTGACGGCACCGGGCGACAATGCGCTCTGGTTCATGTACGAGCCGGTGCTGATGTCGAAGGCGCGCTTCGAGAAGCTCAACGAGAAGCAGCGGCAGGCGATCATGGCCGCCTCGAAGAAATCGGAGGATTACTTCTTCCAGGAAGCCAAGAAGCTGGACGACCAGATGGTCGAAACGTTCAAGAAAGCCGGAGTCAAGGTCGTCACCATGACCGGCGCGCAGGCGGACATGTGGCGCGAAGTGGCCCGCAAGACCTCCTACAAGACCTTCTCGGAGAAGGTTCCGGGCGGCAAGGAACTGATCGAAAAAGCCCTGTCCGTAAAGTAGGAAGAGCCGGACCGGCGGAATGCAAGGCGCCGGCCGGTGCCGCATTCCGCCGCCACCGGACCGCCCGATGCAGCATTACGTCCGTATCGTCCATCTGCTGTCCCGTCTCTGCGGGATCGTCGCCGTCCTGCTGATCCTGCTGTCGATCCTGATCGTCTGCCAGATGATCTTCGTGCGCGCCGTGCTCGGCCAGTCGGCGATCTGGCAGACCGAGTTCGTGACCTTTGCCCTGATCGCGGCAACCTTCATCGGCTCGCCCTACGTGCTGCTGACACGCGGGCATGTCAACGTGGACCTGATTCCGCTCTATGCGAGCCAGCGGGTGCGCATGATCCTCGCCTTCGTCGCCTCGGCTGGCGCCCTGCTGTTCTGCACGGTGCTTTTCGTGCAAAGCCTGTTCTGGTGGCATGAGGCCTACCATTTCGGCTTCGTCACCAGTTCGATGTGGCGCGCACGGCTCTGGATCCCCTATTCCGCCCTGCCGGTCGGCGTCGGCATCCTCGTCCTGCAGTATGTCGCCGACATCTGGGCACTGGCGACCGGCCGCGACCTGCCCTTCGGCCTCAGGCCCGAGGATCGCCCGTGAGCCCGCTCGTCCTCGGCAGCCTGATCGGGCTCATCACCATCGTGGTGCTGTTCTCCGGCATTCCGATCGCCTTTGGCCTCGGGCTCGTCGCGCTCGGATTCATTCTCGCCTTCGAAGGCATCCAGGGCCTTCATTCGCTGACCGAGACACTGTTCGCCGGCCTCAACGACTTCACCCTGGTCTCCATCCCGATGTTCGTCATCATGGGGGCGGCGGTCGCTTCCTCCCGCGCCGGCGGCGATCTCTACGAGGCCCTGGCACGCTGGCTCTCGCGGGTGCCGGGCTCCCTTGTGATCTCGAATCTCGGCGCCTGCGCGCTGTTCGCGGCGCTGACCGGCTCCTCGCCGGCCACCTGCGCCGCCATCGGCAAGATGGGAATTCCCGAGATGCGCCGGCGCGGCTACAGCGCCGATCTTGCGACCGGTGCCATTGCCGCCGGCGGCACGCTCGGCATTCTCATTCCGCCCTCGATCACCATGATCCTGTACGGGATCGCCAGCGAGACCTCCATCGGACGGCTCTTCCTCGCCGGGGTCGTGCCCGGACTGACGCTGACATTGCTCTTCATGTGCTGGGCCTGGCTGCTTTCCTGGCACCGGGGCGAGGCAAGCGCCGATTCCGCACGACGCTATAGCTGGGCTGAGAAGATAGAGATCGCGCCGCGCATCCTGCCCTTCATCGCGGTGATCGTGGGCGTGGTCTATGCGCTCTATGGCGGGATCGCCACTCCGTCGGAAGCTGCGGCGGTTGGCGCCGTGCTCTGCCTGCTGCTGGTCATCGTCATCTATCGCGAATGGCGCCCAAGCCAGCTCTGGAAAATCCTGCGCGAAGGAATGCGGGAATCGGTGATGATCCTGCTCATCATCGGCACTTCGATCCTGTTCGGCTACATGCTCTCCAGCCTCTACGTGACCCAGTCGGTCGCCGAATGGATCGCCGTGCAGGACGTCAACCGGTGGCTGCTGCTCTTCGCCATCAATATCCTGCTTCTGGTGGCCGGCTGCTTCCTGCCGCCGGCAGCGGTGATCCTGATGACCACGCCGATCCTGCTGCCGATCGTGACCGCGGCGGGGTTCGATCCGGTCTGGTTCGGGGTCGTGCTGACCATCAACATGGAACTGGGCTTGATCACGCCGCCCGTCGGGCTCAATCTGTATGTCATCAACGGGATCGCCCCGGACATTCGCCTGCCGACGATCCTGCGTGGTGCGCTGCCCTTCATGGGTTGCATGGTGATCCAGATTCTTTTGCTGTGCGTGTTTCCCGAGTTGGCCACCTGGCTGCCGGACCTGCTCATGGGGCCAGGGCGTTGAGTTGACGCAAGCCTGACCGTGGGAGCCCGACGTGACGCATCCTGTCGTTGGCATCGACCATTGCGTGGTGCTGGTCCGCGACCTCGACCGCGCTGAGGAACGCTATAGCCGCCTTGGCTTCCGCCTGCTGGCGCGCGGGCGGCACAGCGAGCATATGGGGACGGGCAATCACTGCATCATGCTTGCCGGCAGCTACCTCGAGCTGCTGGGCGTGCTCGCCGCCCGTCCGGCGAACGAGCCCTGGCGGCGCAGCCTCCTGGACGGGGAAGGTCTCAAATCCGTGGCCCTGGCAAGCCGGGACGCGGACCGCGCGCGCCGTGTCTTTCTAGACGCAGGGCTCGATGCGGGAGACCTGCTCGAATTCTCGCGCCCGGTGGAGTTGGATGGCCGGCGCGGCGATGCGCGGTTCCGGGTCACGCGGCTCGCGCCCGGCATCGTTCCCGGACTGGACTTCTTCGTCTGCCAGCATGACACGCCGGACCTGGTCTGGCTGCCCGGCGCGGACCGGCACGAGAACGGCGCCATCTCGCTGCTCGGGCTCACCATCGCCTCGCCCAATGCCGAGATCGACGCGGAGCAGGCCGCTCGCCTCTTCCCTGCGGGGTCGCGGCGCGGGACGCTGGTCGAGACCGGCCGGGGGCGGCTCCGCTTCGTCAAGCATCCGACACTCGCCACACTCTTTCCCGGCATTCGGTTCGAGAGCCTGCCGCCGTTCGCCGCCGCCCTGCACGTCCAGGTGAGCGAGCCGGCACAGGCCGCGCGGCTGCTCACGCGCAACGACGTGCCCTTCATTCGCGCGGCCGACGGCACCGTTCTGGTTCCGCCGCAACTCGCCTGCGGCGTCCTGGTCGCCTTTCAGACCCAGTCGCTGTAAGACCTTCAGGCCGCCCGGCGGTCCTGGCCGCGGAAGGCCCAGCCGGTGAAGCGCTGCTCCAGCAGCGCGAAGACCGCATACATGACGATACCGAGCACCGCCAGGCACAGCAGGCCGCCAAAGACCAGCGGCACCTCGGAATTGGCCTGCGCGATCAGCATGAGGTGTCCGACGCCGGAATTGGCCGCGACCGTCTCCGACACGACCGAGCCGACGAAGGCCAGCGTGATCGCCACTTTGAGGGAACCGAAGAAATAGGGCAGCGAGCGCGGTATCCCGACCTTCAGCATGATGTCCATCTTCTTCGCGCCGAGCGCGCGCAGCACGTCCTCGAGTTCCGGCTCGAGCGTCGCGAGGCCGGTCGCGACATTCACCACGATCGGAAAGAAGGAAATCAGGAAGGCTGTCAGGATGGCCGGGACCGTGCCGATCCCGAACCAGAGAACCAGAACCGGGACCACCGCAACCTTGGGCACGGAATTGAAGCCGATCATCACCGGATAAAGGCCGTTATAGATCGTCTTCGACCAGCCGATGAAGATGCCGAGCGCGAGGCCGAAAACCACCGCGATGCCGAATCCGGCCAGCGTGGTATAGAGCGTCTGCATCGAATTCCTGAACAGCGCCTGGCGAAAGACCCAGGACTGTTCGAAGACGAGGCTTGGTGGCGGCAGGATATAGGTGCCGATATCGAGAACCCGCACCCCGATTTCCCAGACCACGAAAAAGGCCACGGTGAAGAGCCAGGGCGCAAGTCGCTCGGTGCGGCTCATGACACCTCTCCCTGCCGGACCGCGCTGATATGATCCCGGAGCTCATGCACGATGGCGACAAAGTCCGGATCGAAGGTTCGCGCCAGACTGCGCGGGCGTTCGAGTTCGATGCGCCGTTCCGCCACGATCCGCCCCGGCCGGCTGGACATCACCAGCACCCGGTCCGCCAGATAGACGGCCTCGCGCAGATCGTGGGTGACGAGGATCACGGTGAAGCGCTTCTCCAGCCAGAGATCCTGGAGCACCGACCAGAGTTCCTCGCGGGTGAAGGCATCGAGCGCCGCAAAAGGCTCGTCCAGCATCAGCAGTTCCGGCTGGTGGATCAGGGCGCGGCAGAGGGAGGCGCGCTGCTGCATGCCACCGGAGAGCTGCCATGGATACTTTCGGCCGAAGCCACCGAGACCAACCGTCGCCAGCAGCGCCTCGGCCGCCGCCTCGTTCTCCTTGCGCCGGGCGCGGAAATGACGGCGGTGCGGCTGGACGATTTCGAGCGGCAACAGGATATTGTCGATGGTCGTCCGCCAGGGCAGCATGATCGGATTCTGGAACGCCATGCCGGCAATCTTCACCGGCCCATCGACCTGATTGCCGGCAACGCGGACCGAGCCGCGCGAGGGCGGATGCAGCCCGGTGACCAGCTTCATCAGCGAGGACTTGCCGCAGCCCGACGGACCGACCACGGCGAGGAACTCGCCCTGCGCCACGCCGAGGCTGGCGCCGCGCAGGGCCAAGGTTCCGTCTGGTCCGCCATACATCAAGTCGACATCGTCGAGCTCGACGAACCGGCTCATGCATCCGCCCCTTCGACGGCGGGAGGCAAGTGCGGCAAGGCTGTCAAGAACTACATTACCTTCCGCTGGGCCGGCGGCGGCAGGAATGCATCGGTAAAGATATCCTCCGGCTTCGGCCGGTTGGTGAATTCGTAGGAGACCGAAATCTGCTCGATTGCCCTGGCGAGCCGCGCCATGTCGACGCCGCCCATGCCGTTCTGCTTGACATAGGGCGTCAGGATGTTCTGCTCGATCGCCATCTTCAGGCGCGGCAGCTCGACCGACTCGCGCGCCACGTCGTTGCGCTTAAGGACCGACTTGACCGCCGAGGCCGGATCCTTGATCGAATCGGCCCAGCCCTTGATCGTGGCGCGGATGAATGCCTTCACCGCATCCGGATTCTTCGCGGCGAAGTCGGGATTGGCCATCACCACGTTGCCATAGAGCACGAGACCGTGATTGGCCATCAGCATGACCTGGATCTGATCGGCGGGAACGCCCGCATTGACCAGATTGAAATAGGAAGAGAACGAGAAACCGGTGATCGCATCCACCTTGCCGTCCTTGAGCATCGGCTCGCGCACGGGAAAGCCCACATTCTCGATCTTCACCTTGGCGGCGTCGATGCCGTTCTCCTTGACGAAGGATTTCCACTGGGCATAGGCCCCGTCGGGCGCCGGCGCGCCGAGCGTCTTGCCCTCGAGACCCTTGGGCCCGGAAATTCCGTTCTTCTTCAGGGTGACGATGGCGAAGGGCGGGACGTCATAGAGCATCATGACGCCCTTGAGCGCGAGGGCCGGGTTCTTGTCGCGGAAACGGATCAGGCTGTTGATATCGGCAAAGCCCATGTCATAGGTGCCCGACGCCACACGGTTGATTCCTTCGGTGGAATTGGCCCCCGAATCGATGGTGACGTCCAGCCCTTCGGCCTTGTAGTAGCCCTTGTCCATCGCCACCACGAAGCCGGCCGCCGGACCTTCGAACTTCCAGTCCAGCGTGAATTTCACCTTCGTCTGCGCCGCGGCCGGTTGCAGCGCTGCGACCGAGAGGGCGCCCGCGAAGGCAACCGCCCCGAGAATCCTGCTCATATGGCTCATGTTTCCACTCTCCCATCTGCTTGACGGCATCCGCGCGGGACCCGCCGGGCGGCCCTCGCTCCCGGAAAGAGCCGTGGCAAATTGCATGCCACGAAATGATCCGCCACCCCGCCTGCCCAGACGCCGGATTGGACTTAGAAACCGCCTGAAAAGCAAGCACCATGTCGGAAATCCGGGCAGCATTGCCCTGCCCAACTCCCGCGGCCTTTCCAAGCGCCTCCGCCCCCCCTAAGATTCCCCTGATGCAACAAGGGATGGCGATGCCGGACGCGATCAGTTTCCTGCTCAATGGCGAGTTGCGCCGCATCGAGCGGCCGGCGCCGGAGCGCACCGTCCTCGACCATCTGCGCCTCGTCGAACGGCGCACCGGCACGAAGGAAGGTTGCGCGGAAGGCGATTGCGGCGCCTGCACCGTGGTACTTGGCGAACGGGCCGGCGACATGATCCGCTATCGGGCGGTCAACAGCTGCATCCTTTTCACCACCGAACTGGACGGAAAGCTGCTGCTGACGGTCGAAGGCCTGCAGGATGCCGATGGCGGTCTCCACCCCGCGCAGCGGGCCCTGGTCGAGCACCATGGCAGCCAGTGCGGCTACTGCACGCCGGGCTTCGTCATGACCTTGTTCGCGCTGCATCATGCGCCCGGCATGACGGACGAGGACTCCATCCATCAGGCGCTCTCCGGCAATCTCTGCCGCTGCACCGGCTACCGGCCCATCCTCGCGGCGGCGCGCAGCGTCGCCGGCGTCGGCGACGACCGCTTCGCGCGGATGGCGCGGGACCTGCTTGGCCGGCTGGATGGGTTGCGACGGGGATCGGGGATGGCGAGCGCCATCGACGGCGAATACGGGCGTTACGATGCGCCGGAGAGCCTCGCCGCGCTCGACCGGCTGCTGGCGGCGCATCCGGATGCGCATCTGCTGGCCGGCGGGACCGACCTCGGGCTTCTCGTCACCAAGCAGCACCGCGCGCTCGGGCACGTGATTTCGCTCAACCGCATCCCCGAGCTGCGCCGGATCGAGGCGGGCGGCGATGCCCTGATCGTCGGCGCGGCGGCGAACTATACCGATATCCTGCCGCATCTGGAGAAGGACTGGCCTTCCTTCGCGGCCCTGATCCGCCGGCTCGGCTCCTGGCAGATCCGCAATCTGGGCACCATGGGCGGGAATGTCGCCAACGCTTCGCCCATCGGCGACAGCCCGCCCGCGCTGCTCGCACTGGGCGCCGAGGCAATCATCCGCTCAGCCGGTGGCGAGCGGGTCCTGCCCCTCGATCGCTTCTTCCTCGACTACCGGCGGACCGCGCTCGGCGCGGGGGAGTATCTGCGCGCGCTGCGCATTCCGCGTCCGGCCACGGGCGATTTCTTCCGGACCTACAAGGTCTCCAAGCGTTTCGAGCAGGACATCTCGGCCGTCTGCGGCGCCTTCTTCCTGCGTTTCGACGATGCGGGGCGGGTCGCCCTGGCGCGCATCGCCTATGGCGGCATGGCGGCGACCCCGAGGCGGGCCGCCGGTGCGGAAGCGGCGCTCGCCGGGCGCCGCTTCGATGCGGCCGCGGTCGACGCCGCCATCGCCGCCCTGGCGGACGATTTCGCGCCGATCGACGATTTCCGCGCCTCCGCGCACTATCGCCGCCTCCTCGCCGGCAACCTGCTTCGCCGCGCGCTCCTGGAGCGCACTACGCCGGAAACGCTGGCTGGAGTTCTGGCGCTATGAACGACATGCCGACAGGCGGCGTCCGCCAGGCGTTGCGGCACGACAGCGCGGTCAAGCACGTGACCGGCGAGGCGCAGTATATCGACGACATGCCGGAGCTGCCCGGAACGCTGCATGCCTGGCTCGCCACCAGCGACAAGGCGCATGCAAGGATCCTCCGCATGGACCTGTCGGCGGCGCTCGCCCTGCCCGGCGTCGCGGCCATCGTCACCGCGCGCGACATACCGGGCCGCAACGATATCGCGCCCATCCTCAAGGGCGAACCGGCACTGGCGGATGGCGTGGTGGAGCATGTCGGCCATCCCTTCGCCGCCGTGGCCGCCGAGACCATGGAGATCGCCCGCCGCGCCGCCTCGCTGATCGCGGTGGATTACGAGGAACTGCCGCCGATCCTTTCCATCGAACAGGCCATCGCCGAACAGGCCTTCGTCTCCCGCGTCCTCACCATGCAACGCGGCGACTGGCGGGAAGGGCTGCGGGCGGCGCGGCACCGCCGCGCCGGGCGGCTCGAGATCGGCGGGCAGGATCATTTCTACCTCGAATCCCAGGTCGCACTCGCCATTCCCCAGGAGGATGGCGACATGCTGGTCCATTCCTCGACCCAGCATCCGACCGAGGTCCAGCATGGCGTGGCCACCCTGCTCGGGCTCGCGAACAATGCCGTGACCGTGGAATGCCGCCGCATGGGCGGCGGCTTCGGCGGCAAGGAAAGCCAGGCCACGATCATCGCCGGCATCGCCGCCCTGCTGGCGCGCCGCAGCGGCCGGCCGGTCAAACTCCGCCTCGTGCGCGACGACGACATGATCGTCACCGGCAAGCGACACGACTTCCTGATCCGCTACGAAGTCGGTTTCGACGACGAGGGCCGGATCGAGGCGATCGACATGGAACTGGCGGCGCGCTGCGGCAACGTGGCCGACCTCTCGCCCGCCGTGCTGACCCGCGCGCTCTGCCACATGGACAATTGCTATTACCTGCCCGCGGTGCGCGCGCGCGGCCTGCCCTGCCGGACCAACACGGTCTCGAACACCGCCTTCCGGGGCTTCGGCGGACCGCAAGGCATGCTGGCCATCGAAGCCGTCATCGAGACCATCGCTTATGCCCTCGGCCGGCCGACCGATCAGGTGCGCGCCGTAAACTACTATGGCGGCGCGGGGCGCGAGGTGACGCCCTATGGACAGCGCATCCGGGACAACCTCATCCCGCGCATCACGCGCGAGATCGCCGCGCAGGCGGACTATGAGCGGCGGCGGCGCGACATCGACGCCTTCAATGCCACGAGCCCGGTGATCAGGAAGGGCCTTGCCCTGTTCCCGCTCAAGTTCGGCATCTCCTTCAACCTGCCGACGCTGAACCAGGCCGGCGCGCTGGTCCATGTCTATACCGATGGCAGCGTGCATCTGAACCATGGCGGGACGGAGATGGGCCAGGGTCTCTTCACCAAGGTGGCCCAGGTGGTGGCGGAAGTCTTCCGCATCGATATCGACCATATCAAGGTCTCCGCCGCCTCGACCGCGAAGGTGCCAAATACCTCGGCCACGGCCGCCTCCTCCGGATCGGATCTCAACGGCATGGCGGCGATGCAGGCGGCGCAGACGATCAAGAACCGGATGATCGCCTTCGCCGCCGAGCATTTCGGCGTGTTGCCCGAGCAGGTGGAGTTCGCGGCGAACCGGGTAATCGTCGGCAACCGTTCGCTCGCCTTCGGCGAGCTCGCGCATCTCGCCTGGGCCAACCGCATCTCGCTCTCCGCCACCGGCTTCTACCGCACGCCGGAGATCCATTTCGACCTGGAGCGCATGCAGGGCGAGCCCTTCTACTATTTCACCTATGGCGCCTGCGTGGCCGAGGCCGCCATCGATACCCTGACCGGCGAGAGCCGCATCCTGCGCGCCGATATCCTGCAGGATTGCGGCAGCTCCCTGAACCCCGCCATCGACATGGGTCAGATCGAGGGCGGCTTCGTCCAGGGCATGGGCTGGCTCACCTGCGAGGAACTGGTCTGGGACGGAACCGGCGCGCTCAGGACCCATGCCCCCTCGACCTACAAGATCCCGGTCAGCCGCGACCTGCCGCCCGTCTTCGATGTCCGCATTCTCGAGGACGCACCGAACCGGGCGGCGACCGTCTTCCGTTCGAAAGGCATCGGCGAGCCGCCGCTGATGCTGGCCATCGCCACCTGGCTCGCGATTCGCGATGCAGTGGCCTCGGTCGGCGGCCACCGGCTTGCGCCGCCGCTCGACGCGCCGGCGACGCCCGAACGCATCCTGATGGCGGTAGAGGCCTTGAAAGAACGCGCCGGCTGACCCCGCCCCGAAGGCTTGCTGCCCCGCATCGCCGCCGCTATCTTCGCCGCTCCTGCAAAGTCTCGGAACAGGGTGCAAGCCGCATGGGCAACGAACACAAGTTGCGGACCGGGGGCCAGATCCTGGTGGACCAGCTCAAGATCCACGGGGTGGATACCGCATTCGGCGTCCCCGGCGAGAGCTACCTCGCCGTGCTCGACGCCCTGCACGATGCGCGCAATGTCATCCGCTTCGTCATCTGCCGGCAGGAAGCGGGCGCCGCCAACATGGCGGAAGCACATGGCAAGCTCACCGGCCAGCCCGGGATCTGTTTCGTCACGCGCGGCCCGGGCGCCTGCCATGCCGCAGTCGGCCTCCATACCGGCTTCCAGGATTCGACGCCGATGATCCTCTTCATCGGCCAGGTGGCGCGCGACATGATGGAGCGCGAGGCTTTCCAGGAAGTGGATTACCGCCGGATGTTCGGCCAGATGGCGAAATGGGTCGCCCAGATCGACGATGCGAAACGCATTCCCGAGTTCGTCTCCCACGCATTCCATCTCGCCACCTCCGGCCGCCCCGGCCCGGTGGTCCTCGCCCTGCCCGAGGACATGCTGACCGACGAGGTCGGCGTCGCCGATGCCGGACCCTACAGGCGCGTGCAGGCGCATCCGGGTCCCGGCCAGATGGCGGAGCTGCGCCACCTGCTGCAGGCGGCGCGCCATCCGATCGCCATTCTCGGCGGGGGCACCTGGACGGCGGAGGGCGCGGCCGACATGCGCGCCTTCGCCGAGGCCAATCGCCTGCCTGTCGCCTGTTCGTTCCGCTGCCAGGACTATTTCGACAACGATCATCCGAATTACGTCGGCGATGTCGGCATCGGCATCAATCCGAAACTGGCCGCGCGCATCGCCAGCTCGGACCTCGTGCTGGCGATCGGCCCGCGCCTCGGCGAGATGACGACCGGCGGTTATGCGATGTTCGACATTCCGGTGCCGCGTCAGCCGCTGGTCCATGTGCATCCCGGCGCGGAGGAGCTGGGCCGGGTCTACCAGGCGAAACTGATGATCAATTCCGGCATGGCGGAGTTTGCAGCCGCGGCACGCGCCATGGCGCCCATCGAGAAGCCGGCCTGGGCAGATCAAACCGTGGCGATGCGGGCGGAATATGAAGCACACCAGGTGGCGAAGCCCCAGCCCGGTCCGCTCGACATGGCGAAAGTGGTCGCCCATCTCACGGCGAGCCTGCCCAGGGACGCGATCGTGACCAACGGCGCCGGCAACTACGCCACCTGGATTCACCGCTTCCATCGCTACCGCACGTTCCGGTCCCAGCTCGCCCCCACCAGCGGCGCCATGGGTTACGGCGTGCCGGCGGCGATCGCGGCCAAGCTCAGGCATCCGGACCGCGTTGTCGTCTCGCTGAACGGCGATGGCTGCTTCCTGATGTGCGGCCAGGAACTGGCCACGGCGGTTCAGTACGGCGTCAACGTCATCTTCCTGGTGGTCAATAACGGCATGTACGGCACCATCCGCATGCACCAGGAGCGGGAGTATCCGGCACGGATCAGCGGCACCGAACTGGTCAACCCCGACTTCGCCGCTTTCGCGCGCTCTTTCGGCGCGCAAGGAGAACTGGTCGAGCGCACCGCGGATTTCGCTCCTGCGTTCGAGCGGGCACTGCACGCGGCGAAACCGGCGCTCATCGAACTGCGCATCGACCCGGAGCAGATTTCGCCGCGCACGACGTTGAGCGAGATCCGCGCCGCGTCGCTGGCGAAGCGGTCGTGACGTGGGTCAGCCGGCCTTGTCCAGTTCGTCGTAGTGGCGCTTGATCAGCCAGAAGACGAACAGCACGCCGAACAGGAAGAGCAGATAGCCGAAGACCGCGATGCCGCCATCCGTCGCGCCTGCGGCCATGATCAGTCCGAGCAGCGCCAGCACCGTGACCAGCGCGCCGATCAGCATGGACGAGAGATCGTTCATTCCTTTTCGCTCCCTTTTCTGTCGCTGGAATCTTCGTCGAAGAGAATGCGGCTGCCCGCCCCGTCGAGATCGTCGAACTGCCCGCTCCGCATCGCCCACAGGAAGCCTGCGAGGCCAAGCAGCCCGAGAAACAGGGCGATGGGAATGAGATAGAGCAGGCCGCTCATGATGGCACGCTCCGGCCGCCACGCATCGCATTGGCGATCACCAGCAGGGAAGAACCCGACATGGCGATCGCGGCGATGAGCGGCGTCACATGGCCCAGCACGGCGAGCGGAATGGCGATGGCATTATAGGCCAGCGCCAGGGCCAGATTCTGCCAAACCAGGCGCTGCGCCCGCCGGGCCAGATCGAGGATCTCCACCACCGGCCGCAGCCTGTCGCCCTGGAAGATCGCATCGGCGGCCGTCTGGGTCACGTCCGCCGCGCTTGCGGGGGAAATCGAGGCATGTCCGGCCGCCAGCGCCGGCGCATCGTTCAGCCCGTCGCCCGCCATCAGCGTGCGCCGTCCAGCCCGCGCCAGATCGTCGAGCAGCCGGCACTTGTCGGCAGGCGTCAGGCCGGCCTGCCATGCCTTGATCCCGAGCGCGGCGGCCACGGCGCGCACCGCCGGCTCGCGGTCGCCGGACAGAAGCGCGATGCGGTAGCCGCGTCGGCCGAGCTCCGCCAGCGTCTCCCGTGCATCGGGGCGCACCGGATCGACGAAGGTGAAGCGGACCGGCGCCGCACGATCCGGACGGGCGAGCCAGATTTCCAGCGCCCCATCGTCGCCCGGTTCGTCAATGCCACAGAAGCGCCGCGATCCCAGCCGCACCGTGCCCGCCGGACCCGTCCAGGCCAGTCCCTCGCCCGGATGTTCGACAATACCGCTCGCCGGTGCCACATGGGGCGCGGCACGATGCAGCGCCCGGCTCAGCGGATGCCGGCTATTCGCCGCAAGCGCCGCGCCAAGTTCCAGATCTTCCCGGCTCCAGTCCTCCGAGGCAATCAGCTCCGGCCGCCCGAGCGTCAGCGTACCGGTCTTGTCGAATACGACCGTATCGACCTCCGCCAGCCGTTCCAGGGCGGTCGGCGACTTGAGCAGGATGCCGCGGCGATAGAGCGCGCCGCTGACCACCACTTGCACCGCCGGCACGGCCAGAGCAAGCGCGCAGGGGCAGGTGATGATGAGAACCGTGGCGGCGACGAGCACCGCCGTGTGAAGGCCGGCCCCCGCGGCAAGCCAGCCGGCAAAAGTCAGCAACGCCAGGACATGAACCACCGGGGCATAGGCTCTCGCCACCCGGTCGGCGAGCGCGACATGACGCGCATTGCCCTGCTCCGCCGCCTCCAGCAGGCGCACGATCTCGGCCAGCAGCGTCCCTGAACCGGCCGCATCGACGCGGAGCTCGATCGGCCCGGACAGGTTGACCATTCCGGCAAATGTCCGCGTGCCGGGCGCCACCGGCTGGGGCAGGCTTTCGCCCGTCACCAGGCTTGCATCGACGCTCGAACGGCCGGCCAGCACCGTGCCATCCGCCGCGATGCGCTCGCCCGCCGCCACCATGAGACGGTCGCCGGGGCGGAGTTCCACCGGATCGACGGGCTCGGCGGCGCCGTCCGCGCCGATGCGGCTGGCGATGCCTCCGGAAAGGGCGAGCAAATGCCGCGCCGCGGACCGTGCGCGGCCACGCGCGCGCCGTTCGAGATAGCGCCCCAGCAGCAGGAAGAAGACCAGGGTGATCGCCGAATCGAAATAGGCATGCGGGCCGGAGCGCGCCACTTCGGAGAGCGAGATGGCGGCGGCGAGGAGCACGCCGATCGAGACCGGAACGTCCATGTTCGTTCGTCCGGCCCGCAATGCCTGCAGCGCGGAACGGAAGAACGGTTGTCCCGCATAGGCAAGCGCCGGCAGGGCGATGAGCGCCGAGACCCAGTGCAGCAGGTCGCGGGTCGCCTGCCCCATCTCGCCGTCATGGCCCGACCAGACGGCGATGGACAGCAGCATGACATTGCCGGCGGCGAAGCCCGCGACGGCCAGCGCGCGCAGCAGCGCCCGCTCCTCGCGCTCCTCCAGACGCGCCGCATTGTCGGCCGTGTAGGGAACTGCCCGGTAGCCAAGCAGCGTCACGCGGCCGACCAGTTCGCGCGCCAGCTCCGCCGCTCCGTCCCATGCAATGGAAAGACGGCGCGTCGAGACATTCAGCCGCGCAAGCCGGACGCGTGGATCGCGACGCAGCAGGGTCTCGATCAGCCAGACGCAGGCCGCGCAGTGCAGACCGTCCACCACCAGCTCGATCCCATGCCGGCCCTCGCCGATGGCGCGGACATGACGGCTGAGATCGATGCCGGGCGCGGCTTGCGAACGCGGTGCCGGGGTTTCGGGGTCGAGAACGCGGCGCCGGTAATAGTCGGAGAGACCCGCCTCGCGGATCACCCGCGCCGCCGCCTCGCAGCCGGCGCAGCAATAGTCCCCATCGGCCCCTTCGGGCAAGGCCGTGCCGCAATGCAGGCAAGCGGATGCGCCGGCCGCCGGCGCGGCGACCAGGCGGAGTTCCCGCGCCTCGCCGCTCATCGCACGAAGATGCGGCGCCGGCCATCGAGCCGGTCGGCGCCGTTCGATGCAACGATCTCCACGTCCCACTGGCCCGGCAGCGGCAGCACCACCGGCGCGGCAAAACGCCCCTCGCCCCGGTAGGGCAGCTCCAGCACGATGGGCGCCAGGTTTTCCA
Organism: Alphaproteobacteria bacterium; assembly: GCA_026126165.1. Taxonomy (GTDB): domain Bacteria; phylum Pseudomonadota; class Alphaproteobacteria; order Ferrovibrionales; family Ferrovibrionaceae; genus JAHCJQ01. The sequence goes on from JAHCJR010000007.1 coordinate 28,816, forward strand.
CCGGACGGGAAATGCGCGCTTCCACGGCCAGTCCAGGCAGCGTCTCGCCGGCAGCTCCGTGGATTCGCGCCGCCACCTCGCCCACGCCGGGCTCCGCGCCGGTCGGGACGAAACCGAGTTCGAGGCTCCAGCCCAGACGTTCGGCACGCATCTTGCGCTCCAGAGCCTGGTTGTAGGCGAGACCCTTTTCATAGGGCTTTTCCACGACCAGTCCCTGCCAGGTGCTGACGGCGAAGAAGATCAGCAAGCCGTTCACCAGGATCACCACTGCCATGGGCAGGAAGAAGGCGAGCGGAATGAGCGAGCGCCGCTTCGTCGCTTGTCCGCCACTGCCGGCCGCCCCGCCCTGCCGCACCTTCATGTCCGATCCTCCCTTCATGGCCGGCCCGCCGGCCCGCGAAACACCGTGCGCTCGCGCGCCACTTCGCGGCCCGTGCGATCCAGAAGGACGATATCGACCGGCAGGCTTTCCGCCTTCACGGCGGCCCGTTCGAGACGGGCATAGACCCTGACGGTCCCGACCGAGTCCGCGCGCACCGCGACGCTTTCGCCGCTGACACCCGCCGCCTCGCCAAGCGAAATCTCGGCGCCGGCCGCCGCCGCTCCGTCGAATCTGACGCGGAACTCCCGCTCCTCATGAGCCTTGTTGCCGATCTTCAGCGTATAGCCGTTCCGTATCGAACCATCCGAAAGCGTGACGAACAGCGGCAGGCGATCCCTGATCACCGTCAGGGTAACGTCCGCGCGCATCAGAAGCGCGGCCAGCATGGCGCCAGCCACGACCGCCAGCATCGTCGCGTAGATGATGGTGCGCGGGCGCACCAGCCTGTAGGGCGCCTCGTGGCCCTTGGCGCGCTCGGCCTGCGAGGCCAGGGTCGCGAAGGTAATGAGCTCGCGCGGTCGCCCGACTTTTCCCATGATGTCGTTGCAGGCGTCGATGCAGAGGCCGCAGCCGATGCATTCGAGCTGCATCCCGTCCCGGATGTCGATGCCGGTCGGACAGACGGCAATGCAGGCCCGGCAATCGACGCAGTCGCCGCGACCTTCCCAGCTATCGCCCTGTTTGTGCTTGCCGCGCGGCTCCCCGCGCCAGGCCTGATAGGTCACCGTCAGCGTCTGCTCGTCCAGCATGGCGGCCTGAAACCGCGGCCAGGGGCACATGTAGGTGCAGACCTGTTCGCGCGCGAACCCGGCAAGAACGTAGGTGGTGGCGGTGAACAGTCCGACGAAGAAATAGAGCTTCAGCGAGGATTGGCCGGTCAGGACCTCGACCATGGTCGTCGGCGCGTCGTTGAAGTAGAAGATCCAGGCGCCGCCGGTGGTGAGCGAGATGAGCAGCCACGCGGCGTGCTTGGCGGACTTGCGCGCGAACTTCGCGGCGCTCAGGGGCGCCCGGTCGAGCCGCATGCGCTGGTGACGCTCGCCCTCGATCCAGCGTTCGACCAGCATGAAGAGATCGGTCCAGACCGTCTGCGGACAGGTATAGCCGCACCAGAGGCGGCCGAACAGGCTGGAGACGAGAAACAGGCCAACCGCGCCGATCAGCAGCAGGCCGGTCAGATAGTAAATCTCCTGCGGCCATATCTCGATCCAGAAGAAGTAGCCGCGTGCGTTGGTGATGTCGAGCAGCACCGCCTGGTCCGGCGCTCCCGGCCCCCGATCGAAGCGGATCCAGGGCGTCACGTAATAGACCGCCAGACAGAGGGCCAGCACCGCCCATTTGATGTTGCGATAGAATCCGCTGACGCCGCGCGGATAGATGCGCACGCGGCTGGCATAAAGCGGCCCCGCCGGCGTCTCGACCACTTTTGGCCGGCCCGCAGCGACGATGTCTTCGTGTTCCCGCTCGTCGGCGGCTGCCTTCACCTTGTACTCCACGGTTTCGGTCCCGAGGCGGCCTTGCGCCTACTCGCCACCGCCCAGGGCATGCACATAGACGGAGAGCATCTTGATGGTGGCGGCGTCCAGCCGCCCCTCCCAAGCCGGCATGGCGCCGTTGCGCGCATTGTGGATGGTCTCGACAATCGACCGCCGGTCGCCGCCATAGAGCCAGATTGCATTGGTCAGGTTCGGCGCACCCAGTTCCCGGTTGCCCTCGCCCCGCTCGCCATGGCAGGCGACGCACTGTTCGGCGAAGACCTGCGCGCCGCGCGCCGCCCTCTCCGCATCTTCCGCCCGCCCGCTCAGCGAGAGCACATATTCGGCGACATCGCCGATCTGCCTCTGGTCCAGGATCCTGTCCGCGCCATAGCGGGGCATCGCCGACTGCCTGGATCGGTCGTCGCTGTTGCGGATTCCATACTGGATGGTCTGATGGATATCCTCGAGCCTTCCGCCCCACAGCCAGTCGTCGTCGGCGAGATTGGGATAGCCACGGGCCCCCGCGCCACCCACCTGGTGGCATGGGGCGCAGTTATTGTTGAAGGCGATCCGGCCGCCGATCTGCGCATAGGTCAGAAGCTCGGGATTGCCCCTGATCTCCTCGAGCGTCGCCGCTGCGATGCGCCGCATGAACGGCGCCTGCTCCGCGGCGGCCTCCTCGATGCGCCGCGCCACATCCTCGCGCTGATTGTAGCCCAGTATGCCGCCGAAGTAGGAATTCACGAAAGGCACCGACGGGAACAGCACGAAATAGACGGCGGAAAACACGATGGTCGCATAGAAGGTGTAGACCCACCATTTCGGCATCGGCGTATCGAGTTCCTTGATGCCGTCCCATTCGTGTCCGGTGGTCTGCTGACCCGAAATCTCGTCTTTCTCGATCTTTGTCGGCATGACGGATCCTTCAACTCTCAGCGCTGGTCATCGAGGGGAATGCGCGCGGCGCGCCGCATCTCCTCCCGCCGCGAAGGCCAGAGCGCCCAGGCGACGAGGCCGATGAACAGCGCGGTGAACCAGACCGTCCACAGCGACCTGAGCAGGGGATAGATTTCGCCGAGTTCCATCGTCGCCTCCCCTCTACTGCTTGAGATCGGCGGGCGTCACGCCCTGGAACTTCACCATGGTGCCCAGGACCTGCATGTAGGCAATCAGGGCATCCATCTCGGTCAGCCGCTTCGGGTCGCCGTCGAAATCCCCGATCACGGCGCCGGGGTAGCGTTTGAGCAGGTCCGTCGTATCGGCCTCCGGATCCGCCTGCGCGGCCAGGTCGGCCGCCGCGCTGGCGATCATTTCCTCGCTGTAGGGAACGCCGAGCCGCCGGTTCGCCACCAGATGCGCGGCAATGTCGCCGGCGCCGAGCGGACGGCGCGCGAGGAACGGATAGGCGGGCATCACCGATTCAGGCACGACAGATCGCGGATCGATCATGTGCGCGACGTGCCATTCGTTCGAGTATTTGCCTCCGACCCGGGCAAGGTCCGGCCCGGTGCGCTTCGAGCCCCACTGGAAGGGTCTGTCGTACATGCTCTCCGCCGCCAGGCTGTAATGGCCGTAGCGTTCGACCTCGTCGCGCATCGGCCGGATTTGCTGGCTGTGGCAGACATAGCAGCCTTCGCGGACATAGATGTTGCGCCCGGCAAGTTCGAGCGGTGAATAGGGCCGCACGCCCTGTACCCGCTCGATGGTCGATTCGATGGTGAAGAGCGGCACGATCTCCACCAGGCCGCCGATCGCCACCGTGATCAGGGTAAGTACCGCGAGCAGCGGCGCGCTACGCTCGATGGTCGCGTGTTTGAACTGCATCGCGCGCTCCCTCACTCGGCCGGTTGCGCGGCCGCGGCCCGCGCCGCCGGCTGCCCGGCGACATGACCCTGCGCCGTGCGCCACAGGTTGTAGACCATGAGCAGTGCCCCACCGAGGAAGCACAGGCCGCCAAGCGCGCGGATCATGTAGAAGGGCCGCATCGCGGCGACGGTCTCGACGAACGAATACTGCAGGAAGCCGTATTCGTCGTAGGCCCGCCACATCAGGCCCTGCATGATGCCGCTCACCCACATGGCGGTGATGTAGAGCACGATTCCGAGGGTCCCGAGCCAGAAGTGCCAGGCCACCAGCCGGGTCGAATAGAGGCCGGCCCGCTTCCAGAGGACCGGAACGAGATAGTAAAGCGCGCCGAACGTGACGAAGGCATTCCAGCCAAGCGCGCCGGAATGAACGTGTCCGACCGTCCAGTCCGTGTAATGGCTGAGAGCGTTGACCTGGCGGATGGACATCACCGGCCCCTCGAAGGTCGCCATTCCGTAGAAGCCGACGGCGGTCACGGAGAAGCGCAGGCCGGGATCGGTGCGCAGCTTGTCCCAGGCACCGGAGAGAGTCATGATTCCGTTGATCATGCCGCCCCAGCTCGGCATCCACAGCATGACCGAGAAAGCCATGCCGAGAGTCTGCGCCCAGTCCGGCAGCGCCGTATAGTGCAGATGATGCGGGCCGGCCCAGATATAGAGGAAGATCAGCGACCAGAAATGGATGATCGACAGCCGGTAAGAATAGATCGGTCGTCCCGCTGCCTTCGGGATGAAATAGTACATGATGGCGAGGAAGCCCGCGGTCAGGAAGAAGCCGACCGCATTGTGGCCGTACCACCACTGCGTGAGCGCATCCTGCACGCCGGCGAAGGCCGAGTAGCTCTTCGCGCCGAAGATCGAAACCGGCAGCGAGAGATTGTTGACGATGTGCAGCATCGCCACGGTGATGATGAAGGCGAGATAGAACCAGTTCGCCACGTAGATGTGCGGTTCCTCGCGCTTGATCAGCGTGCCGATGAAGATCATGAAATAGACGACCCACACCAGGGTCAGCCAGAGATCGACGTACCATTCCGGTTCGGCATACTCCTTGGACTGGGTGTAGCCCATGACGTAGCCGAGGGCGGCCAGGACGATGAAGAGCTGGTAGCCCCAGAAGACGAACCATGCCGGCACCGGGCCGCCCCAGAGCGCGGCGCGGCAGGTGCGCTGCACCACATAGAAGGAGGTGCCGATCAGCGCGTTGCCGCCGAAGGCAAAGATGGCGGCCGAGGTATGGACCGGCCGCAGCCTGCCGAAGGTCGTCCATTCGAGACCGAGATTGAGCGCCGGGAAGGCAAGCTGAAGCGCGATATAGACGCCGGCGAGGAATGCCACCACGGCCCAGAAGACTGTGGCCACGACAAAGGCGCGGACCACGTCCTCGATATAGGGCTGCTCGGCATCCATCCCGTAACCCATTGGACTGGCTGGGCTGGCTTTCTGCATGTTCCCCCTCGGAAGCAACGTCGGCGGGCTAGTCGCAGGCGGTGGCGCCTCGACACAGTGGGGCGATCATCGGCGCCGCTGCGCGCTCGGGCATTGACGCAGATCAACGCGGATAGGCACGATGCGACAAAGAATTAGCGACCGTGGACGGCAAGGCGACAGGTCGATTTGCCGCAGCGACAAGACGCCGCCAAGGGGGAGCCAGATGAGCGTGACCGTGCCAGTCTTCACCAGCCCGAGCCCGCGCATCGCGCTGGTGCCGGTCGATCGTCCGTGGAGCTGGCTGGCGGCCGGATGGAAGGATTTCACGCGCTCGCCAGGGGTGAGCCTTGCCTATGGCGCGGGCTTCGTCGCGCTGAGCTACGCACTCACCTTCGGGCTCTGGCTATCGGGCCTGTTCTATCTGTTCCTGCCGCTCGTCGGCGGCTTCTTCATCGTGGCGCCGCTGCTCGCCGTCGGACTCTACGACGTCAGCCGGCGGCACATGGCCGGCGAACCGGTCGATCTCCGCGTCGCGCTGACCGCGTGGCGGGCGCCGCGCCAGATCGCCCTGCTCGGCGTGGTGCTGCTCCTCATCCACCTGGTCTGGGTGCGCGTCGCGCTGCTTCTCTTCGCGCTGTTCTTTTCCGGACGCAATCCCGGCTTCGGCGATCTGATACAGACCATCTTTCTTTCGCCGGCCAGCCTGCCCTTCCTCATCACCGGCACCATTATCGGCGCGGCCTTCGCCACGCTCGCCTTCGCGGTCAGCGTCGTGTCGATCCCGATGCTGCTCGACCGCGACGTGAACGTGATCACGGCGGTCGCCACCTCGATGACCGCCGCGCGCGCGAACTACCGTTCCATGGCGCTCTGGGCGGCGCTGATCGTGGGCTTCACCGCATGCGGCATCGTCACGTTCTTCATCGGACTGGCGATCGTCCTGCCGCTGATTGCCCATGCAAGCTGGCATGCCTACCGCGACCTCGTCGTGCACGACTAGGCTAGAGCAAGGTTCGCGACGCAAGATAGGCGAGAAACAGCGCGTTGGCGGCCATGACCGCGCGCGCGAGCAGGCTGGCCGCACCCCGCCAGCGCGCCAGCATCGCGCCGCCGAGCAACCCGACGAGGACCAGCGCCGGCACGGTCCCGGCGGCGAAGGCCGCCATGGCCAGCATGCCTGGCAGAAAACCGCCCGTGCCCGCCGCCGCCGCCAGAGCGGCATAGAGCAGGCCGCAGGGCAGCAGGCCGAGCAACAGGCCGAGCGCGAAGCCCCGCATCGGGCCCGGCTCGCGCAGCAGGGGCGCGGCCCGGCGCGAGAGCCGGGCACTCCACTCTCCGGCGGCGGCGAGCGCCAGGCGTCGGCGGAATCGCGCGCCAGTCGCTTCGTCCATGAACAGGGCCGCCGCCGCCAGCAGCGCCACGCCCACCAGGAATCGCCATCCCGACAGCGCCGCCACGCCACCCCCGATCAGCCCGGCAACGCCGCCAAGCAGGGCATAGCTGACGATCCGGCCTGCGTGATAGGGCAGCAGCAGCCCGCCGCGGAGGCGGCGCAGTCCCGCCATGTCCGAGACCGGGCGGCGGGCCAGTCCGGCGCTGACCTGCGACAGCACGAAAGGCCCGCACATGCCGGCGCAGTGGGCGAACCCGCCGGCGAGGCCGGCAAGGAAGAGCAGGACCGGCAGCGCCAGCGCCTCGGGCAGGCCGGAGAAAAGCAGGCTGTCCAGTCCGTGTTCGTGATGAAGCATCGGTTCGGCCGGTCCCGTCCTCTCGCGACGGACCGGACGTCAGCCCCCGCTGGCCAAGTCGCGCAGGCGGTCGGCGCCGATGATGTGCACCGAATTGGCATCGGGCAGCGCGATGGCACCGGCCTTTTTCAATTTGGTGAAGGTCCGGCTCACGGTTTCGATGGTCAGGCCGAGATAGTCGGCGATCTCGCCACGGCCCATCGGCAGGTCGATGACGTCGATGGCACCGCCGCGTGCCGCCTGCCGGTCGATGAGGCCGATCAGGAAGGAGGCCAGCCGTTCGCTGGCGGTCTTGCGGCCGAGCAGCAGCATCTGGTCCTGCGCCGTCGCCAGCTCGTTCGAGGCGATGGTGAGCAGGCGATGCTCCATCTGTGGCAGCGCGAGCAGCATCTCCTCGAACTTCTTGCGCGGAAAGCGGCAGATGCAGACATGCGTCAGGGTCTCGGCCGTATAGGCATAGGCCACATTGTGCGTCAGGCCGAGGAAATCGCCGGGATAGAGGAAACCGGTGATCTGCCGGCGCCCGTCGGCGAGCGACTTCGACAGGCTCACCGCTCCGGAGGTAATGTTGTAGACATACTCCGCCGGCGCGCCCTCCTCGAAGACCATCCGGCCCGGCTCCAGCTTGAGCGTGGAGGAGATGGCCCGTAACCGCCGCTGCTCCTCTTCGTCGAGCGGGGCGCATACCGTCATCTCCCGAACGCTGCAGGCCGCGCACGGGTTGTCCTTGTCGAGTTCCCGCCGGGTCGCCCTGGGTAGCGCGCCCTGGCCTTGACCCGTTCTGAAGGTGCCGGAATTCACGGTGACTGCCCGCTCCCTGTCTCGCAACCCGCCAGCGCCTCGCTACCAACAGGCCGCGCGATCGCCCCGCCACCGGCCAAAACCACCGCCTGCGCGCGGTGCGGATTCGTCCGGTTGATCTAAATCATAGCAGAGCCGTCCGGGGGCTGGCATAGGGAATGTCAGTATCGGTCGGGAGACCTGCCTTGCGTAATCTGCTCGCCAGTCCGCTGCGCCATGAACAGATCGATGCCGCCTGGGCGTTGATCCGTATCTGCGGCAATGTGCGGGGCAGCCTGGCGGAATGGCGGGCTTATGCCAAGTCGCGCCTGCCCTCGGCAAGCCGCGGGCCGGGGCGCCAAGGTCTGGTAGCCATACATTGCACGCGGGGCTACATATACGGCCTGTTCGCCTACAATGCGGAGACGGACCCGGTGCACCGCATGGTCCTGACGGTGGAACCGCTTGCTTTCGCGCGCCTCGCCCATTCGCTGGACCCGGGCGAGGTCCTCCTCGCCGCCAGCGAGGATCTGGCGCGCACCCTCGATTGCCGGGCCATCCATCTCGTGCTCTCGGCCGATGACGGGGATGGCAGCGGGCTCAGGCGGATCGGCAGGGATTGCGGCTATCGCCTGACCGCGGAACGGCTCTGCAAGGAATTGCCCGACGTCGAGGCCGGTAGGTCCATCAACTGAAAGCCAGCAGCCAACCTCCGGCGGCGGCGATGACCGCGCCGCCGGCCGGCAGCATGCGCGCTACCTTGCGCCGGCGCATCAACTCGCCCGCCATCAGCCCGGCGCCGATCAGCAGCGCGCTGCCTGCAAGGAAGCCGGCGCCATAGGCGATGGCCGAGGCTCCGGCGGGCATTTCAGCGCCATGAGCATGACCGTGCAGCAACGCGAAAGCCATGGTCAGGAATGCGGTCGGCGCCAGCGGGAGGCCAGGCGCCAGCGCCGTCAACAGGCCGAACAGCAGCACCGAGCCGGCGATGCCGGTCTCGACCAGCGGCTGCACCGGCCCGCCGCTGCCGACGAGACCGCCGGCAAGCATGGCCACCAGAAATCCGGCCGGCAGCACGAACCTCGCGCCACCGCCGAGCCGTACCGCCCAGAGCCCCACCGCCAGCATCGCCAGCAGATGATCGGCGCCCAGGAATGGATGGGCAAGCCCGGCCTCGAAGCCCGCCGCCGGCAAACCGCCATGGGCCAGCGCCGGCAGCGGCGTGGCGGTCGCGAGCAGAGCGGTGAAAGCGATGGCGATCCGTGCGTGCGTCATGTCAGGCAACTCCCGTTCCCGTGCGTTCGCTGCTCTCGGCCAGTCCGCCGGCATGAAGGATGAACGCCGCGATCCGGTCGAGGCCGTCGAGCTGCTTCAGATTGGCGAAGACGAAGGGCCGCGTCCCGCGCATCCGGCGCGCATCGCGGTCCATCACCGCAAGGTCCGCGCCGACCAGCGGCGCAAGGTCGGTCTTGTTGATGACCAGAAGGTCGGAGCGGGTGATGCCCGGCCCACCCTTGCGCGGGATCTTGTCGCCGGCGGAGACATCGATCACGTAGATGGTGATGTCGGCGAGTTCCGGACTGAAGGTGGCAGCCAGATTGTCGCCGCCCGATTCGATGAAGATGATGTCGAGACCGGCGAAGCGGCGCGTCATCTCGCTCACCGCCGCGAGGTTGATCGAGGCATCCTCCCGGATCGCCGTGTGCGGGCAACCGCCGGTCTCGACGCCGACGATGCGCTCCGGCGCCAGCGCGCCGGCGCGGGTGAGAAACTCGGCATCCTCTTTCGTATAGATGTCGTTGGTGACGACCGCCAGATTCCAGTCGGCGCGAAGCCGCTTGCACAGGCGTTCGACCAGCGCCGTCTTGCCGGAGCCGACCGGCCCCCCGACCCCGACCCGGAGCGGGCCGTTTGCTGAATGCTTCATGAGCGGAAGAGCCTCGTATACTGGGTTTCGTGACGCATGGACGTCCAGTCCACCATGGGCGCGGCGGTGCCGGCCTCCGCCAGATCGGCGGCGAGCGCCTGATCGGCGATGGCGACCACCTCGGCAAGCAGTGCCCGCTGGCAGCGCTGGCCGTCGGTCTGGCCGAGCGGGATCAGCCGCACCGCAGCCGAGACGAGGTTCGCCGCGAAGGCCTGAAAGTATCCGACCAGCGCCGCCTGCAGCGGAATGCCGGCGCGGCCGGCGGCAAGGCCGAAGGCCACCGGATAGCCGATTTCCGCCTCGCCGATGGCGTCCGCCAGCTCGTCGAGGAACGGATCGGGCCAGGCCGACCTCGTGATGGCGAGGAATGCCCGACCCTGTCCCGCACTCTCCAGCGCCAGTTCGCTTCCGCCGCGCCACGCCGCCGAGAACGCCGAAAGATCGCACAGCGCCGCCACGTCCGATGCGCGAGCGGCGCGCCAGGCCGCGGCGAGCAGCGCCCCGTCGCTCACGCCCGCGCCCTGGCGCAATATGCCCGTGATCCAGTCGGCGAGTGTCGCGCGGTCGCGCACCAGCCCAGCCTCCACAGCATGCTCGATGCCATGGCTGTAGCTGAAGGCGCCGACCGGATAGGCGGGCGAGAGCCAGCTCAGCAGCCTGTAGAGACCGGCCCTGCCCTCAATGGTCGTGGCGATGTCCGTGCTGTCCGTGATCATGGTCGTGGTCGTGGTCGTGGTCGTGGTCGCGGTCGTGGCCGTGCCGATGATGCTGCGAGGGATCGTGGTTGTGCTGGCCGTAGGCACCGCCCTCCGGGCGGAACGGCAGGCGCACCGCACGCACCACGGCGCCGAGGCGGCGCAGCATGTCGACGATCACATGATCGTCGCGGATCAGGATGCGGTCCGCCTCGATCGCCGCCGGCAGGTGCCGGTTGCCAAGATGCCAGGCATAGCGCGCGAGGTTCGCGCCGGTCGGCGCCCTTATCTCCACCAGATCCTCCGCCGCCGCGCGGACCTCGATCAGCCGACCATCCTCAAGGCGCAGCGCATCGCCTTCCTCGAGCAGGCGCGTCTCGGGCAGGTCGAGCAGGAACTCGATGCCCACATCGGAGCGCATGCGGACGCGGCGGCGGAAGCGGTCCTCGAAGACGAGCGTGATCCGTCCGGCAGCGGAATCGGCCGGCCAACGGCCGGCGGGGACGATCGCCGTGGCGCGCAGCATGTCAGAACAGGAAGTAACGCTGCGCCATGGGCAGCACCGAGGCCGGTTCGCAGCTCAGCAGTTCGCCATCGGCCCGCACCTCGTAGGTTTCCGGGTCGACGCTGATGTCGGGCAGGTGATCGTTCAGAACCATGTCCTTCTTCGATATGCCGGCACGGGTGTTGCGCACGGCGAGCAGCTTGCGGGAGAGGCCATAGCGGCCGGCGATGCCTGATGCCAGCGCCGCCTCGGATGTGAAGATGACGGACGAGCGGACAAGGCTGCCTCCATAGCCGCCGAACATCGGCCGGTAATGCACGGGCTGCGGCGTCGGTATCGAGGCATTCGGATCGCCCATGGGCGCCGCGGCGATGACGCCGCATTTCAGCACCAGGTCGGGCTTGACGCCAAAGAAGGCCGGCTGCCAGAGCACGAGATCGGCGAGCTTGCCCGGCTCGACGGAACCGACATGCGCAGCGACGCCCTGCGCCAGGGCCGGATTGATCGTGTATTTGGCGATATAGCGCCGGACGCGGAAGTTGTCGTTCCCGCCGGTTTCCTCCGCCAGGCGGCCACGCTGGCGCTTCATCTTGTCCGCGGTCTGCCAGGTTCGGATGATCACCTCGCCCACCCGTCCCATGGCCTGACTGTCCGACGACATCATCGAGAAGGCGCCAAGATCGTGCAGGATATCCTCGGCCGCGATCGTTTCCTTGCGGATGCGGCTTTCGGCGAAGGCGATATCCTCGGGAATGCGCGGGTCGAGATGGTGGCAGACCATGAGCATGTCGAGATGCTCGTCGATCGTATTGACGGTGAAGGGCCGCGTCGGATTGGTAGATGAGGGCAGCACATTGGCCAGGCCGCAGACGCGGATGATATCGGGCGCATGTCCTCCACCCGCCCCTTCGGTGTGGTAGGCATGGATCGTCCGCCCGCGGAATGCCGCGATCGTATCCTCGACGAAGCCGCTTTCGTTCAGCGTATCGGTATGGATCGCCACCTGGATGTCGTGATCGTCGGCGACCGCCAGGCAGTTGTCGATGGCGGCGGGCGTGGTTCCCCAGTCCTCGTGCAGCTTGAGGCCGCAGGCGCCGGCGGCGATCTGCTCGATCAGTGCCTCCGGTCGCGTTGCGTTGCCCTTGCCCAGCAGGCCGATATTGAGCGGGAAGGCCTCCAGCGCCTGCATCATGCGCCTGATGTGCCAGGGCCCGGGCGTGCAGGTGGTCGCAGCGGTTCCGGTCGCCGGACCGGTGCCGCCGCCGAACATGGTGGTGACGCCGGACATCAGCGCCTCCTCCATCTGCTGCGGGCAGATCATGTGGATATGGGCGTCGATGCCGCCCGCCGTCACGATGCGGCCCTCGCCGGCGATCACTTCCGTTCCAGGGCCGACGACGATATCGACCCCGTCCTGCACATCCGGATTGCCCGCCTTGCCGATCGCGGCGATGCGCCCGTCGCGGAGCCCGATATCGGCCTTGACGATGCCCCAGTGATCGACGATCAGCGCGTTGGTGATCACCGTATCGACGGCACCCGCGGCCCGGCTCGCCTGCGACTGTCCCATGCCGTCGCGGATGACCTTGCCGCCGCCGAACTTCACTTCCTCGCCATAGAGGGTGCGATCCTGTTCGACCTCGATCCAGAGTTCCGTATCCGCGAGCCGCACCTGGTCGCCTACGGTTGGACCATACATTCCGGCGTAAGCCTGTCGTGAGATGCGGATGGCCATGAGAAGTCCGTCAGAGAGTGCCGTTGACGACGCCGCGAAAGCCCCAGACGACGCCGCGCCCGCCATAGGCGACCAGGCGGACGCGCCGTGTCTGCCCGGGCTCGAAGCGGACCGCCGTGCCCGCCGGTATGTCGAGGCGATAGCCGCGCGCCTTCTCGCGGTCGAAGGCGAGCGCCGGATTGCATTCGTAAAAGTGATAGTGACTGCCCACCTGGATCGGCCGGTCGCCGGTATTCGCCACATCGAGCGAAAGTTCGGGCCGCCCTTCGTTGAGCAGGATCTCCCCCGGTGCCGTCCTGACTTCGCCCGGAATCATCGCCCTGCCCCGCTCATCGGATGGGCTGGTGCACGGTCACCAGCTTGGTGCCATCGGGAAAAGTCGCCTCGACCTGTATTTCGTGGATCATCTCCGCCACGCCTTCCATGACCTGACTGCGCGCGATCACGGATGCTCCATCGCGCATCAGCTCCGCGACCGACCGGCCATCGCGCGCCCCTTCGACGACGAAGTCGCTGATCAGCGCAATCGCCTCCGGGTGGTTCAGCCTGACGCCGCGCTCCAGCCGGCGACGGGCCACGATCGCCGCCATGGCGACGAGCAGCTTGTCCTTTTCGCGGGGTGTGAGATTCATGGCAGGCCCCGTATCCCCTTCGCGGCATCAGCAGTTCCAGACGCGCGGCGGCGTGTCCGGCAAGGCCAGACCGTGCAAATGGCGTGCCGCCCGGAGATGGAGCCAGAATTCGACGAACGAGGCGCGAAGCCGCGCCGCATCCCCCGCCAGCCAGCGCAAGACCAGCAGGCCGTTGACCAGACTGCATCCGGCGCGGAGTGAATCGTCCCCCCGGCCCGCGAGACGCTCGCGCGCGAAAGCGAGCGTGGCCTGGCCCGGCAGACCTCCGCACAGCAAGGTCGCCGAGGCACGGGCACCCGCAAAGCCGGCCGGATGGGCCATCTTCGCGCCGATATCGCCTTCGAGACGCGTCGCATCGTACCAGAGAAGCCGGTCGGGCCCCTGCACCCGCCAGCGATCGAACAGCAATCCGCTGCCGAAGCGCTCGCCTCTGGCGGTGCGGCCATAGATGGTGATCTCGCCTGCAAGCAGCATCGCGCCCGGCGCCAGACTGATACGTGTCTCGCGCCGCAATCGCGCGCCATCGAACAGGATGGTCTCCTGCGGCATCCATTCGAGAGCCGAGCCGGCGCCGAGCCGCAGATCGACAAGAACCGAGGTATCCGCTCCGTCCGAACGGTAGATCTTTTCCGCCGCCTGCGTGGTCGCGCAAGCGACCGCGCCGTGCTCCGCCTCGAGACGGACCGACATCCGGTCGCCGCCCGTCAACCCCCCCGCCACCGTGACCAGCACCGCCTCCGGCGGCAAACCTGACGATACGGTTGGAAAGAGCAGCCGCCCCGGATTGCGTTGATAAAGATGCGTCAGGCGCGTAAGGCCGTCGGCGCCGCTGAAGCCTGCCTCGACGCCGCCATCGCATCGCTGCAGGGCGGCAACCGGCCCGGGCCGCTCGCGCGCCGCCCCGCCGGGCCCTGCTGAACTTGCCATGTACGACATCGAGCAAAGGCGGGCGCAAGATCCATGCCAGCGTCCGGCCGGGTCATGCACAGGGTTCGGCGGCGCGGCGCTGCCCTGTTTTCGCTCACATTGCCTTGTCCTTGGGCAGTCACTGGCTGGCGCGTTGCGGCAGCGTCCGGTCCTTCGCCTTGAAGTAGGTGCGGGCGTAGGCGAGGAGCTGACCGTCTGTCGGATGATCCACTGTCTCCACCCCGACGATCCGGTCGACCAGCGCATGGTCGTGGCGATTGACGTGCTTGAGCAGTTCGAGCTTGGCCTGACCCGGTCCGACCACCAGAACCGCCCCCGCATCGGCGATGGCCTCTGCCACGTGGTGGTAAAAGGCCTGGTCTTCCGCCGCATGACCGGAACCAGGCTTGCCCGCCCTGCGGTGGAGCTGGTGGGCGGGACGATCGGGATGGATCACCGCCCGGTCCGCTTCATCGGCATTGAAATGGAAGACCCGCGCCTCGCGGTGATCGAGCCAGACGACTGCGTGATAGTGAGCCATGCCTTCGCACTCCTTGCATTGTGCGGGCAGGCTAGGCTGGCTGGACCGCTGTCGCCTTGACCCAGGTCAAGCGCCAGGATTCACCGATCGAGCTGGCGGCGGAGGCGGCTCAGCAGGCGGGCGCGCTCGCGGTCGCTCGTGGCCTGCTGCAAGCGGTGCTGCAGGTCGAGCGCCAGGGCGGCGTATTCGTTGTGCCAGTCCCGCCCCCACAGCGCCGGATCCATTTGATCGGCGGCGAGGCGGGGCGGCACGCTGTCCCGGACACGGTGCGCGAGGCCGCCGCGATCGACCGCATACGTCTCGTCGAGACGCGGGACGACGATCTGCGCCGGATCGATGCCGATCGCCGGCAAGGCGGCCGCGAGAGCCGCGAGCGAGGCTTCCTCGCCATGCGTCAGAAATATGCTCCGGCGGAGCGGCAGGCGCTCGCGCACCCAGTCGAGCAGGCCATGATGGTCCGCATGTCCGGAATAGAGGTCGATCTTGCGGATGCGGGCATTGACCGCCACCTCGTCGCCATGGATGCGGACCGCCTTGACGCCCTGCTCCAGCAGCGAGCCCAGAGTTCCCGGCGCCTGATAGCCGACCAGAAGCACCGTCGCCTTTTCCCGCCAGAGATTGTTTTTGAGATGGGTGCGGATACGTCCCGCATCGCACATGCCCGATCCGGCGATGATGATCGCCCCGCCCCGCACCTGGGAAATCTGGTAGCTCTCCTCCTGATCGGTAACGAATCGGACATTGGCCGCGCGGAAGGGACTGGGTCCGGAATGACGCCCGCGCAAGGCTGGATCCATGTGTCGTTCGAAGACTTCGGTGGCGCGCACCGCAAGCGGGCTGTCGAGAAAGACGTGCACGCGCGGCAGCTCGCCGGCGGCCATGAGTTCCAGCAGATCGAACAGAAGTTCCTGCGTCCGCTCTACCGCAAAGGCCGGAATGAGCAGGTTGCCTCCGGCCTCCAGGCTCTCGCGCACGATCCCGCGCAGCACGCCGCGCCGCTCCTCGTCGCCGAGAACCGGCCGTTCCCGCCCGCCATAGGTCGATTCCACGATCAGGCAGTCATAGCCTGACGGGGCATGCGGGTCGTTCTGCAGCGGCTTGCCGACCGGGCCGATATCGCCGGAGAAAAGCAGTCTCAGCGTCGGCCTTCGCGGCCGCCCGGTCGCGATCTCGAGCTCGATGGAGGCCCCGCCCAGGATATGCCCCGAGTTCCAGTAGCGCGCGCGCAGGCCGGTGCCGGCTTCCGTCCACTCTCCGAAAGGGACGGGGCGAAACTGGTGCAGCGACTGTTCGGCATCGAGCCGGGTGTAGATCGCCTCGACACCCGCGCGGGAGCGCCGGGCATTGCGACGGTTGAGCCGCGCCACCTCCGCTTCCTGGATGGCGCCCGAATCCGGCAGCATCCATTCGAGCAGTTCGATCGTCTCCCGCGTCGCGAGGATCGGCCCCCTGAACCCGTTCCGGCAGAGTTTCGGAATCAAGCCGGAATGATCGATATGGGCATGGGTGAGCAGCACCCGATCGATGTGCGAGGGATCGAAGGGAAAGCCGCCATAGTTCAGCTCGCGGATCGTCTTGGCGCCCTGGAACATGCCGCAATCGACCAGCAGGCGCCCGCCCGGATGCTGCACCAGATAGCTGGAACCGGTGACGGTCCCCGCCGCACCGCAGAACTTCACCGTGACCGTCAATTCGCCACCCCCCGCATCTCCGAACAAAGCCGCGCGATATCCTCGACGCGGCAGAGTTCCGTGCCCGGCGTCATCAGCGCAGCCGTCCCGGCGGCCACGGCCCGGGCCAGCGCCGCTTCAGGACCGGCGCCGCCCAGGCTTGCGGCTATGAAGCCGGCAAGCATGCTGTCGCCGGCACCGACGGCACTCAGCAGACGGGCCGGCGGCGGGTGGCGGCGCCAGAGGCCGGAACCATTCACGAACAGCGCGCCCTCGGCGCCGAGGGAGAGCAGAAGGTTCTCGGCTCGGCCGTCGGCGACAAAATCCCGCGCCAGCCTTTCGAGTTCACCGGGCGCCGGCCGATAGCCGATGATCTCGGAAAATTCCTCCAGGTTTGGCTTGACGAGCCAGGGCCGCTCGGCGAGCGCCGCGGCAAGAGCCTTGCCGGAACTGTCCAGCGCCAGTCGTTTTCCCGCCGAACGCGCCATGCGCGTCAGGCATGCGAAGGAATCGACGGGCATGCCGGGCGGCAGGCTGCCGCTCGCCACCACGAGTTCGGCCCGCTCCAGCAGGGATTCGATTTTGCGGAACGCCGCCGCGGTCTCGCCCGCCCCGACATCCGGGCCGGGCAGGACGAAGCGGTATTGCTCGCCGCTCGCGCGCTCGCCCACCGTGAGGCTCTGCCGCGTGCGGCCGGCGATGCGCTGGCTCTCCACCGGCAGGCCCTCCGCCTGCAGGCAGGCAAATATTTCCTCTCCCGCCACGCCGCCTAGCAGGGCGAATGCCTTGGCATCGCAACCCAGCCGGCGCAGTACGCGGGCGACATTGATGCCTCCGCCGCCGGCCTCGACCTGCGGCGGGCCGCAGCGAAGCTTGACCGTCGGCTCGACCAGTTCGGTCTCGGTGGTGATGTCCAGTGCAGGATTGAACGTGACCGTTAGTACGCTGCCCATGCCTTCGCGCTACCTGACGCCCACGCCGTCGCCACGGGCCTCGGCGGCCCGCGCGTGACGCAGGAAGTGCAGGTAGGCTAGCACATTCTCCTTCTCTTCCGGCCAGAGCCGGAATGTCGGCATCGGAGGATGCAGTTCCTCCATGAAACGGCGGACGTCGGAGAAATCAGGCCGGGCACGCCGCGAAAGATCGAGAAAAGCCGGAGCCGGCCGCGCCGGCTCGCGCACCGGCGCGATGGAAATATCGTGGCAGCCCGCGCACCATTCCTGCGCCACGAGGCGCCCGCGCGCCGGATCGCCGGCTCGCGGCGCCTCCGCCGTGCATGCCGCGAGCGCCAGCATGCAAAGCAGGGACCCGATGGCGCGCGGGCTCCGCCTCATTTGCCGCCCTTTATGGCGATCTTCTTCGTCTCGGCCGACTTCTCCGGCGACTTCGGCAACGTCACGCGCAGCACGCCCTTGTCGAATTCGGCGCTGACCTTCGAAACATCGACATCCGCTGGCAATTCGAAGGAACGGGAGAAGGCGCCATAGTAGCGCTCCATCCTGTGGTAGCCTTCCTTCTCCTCTTTCTTCTCCTGCTTCTTCTCGCCCTTGAGCGTCAGGATGCCGTTGCTCAGCGTGAGTTCCACATCCTTCTCCTCGACGCCAGGCAGTTCCGCGCTGACCTCATAGGCCTTGTCGGTCTCCTTGAAGTCGATCGAGGGTGAAAGCGGCCCCTCGAACTTCGCCGGCATGAGATCCCGGAATTGCCGGTCGAACAGGTTGCTCATCTCGCGCTGCATGGCCTGGAAGGGATCGTCCAGCCCGCCGCGGCGCGTATCACCGAATGGCAACAGGGAACGGAAATTCATAGCTGCGATCTCCGGTTATCGGTGGATCCTGGTGCCCGCCTGATCGGCGAACGCACTTATTCTGGGCAGGACGACCAGGACCGGCATTGACGCAGGTCAAGCCCGGCGCGTCAGCCAAACACATACTGTCCCGGCGCATCCGCGAGCGCCTCCCCAAGCGGCGGCGGGGCCACCATTTCCCCGGACCGCCGCACGAGCCATTCGCGCCAGACCGGCCACCAGGATCCCTGCTGCACCGGCGTCTCGCCGACGAAGCGTTCGGCGTCCCGGAACGGATGGTCGGCGTCGCGATGAATAACCTGATAACGCCGCCCCTTGCGGCCCGGCTCGCTGACGATGCCGGCATTGTGGCCGCCGGAGGTGAGCAGGAACGTCACGTCCGTATCGGTCAGGAGGTTGATCTTGTAGACCGACCGCCAGGGCGCGACATGATCCCACACGGTGCCGACAGCGAAGACCGGCGCGCGGATGTCGGTCAGGGCCACCGGTCGGCCGCCGACTTCATAGCGGCCCTCCGCCAGGTCGTTGTTCAGGAACAGCCTGCGCAGATACTCCGAATGCATGCGATAGGGCATTCGCGTGGCATCGGCGTTCCAGGCCATGAGGTCGATCATCGGCGCCCGCTGGCCCAGCAGATATTCCGACACCAGCCGCGACCAGATCAGATCGTTGGAACGCAGCAGATGGAACGCGCCCGCCATCTGCTTGGTATCGAGATAGCCCTGTTCCCACATCAGGTCTTCGAGGAACGAAATCTGCGCCTCGTCGATGAAGAGCATCAGTTCGCCCGCCTCGGAAAAATCCGTCTGGGCGGCGAGCAGCGTGATGGACCGGAGCCGCTCGTCGCCATCGCGCGCCATCTGCGCGGCGGCGATGGAAAGCAGCGTGCCCCCCAGGCAGTAGCCGACCGCGTGGACCTGGCTGCCGGGCTGGATGCGCGAGATGGCATCGAGTGCCGCTGCCGGACCGAGGCGAAGATAGTCGCTCATGCCGAGATCGCGTTCTTCGGCGCCCGGATTCTTCCATGACATCATGTAGACCGTATGCCCCTGTTCGACGAGATGGCGCACCAGGGAGTTCTCCGGCGACAGGTCGAGAATGTAGTATTTCATGATCCAGGCGGGAATGATCAGGATGGGCTCCGCATAGACCTTTTCGGTCGCGGGCGCATACTGGATCAGTTCCATCAGGCGGTTGCGCAGCACCACCTTGCCCTTCGTCACGGCCAGGTTCTCGCCGACCCGGAAGCGCTCCGCGCCGGCCGGCGGCTTGCCGAGCTGGGCGCGCTCCCAGTCCTCGATGAAGTTCCGCCAGCCATTGACCAGGTTGAAGCCCGACTGCTCGATGGTGGCGCGCAGCACCAGCGGATTGGTGGCGATGAAATTGCTGGGGGAAAACATATCCAGCATCTGCCGCGCGACGAACGAGACCACCTCCTCGTGATGGCGCGCCACGCCGCGCACGTCGTTGGTGGCGTTGTGCCACCATTGCTGGGTCAACAGGAATGCCTGGTGGATCAGGTTGAAAGGCGGCTGGTGCCAGGCCGGGTCGCTGAACCGCTTGTCCTGCGGCAATGGCTCGATACAGCACTCGCCGGCGCCGCCTGATTGCAGGCACTGGCCGGCGAAATGGGCAAAGCGCATGGCTTTCCGCTGCGCCTTGCGCACCAATTCCAGCCGCTTGCCCGGGGAAAAGGCAAGATGCGTCGCCCAGTCCAGGTAGGCAGCCGACAGGGCAAGGGGCGAGAGACCGGCCGTCAGCCGCGCCAACGCCACGTTCGTCATCCGGTCCATGGAGATCGTGGACATGCTGATCTCCGGCAGATGCGGCGCGCCGGGCACCGGACGCGATGGCGGCGAGGCTGCGGCCTCCGGCTCGGGCCTGTCGTTCGCCGGCTTTGGCATGACACGCATCTGATCGGTCATCGCTCTTTTCCTTTCCACAGGCGACCCGGACCGGTCTGACCGGGTGCTTATGACCATGTAACGTCCCGCTCAATGTGGGGATTGCAAACCAGGAAGGCATCTCCTTCATTGCTCAAGATCAATTTATATGTAATGCTAACTGGGTCTTTTTACGGATCTTCCCATGCTATTCCTTATCGGTGTCGCCCTTCTGGCAGGCGCAAGTGTCGGCATTGTGAACTTGCGGAATCTGGTCAATCTCAGCGAACCGCCAGCGCTGCTGCGCAGCGAAC
Source organism: Alphaproteobacteria bacterium (assembly GCA_026126165.1). Lineage (GTDB taxonomy): Bacteria > Pseudomonadota > Alphaproteobacteria > Ferrovibrionales > Ferrovibrionaceae > JAHCJQ01. Next base: position 49,115 of record JAHCJR010000007.1, read on the forward strand.
TGATGGTCGAGATGCTGCTGCTTGGCTATATGTCCTTGTCGATCCTCGGCATTTGCATCATCCTGAAGCAATTCTTGTAATCCGCATGGCCTGTTAACCCTTCCTTGGTCCGGTCGCGGCTTGGATAGTGCGTCATCCGGACGGTCCGGATGCGGATTACGGCAGAGGCCGAGGTCAGGATGGGAGCCTATCTGGTCACCGGGGGCGCCGGATTCATCGGCTCGCACCTGGTCGAGGCGCTGATCGCCCGGGGCGAGCGCGTTCGGGTTCTCGACGATCTTTCCAGCGGAAAAAGGGAGAATCTTCCCTCCGGCGCCGAACTGATCGTCGGCGACGTCGCGGATGCGGCCCTGGTCGCGCGGGCCATGGAGGGTGTGCGGGGCTGCTTCCACCTGGCGGCGATTGCTTCGGTGCAACGCAGCATGGAGGAATGGCTGACGACCAACCGGGCCAACCTGGTCGGAAGCATCGCCGTGTTCGATGCGGCCCGGCGACAGCCGACGCCCGTTCCGGTGGTCTATGCCTCCTCCGCCGCCATCTACGGCGACAATCCCGATATGCCGATCGCCGAGAGCGCACCACCGGCCCCGCTGTCCGCCTACGGCGCGGACAAGATGGCAAGCGAACTGCACGGCCGGGTCGCCTGGCTGGCGCATGGCGTGCCCACCATCGGTTTCCGCTTCTTCAATGTCTATGGACCGCGACAGGACCCGAACTCGCCCTATTCCGGCGTCATCGCCATCTTCGCCGACAGGATCGCGCGCGACTGCCCGATCACCATCTTCGGCGATGGCGAGCAGGTTCGGGACTTCGTCTATGTGGCCGACGTGGTCCGCTTTCTGCTCGCCGCCATGACACGGCCCGACCTCGCCGGGCAGGTTTTCAACATCGCCACCGGCCGGCCGACCAGCGTCAACGAACTGGCGCGCGCCATCGCCGCCACGGTCGGGCGGCCGGCGCGGATCGAACGGGCCCCGGCGCGCACCGGCGACATTCGCCTTTCCATCGGCAACCCGGCGCGGCTCAACGCCACCTTCGGCTTCGCGGCCGAGACCAGGCTGATCGATGGTCTCAAGCCCACGCTCGCCGCCGGCGGACCGGACCTGCGGGCGGAAGCGAAGAACGCCGCGCGAACCCCGAGGCCCGCCCCGCTTACGACCTGATCACCAGCAGCAAGGCGCTGTTGCCGCGCAGCAGGTTGAGCACGAGCGTCCCCGACGATGCCGCAATGCGGGTCCGCAGTTCCTCGACCGAACGGACGCTTTCCCGGTTGACCGCAAGAATGACATCGCCCGTCCGCAGGCCGCGCGACCAGGCGGGCGAGCCGGGTTCGCAGGCACTCACCAGCACACCCTCCACCTTGCCATAGACCGGAAGGGTCGGATCGAGATCGCGAAACGCCGCGCCGGCTAGCTGCGGCAGGGCGGCATCGAAACGCACGGAAGCGGGCTCCGGGCGGGCGATGCGCAAGGTCACCTCCATCTGTCGGCCCTCCCTGACGAGGCCAAGCGTGACGCTTCGGCCGACCGGCGCGAGGCCGATGCGATTGCGCAGGTCGGTGGCGCTCCGCAGCGGACGGCCATCGAAGCGCAGAACCACATCGCCCGTGACAAGGCCCGCCTCCGCCGCCGGCGAGCCCGGTTCCACCTGGGTCACGACCGCGCCCTCGGTCATGCGCGCCAGGCCCATCGCCTGCGCGAGATCCGGCGTCAGGTCCTGCACGCCGATGCCAAGCCGGCCGCGCCGCACCTCGCCATGTTCGGCAAGCTGGTTCATCACGGCGCGGGCCATGTTGGCCGGCACGGCAAAGCCAATTCCCACATTGCCGCCGGCGGGACCGATGATCGCCGTGTTGATGCCGATCAGCCGCCCTCGCAGATCGACCAGCGCGCCGCCGGAATTACCGGGGTTGATCGAGGCGTCGGTCTGGATGAAATCCTCGTATCCATCGGCATTGATGCCGGTGCGCCCAAGCGCCGAAACGATGCCCGATGTCACGGTCTGGCCGAGGCCGAACGGATTGCCGATCGCCACCACGTAGTCGCCGACCCGCAGCGCATCCGAATCGCCGAAGGGCAATGCCGTCAGGCCCTCCGCCTCGACCTGCAGCAGGGCGATATCGGTATCGGGATCGCTGCCGACGAGGCGCGCCCTGAAGCTGCGGCGATCCTTGAGCGTCACCACGGCTTCGCTTGCCCGCTCGATGACGTGATGATTGGTCAGGATCAGCCCGCGCCGCGCATCGACGATGACGCCCGATCCCGCGCTCAGTTCCGGCCGCGGCGCCGCGTCGGGCAGGTTGAAGAAACGGCGAAAGAACGGATCGCGCAGCAGCGGATTGTCGGCCGTCGGCGATCGGGAAATGACGGCGATATTGACCACCGCCGGCGTCACCGCCTCGATCAGGGGCGCCAGGGTGGGAGGCGGGCCGAGCGGCGCCGGCGACTGCGCCAAGGCCGACGGCAGCCCGGCGCGCCATGACAGTGCCAGCAAGACAGTCAGGAACAGCCACCCGGCGAGGGAAGCGCGTGTCCGGCCAAAGCCTGCCATTCTCGCATGCCCCAAGCTATGTCCCTGAAGCAGGATTTCATGACGCTGGCCGGAATTTCAAGGCCCCCGAACGGCTCAGCCGGCGGGCTTCGCCTCCCTGGCCGGAACCGGCCCCGGGCCGGCGACCGCGCCAGCCTTCGGATCGCCCGACTTGGCCGTCGCCTGGCCGGGCGGCAGGCTGTTGGCGGCAACCGGCTGGGCCGGGCGCGGCGGCGCGAGCTGGGCCAGTCCGGCCTCTTTCGGATTCTCCAGATTCCGGCACAGCCCGTCGATCACGGCGCCGGTCTCCACGGCCAGTTCCTTGTGCAGCACGTCGCCATGCATGCGGGCGCTGGCGGCGATATAGACGGAAAGCGCGCGGACCCGCCCGCGCACCTCGCCCAGGATGCGCACGCTGTCGGCCACCACCTCGCCGGCCACGCTGCCGCTCTCGCCGACGCTGAGATCGCTGCAGGTGATGTCGCCCTCGACCCGACCATCCACATGAACATCGCCATCCGTGACGATGTTGCCCGTCAGGGTCAGATCGGCGCTGATGATGGAAGGCACCGCGTTGCCCCCGGCCTTGCCGCCCTTCCGGTTCTTCTGGCTCTTCGAGAACATGCCTTGACGCCTCCTGCTCCCTGCGCCGGCCCGGATGTAGCGCGCGACGGCCGGACCCGAGGCCCGTCGCCTCTCGCCATTCCCCTAGCCTCGGCCCCTCCGCGAAACCATAGGCGCGCCGCCGGCCGCGGACAACCTTGCTCCGGCGGCGGCGGGCCGTGCCCGGTCAGTTGATGCGTGCCCCGCTCGCCCAGTGGACCAGCGACTGGCGGTTGGATACGCCGGCGAAGCGGTACAGGCGCTCGAGCATGGTCTTGACCGTCGAGGCGGCGATGCCCATGCGCCGGGCGATCTGGGCGTTGCTCAGTCCATCCTGGAGCAGGCCGATCAGTTCCGCCTGCCGCAGCGTCAGCCGCCCGCGCCCGGCGGGGGCCAGCTTGGAGATGATCACCAGATAGGCCGGTGCAGCGCCCCGCGCCGAGCAGGGGGTGACCTGCAGGCCGACACCGAGGTCGGGACGCACGAGAAAGTCCGCCTTGCGCGGGGACTGGCGCACCAGTTCGGCCATCACCCTGTCGAATCCGGGCAGGCTCGCGCGCGCCAGCGCACCGCCTGGCGATTCCGCCACCACCCGTCCGTCCGCGCCCACCAGAAATGCTGGTTCCGGACGGGCCATCAGGAGGTGATGGATCGCCTGCAACAGCTCGCCCGCATTCAGCGACTGCTCCAGCGCGGCCGCCTCGGCGCCAGGCTGCAAGGCATCCGCCGGTCCGGTCATTACGCCCGGCATTCCTGGCATGCAAATGTCGCCGCCCGGCCGCATGACACCACCCGAAGGGCGTGTCGCGGAAGCTGCATGGGGAGTTTCGCGTTCATGTTTCACAGGCGCATTGAACGGGACCGCGCCTGCCGTGTTCAAAACACATGGACGTGAGTCGAGCGACATTCACACCCATGTGACAGGCGACACCATTGTTCTCCCGAGGTTTGCAGGAGAGGCCAAAGCCGCAGCCGAACGACGTAGGCCGGTCGGCGTATTTTCCATCTCGCGATTTTTTGATAGAAGAATCAGCACGACAGACGCAGTCGTGAGGTGCAAAGAAATTCCCTTCGCCTGAGGCCTTACGGGGGCTACGTCATAGGCCAAGTTGATCCAATATGTGGGACCAACATCAGGCGAAGGGAAACTTACGGGCCCGTGTCGGAGACATGGGGGAAATCACGCTCGGATAGGAGTCCCGCAAGACTTGATCTCTTTGCTCTGGAACCGGCCCGCATGTGGCCCGTTCCTTATGGGCCGTAACTTACGGGCATCCCCGGCCACGCGAAATACGCCGACCGGCGTATTCGCGCCGGTTTGGCAATGACATTTCAGTGATCGCGCGGCCTGGTATCGAAGGTTCTCGTCCATGCCTTGTGAAAGTCCGGACTCAAGCAAGACCCACGGGTGCCAGATCACGGCAACGGGGCAAGCCCCTTCTCCATAAGTACGGCCTTGCCAGCGAATCCCAGGGCCTCATAGAAGCGGATCGCCGCCAGGTTGTCCTCGCGCACCGGCAGTGCGATCGAGCCGGCGCCCGCGTCCCGTGCCATTGCCTCGGCGCGCTTCAGCAGGGCGCGGCCGATACCCTGGCCGCGCGCCTCCTCGGCGACGAAGATGTCTGAGACCCAGAACTTGCGCAGCGCCCGGTCGGTGTCGTAGGCCCAGTGCCAGAGCAGATAGGCGAGCACTCGCCCGTCTTCGCCCGGCCGGCCGGCCACGAGAACGCCGAAGGCCGGGTCCGGACCGAATCCGTCGCGCAGCACGCGCCCCTCGCTGAAGACCCGCCCGCCCAGCCCTTCATGCAGGTCGAGCGCATTGGCGAGGCGGGCGATCTCCGCCGCATCTTCTGCCCTGGCCGGCCTGATCTCGATTGGCTGGGTCTGCCCCACTGACATGACCCCGGCTTGATACTAGTCTTTGCCCGGACAGGCCATAGGGAGAAATGCAGGCATGGACGTGACCCTCCTCGGCACCGGCTGCCCACAGGTCGACACGCGGCGCCACGGGCCGGCCAGCCTGGTTCGCCATGACGGCCGGGCCTTCCTCGTCGACTGCGGTTCGGGCGTCACCCAGCGCCTGCTCGGGGCCGGAACGAAGGGGGCGGCGCTCGATGCGGTGTTCCTCACGCACCTGCATTCCGACCATCTGGTCGATCTTTTCCAGCTCGTCATTTCGAGCTGGCACCAGGGCCGGCCAAGGCCGCAACGCGTCTTCGGCCCGCCCGGCACCCGGCGCTATGTGGATGCCCTGCGCGCCCTGTGGCGGGCGGAACTCGAGCAGCGCATCGCCCATGAGCGACGCCCGTCGGTCGCGGCACTCGAGATCGAGGTGAGCGAGATCGGCGAGGGCTGCATCCTTGACGAGGGCGGCGTCCGGGTGGATGCGGTGGCGGTGCGCCATCAGCCGGTGCGACACGCCTTCGGCTTCATCTTCTCGGCCGGTGGCGGCAAGCTCGCCTTCAGTGGCGATACCGCCTATGCGCCGGAGCTGATCGAGGCGGCGCGCGGGGCCGACGTGCTGGTGCACGAATGCTTCATCCATCGCGAGATGCCGGTCATCCCCGGCGTGCGCACCGCCGAGGGCATCGCGGCGGTCGCCAGCTACCACACGCTCTCGAGCGAGGTGGGAAAGGTCGCGAGGGAAGCCGGGGCGCGCTGCCTGCTGCTCAACCATTTCGTGCCGACCCGCTTCGACGAGGCGGCGCTCATCGCGGAGATCCGCGCGGACTATTCCGGCCCGATCGTGGTCGGCGAGGACCTCATGCAGTTCGACCTGGCCAGCGGCACGCTCCGCCATGGCGAGGCACGGATCGGTCTCGTGCTGCGCTGAAGGCGTTCAGGCGGCGCCGCTGCCGCCACCCGTACCGCCGCCGCGACCGCGGCGCCCCAGCGCGTCGAAGAGCAGCTTGATCAGCCAGATCGGCACGACAATCACGGCACCGAGCAGGACGTAACGCGCGCCCCACTCGACCGCGTCCACCACGAACTGGAAAATCTCGCGCACGGTCTCGCCGAAATTCTCGATCAGGCGCTGCGGCGTGATGTCGAAGAACGACATCACCATGCCGGCGACCAGCGAGAAAATGATGAGCTTGAGGATCGTTCCGCCGAGTTGTTGCGGCATCCTTGATGTCTCCCTCGGCCCTTCGGCCGGCATCAGCCGATCATAGCCTGCCGGCGCAATGCGGCAAGTCCGTGGCCGTTCTCAGACACGCTCGATCACCGCGGCGATGCCCTGGCCGACGCCGATGCACATGGTGCAGAGCGCGCGCCTGCCGCCACTCGTCTCGAGCTGGCTGAGCGCCGTCGTCACCAGCCTGGCGCCGCTCATGCCAAGCGGATGTCCGAGCGCGATCGCGCCGCCATTCGGATTGACATGCGGGGCATCGTCCGCCAGCCCGAGTTCCCGGGTCACGGCGAGCGCCTGCGCGGCGAATGCCTCGTTCAGCTCGATCACGTCCAGATCGCCGATCCCGAGGCCGAGCCGCCCGAGCAGCTTGCGCGTGGCCGGGGCCGGTCCGATGCCCATGATGCGCGGCGGGACGCCGGCGGTGGCCATGCCGACGATGCGCGCACGTGGCGTAAGCCCGTGCCGCCTCGCCGCATCTTCCGATGCGATCAGCAGTGCCGCCGCGCCGTCATTCACGCCCGAGGCATTCCCGGCGGTGACCGAGCCGCCCTTGCGGAAGGGCGCGGGCAGCCTGGCGAGTTGCTCCAGGCTGGTCTCGCGCGGATGCTCGTCCTTCGCCACGATCGTCTTTTCGCCTTTGCGCCCGGCGATCTCCACCGGCGTGATCTCGCGCTCGAAGAAGCCCGATTTCTGCGCCGCCAGCGCCCGTGTCTGGCTGCGCAGCGCGAAGGCATCCTGGTCGCTGCGGCTGATCTGGAACTCCTCGGCCACGTTTTCCGCCGTCTCCGGCATGGAATCGGTGCCATGGCTCTCGCGCATCAGCCGATTGACGAAGCGCCAGCCGATGGTCGTGTCGTAAATCTCCGCGGCGCGCGAGAAGGCGCTCTCCGCCTTGGCCATGACGAAAGGCGCGCGGCTCATGCTTTCGACGCCCCCCGCAATCATCAGTCCGGCCTCGCCGGCACGGATGGCGCGGGCGGCGGTACCGACCGCATCGAGCCCGGAACCGCACAGCCGGTTGATCGTGGCTCCCGGCACCTCCCGCGGCAGTCCGGCCAGGAGCAGCGACATGCGCGCGACGTTGCGGTTGTCCTCGCCGGCCTGGTTGGCGCAGCCGAAAATGACGTCGTCGAGCGCCTGCCAGTCCATATCGGGATGGCGCGCCATCAGGGCCTTGAGCGGGATCGCGCCGAGATCGTCCGCCCGCACGCCGGATAGCGCGCCGGCATAGCGACCGATCGGCGTGCGGATCGCATCGCAGATGAAGGCTTCGGTCATGTCTCGCTCCTCTCTGCCCTCTTCACTCTTGCCGGCGGATACTGGCACCGTTATCACAGGAATGCGAGGCCCTGCGAAACGGAACCGCGATGTCCGAACATCTGCCCCAGTCGTTGTGGACGCGCACGGCACCGCCCGCCATGCCGCTGCCGCCGCTACTCGGCGAAGCGCGCGCGAAAGTTGCGGTCATCGGCGGCGGCTATACCGGCCTTTCCGCCGCGCTGCATCTCGCCGAGGCAGGCCTGGAGGTCGTGCTGCTGGAAGCGGCAGAGCCCGGCTTTGGCGCCTCGGGGCGCAACAACGGGCAGGTCATCCCGACACTGAGCCGCGCCGACCCAGACGACCTGATTCGACGGTTCGGCGAGGAACGGGCCCGGCCGATGATCGAACTGATCCGCGATTCCGCCGCCCTCGTCTTCGAACTGATCGCGCGGCACGGCATCGCGTGCGATGCGGTCCAGGCCGGATGGGTTCAGCCGGCGCATTCGCCAGGCCGCATGGCCTTGGTGCACCGGCGGGCCGCGCAATGGAGCCGCCATGACGCCCCGGTCGAGGTTCTGGATCGCGCCGCCATGTCCTCCCTGATCGGAAGCGATTTCTGGCATGGCGGCTGGATCAATCCGACCGGCGGCCATATCAATCCGCTGGGTTTCGCGCGCGGACTGGCCGAGGCGGCGGTGGCCGCGGGCGCACGACTTCACGGCCGCTCGCCCGTGGTCTCGCTTCGTCGGGACAGTCATGGCTGGCGCGCTGAGACGCCGCAGGGCGCCGTCACGGCGGACCGCATCATCCTTGCCACCGGCACCTATTCCGACGAACTCTGGCCGGGCCTGCGCCGGAGCGTGGTGCCGGTCCGATCCTACCAGATCGCCACCGAGCCGGTTTCATCCAATCTTCGGCGATCGATCCTGCCGGGCAACCAGGCTTTGTCGGACACAAGGGGCGATCTGCATTTCATGCATTACGACCGGGACGGAAGGCTGGTCACGGGCGGCGCGCTGCTGGTCCAGATCGCCGACGAACGCCGGCTCACTGCATTGCTGGCCAGGCGGCTCGCCCGCATCTTCCCGCAACTCGGACCGCCGCGCTTCCAGCATGTCTGGCACGGCATGATCGGCATGACCGAAGACGGCCTGCCTCATCTGCATGAACTGGCACCCGGCGTGATGGCCTGGATCGGCTGCAACGGCCGGGGCGTGGCGCTCGCCACGGCACTTGGCCGCGCCCTTGCCCTGCATGCGCTGAGCGAGGGGCGTATCGCCCCGCCGATGCCCGTGACGGCGCTGCGAACCGTTCCGCTGCACGGGCTGGCGCGTCACCTCGCACGCGGCATGCTGATGCTCTATCGCTGGCGCGACCGGCGGGAGTTCAGTGGCTAGAGCCTTTCACCGCGGGATGGAAACGGTTCTGTTGGCAGGCGGCGCGGCGAGCCGCGCGAAGCGGCGCGCAGCGCGATGCGGTGCATCGGGCCAGCGGCGCGACAAGGCGGGCGCCCGCCGCCGGCCAACCCGCCGGGACGGGCGGAATTGCGCCGATGGACGGCGTCAGACGGCTTGGCCGTAGCCCCGCTACGACCGGCGCCGTCTTCCTCGCCACGCCCCAATTCCGCCACGTCAGAACGATTCCAGCCCACGGTGAAAGGCTCTAGGCCTTGCTCGCCTTCACCACCGCGCCCTCACCCAGGCCCTCTCCCACGAGTGTGGGAGAGGGAGATTTCAAGGCGCTCTCCCGCTTGCTCGACAGGGTCGGGGGAGGGCTACCGGCGCCGTCACCCGCAATTGCCAGCGCCTCCCGCCGAAGCGTGCCGGGCCCGGTCCCGAAGTGGCGCTTGAAGCTGCGGGTGAAGGCCGGCAGCGACTCATAGCCGACGCGGTGCGCAATCTCGGCAACGCCCAGTCTCGTCTCGAGCAGGAGCCCTCTTGCCTGTTCGAGGCGCCAGCGCGCCAGATACTGCAGCGGCGTATCGCCCGCAAGCTCCCGGAACAGTTCCGCGAAGCGGCTGCGCGACAGACCCGCCTCGCCGGCCAGCAGCTCCAGGGTCCAGTCCCGGTCCGGCGCTTCATGCATGGCCCGCAGCGCCCGGCCGATATTCGGGTGGGCCATCGCGCCAAGAAAGCCGCCATCGCTCCCGCCCCTTGCCAGCACGGCCCGAAACGCCTCGGCCAGCAGAATCTCGAAAAGCCGGTCGGCGATGGCCCGATAACCTGCCCTCGCGGATCTTGCATCCTCGGCCAGCCGCTCGAACGCCTGCGCGATCCACGGCCCGAGATCGCGATCGGAGAGGACCAGCAACGGCGGGAGCGTCTGAAACAATGGATGGCCACCGCCGCGCTCGACCATGCAGGCGCCGCACAGGAGGTCCGCGCCGCCGCCGCCCGGCGCGCCCAGTCGGACATCGCCCGCGCCCGTGAAGCCGGCATTCCGCAACGCCGCCTCCAGCTCGAGTGCCGGCCGGCCGCACGCATCCGCCAGGACCTGCGCGGCACCATGGGGAACGATGGCCAGGTCTCCTTCGGCCAGCCTGGTCCAGGCCGGTTCGGAGCCGACGCCAATCCAGCAGGTGCCGCGCCGAAGAACGTGAAAGCGGAACGCCCCGGGCTCCTCCGGGACGCGCACCGCCCAATCGCCCGTCGCGCACACTGGAAAATAGAAGCGCCCGCGCAACCGCGCCGCTCCGAGAATATCGCTCAGAAGATCCATGCACGCATCCTAGCACGGCACGCACAAATCGGACGGACAGCGAAGTTTTGCCGATGCCCGGTCAAAGACAGGCGGGCGCAAAGGCGCTACCTGATTGGCCAGGCGGAATGGGAGGTATCGGATGAGCCGTATCGCGAGTGCCGGCGAAAGACGCCTGCGCCAGTATGAATGGCAGGACCCGCGGCAGGTAAGCCAGGGGATGCACGAGTTGCCGGGAATCGATTATCTGCGGCGGTTCATTGCAGAAGGGCGCATGGCGCCGATCCAGGACACCCTCGGTTTCACCCTCGACGAGGTCTCGGAGGGCAGCGCGCTATGGAGCCTGACGCCGCGTGAATGGCACTATAATCCGGCCGGCACCGTGCAGGGTGGTGTCTATGCTTCCCTGCTCGATGCGGCCATGGCCGTAGCGATCTGGAGCACCCTGCCCGCCGGCGTCGGCTGGACCACCGTGGAACTCAAGATCAACATTCTCCGCCCGATGACGATCGAGAGCGGCCCCGTCCGGTGCCGTTCCAATCTCATCCATTGCAGCCGGCGTATCGGCACCGCCGAGGGCCGCATCAGCGACGCTGAAGGGCGGCTCCTCGCCCATGGCACGACGACTTGCCTGATCGTTCGTCCGGACTGAACCAGCAACGTCCCGAGCGGTCAGGTGGCGGCGGCGGCGGTTGCCGCGCGGCGCTTTGTCCAGGCGCCGAAGAATCCCGTGATACCGCGTGGCATGAAGATGATGAAGAGAATGAGCAGGATGCCATAGATCGTATTGGCGGCGCCGATCAGGGTCGTGCCGAAACCGATCCGCAGACCCTCGGTCAGCGCAATGGTGAGCAGCGCCCCTACCGTCGGTCCCAGCAGCGAATACATGCCGCCCGCGATCGCCGCGAAGACGATCTGCAGCGAAACGCCGATACCCGAGAGCGTCTCGGGGTTGAGATACATCTGATATTGACCGAACAGGGCGCCGCCGAAGGCCGTCATCGCCGCGCTGATCACGGTGACCCGCAGTTTCTCCCGGGTCACGTTGATGCCGACCGCGGCGGCGGCGGTCTCGTCCTCGGATACCGCTTCCATCGCGGCGCGCCCCATGCCGCGGTCGACCTTGACCCAGACCCACAGGCCAAAGGCCCAGACCGCCAGGGCGACGAAATACCATTGCATCTTCGAGGTGAACTGGAGCGCGAGCCAGGAACTCTGACCGACCGAATTCGGCGTCATCCCGAGCGAACCGCCGGTGATGTCGCGCGCCGCGACGATGGAGAGCAGCACCACCTGGCTCAAGGCCAGTGTCACAAGGGCAAAGTAATGTCCGACCACCTTGAGCCGGAAACACGGATAGCCGATGACGAGCGCCAGCAGCACGGCGAAAGCGACGCCGATGGGAATGCCGATCCAGGGCACGAGGCCGAAATTGTTCCAGAGCAGGGCCGTCGTATACGCGCCCACCCCGAGGAAGGCACCATGACCGAGGGAGACCTGACCGAAGCGGCCCATCACCGACCAGCCGGTATAGACAAAGCCCCAGATCAGGATCTGGATCGCCATGTGCAGCAGATAGTCCTGCAGGCCGAGGGGAAGGAGCAGCAGAACGGCGAACAGCAGCGCGAGCGGCCAGCGGATGGTCATCATTTCGCCAGTATCCCCTGCGGCCGGATGAACATGAGAACGATGAAGAAGAGGAAGGCGAAAACGTAGGAGAGTTCGATCGAGAAATAATAGCCGCCGACCGAAATGATCTGGCTCATCAGGAAGGCGGCGACGAACCCGCCGATCATGTTGCCCAGCCCGCCCAGGACACAGATCATGAAGGTGATCGGCCCGAACGAGAGGCCGATGAAGGGATGCACGTCATACTGCAGCACCAGCAGGCAGGCGGCGAGACCGGCAAGGCTGCCGCCGACCGCGGAAGTGATCACGTAGACCTTCCGTTCGTCGACCCCCATAAGGCCCATGATCTCGCGGTCCTGCGAGATGGCGCGGATCGCCGTGCCGATATGGGTCCGCGACAGGAAGAAGTACAGGATCACCGCGCCGGCCAGCGCCACGCAGAAGGCAATCAGCCGCGAGAAGCTGATGAAGATGTCGCCGATCTCGATGATCGGCATGCGCAGGCCGATATTGCGGAAATCGGTACCGAACAGCAGCGTGGCGAAGCTTTGCAGGAAGAACAGCAGGCCGCCGGTGGCAAGGAGCTGGTTGATCGGCGCCGATCCCAGGATCGGCTGGATGATCAGCAGATGGACCAGGATGCCGAGCAGGCCGACGCCGATCACCGCCACGAGGCAGGCGAGCGGCAGCGGCCAGCCGTAATAGGCATGCAGCCAGTAGATCACGTACATACCGACCATCACCATCTCGGCATAGGCGATCCATACCACGTCGACGACGCCGAAAATGAGGTTCAGTCCGAGCGCCAGCAGCGCCAGCACGCCGCCCAGCAGGATGCCGTTGATGATTGCCTCGACCAGGTAGATGTCCATTGGCCCCCCGCCTCAGATGCCCATGTAAGCCTGGCGCACGAAATCGTTGTTCTTCAGTTCCTCGGAGCTGCCGGATAGCCGGATTCGGCCGACCTCGAGAAGATATGCGCGGTCCACCACTTCCAGCACCTGCTGCACGTTCTGCTCGACGATCAGCACGGTGAAGCCTTCCTCGCGGATGCGGCGCACCAGGCCGAACACCTGCTGCACCACCAGCGGCGCCAGCCCGGCGGAGGGCTCGTCCATGAGCAGGATCTTCGGCTTCGACATAAGCGCGCGGCCGATGGCGCACATCTGCTGCTCGCCGCCGGACAGCGTGCCGGCGGTCTGGTCGCGGCGTTCCTTCAGACGCGGAAAGAGCTCGTAGACCCATTCGAGTCGTTCGCGGACATGTTGGCGTGCACTTGGGATATAGGCACCCATCCGCAGATTCTCCTCGACCGTGAGGCCGGGAAAGAGCCGGCGGTTCTCGGGGACATGGGCGATGCCCTCGCCGATGACCCGGTGCGCCGGCATGCCGGCCAGCGCCCTTCCCTCGAGATCGATGCGCCCCTCGCGCACCGGAAGCATGCCCGAGATGACACGCATCAGCGTCGTCTTGCCGGCGCCATTCGGGCCGATGACGCCCACCGCCTCCCCGGCGCCCACGTCCAGCGACACATCGAACAATGCCTGGAAGGAACCGTATCCCGCCGAGACCCCCGCGAGTTGCAGCATGCTTGGCGCCCTCAGTGCTGGGTGCCGAGATAGACTTCGGCGACGCGGCGATCGCGCGCCGCCTCGGCCGGAAGTC
>JAHCJR010000070.1 GCA_026126165.1 Alphaproteobacteria bacterium
CCGAGGCGGAGCGCACCCGGCTCGCCGCCGCCTTCTTCGGCGCGCTGCGGAGCGGCGATCCCTCGGCGCTGGCGGCGACGCTGGCGCGCGATGCCGAACTCTGGAGCGATGGCGGCGGCAAGGTCATCGCGGCGCGCAACGTCATCGCCGGGCGCGAGCGCACGGTGCGCTTCCTCGCCGGCCTCCGCCGCAAGCAGCCGCCCGGCATGTCCGCCCGGCCGGTGAGGGTCAATGGCGGGCCGGGCCTCCTGCTGCTCAAGGACGGCGCGGTGCACAGCCTCTTCACCCTCGGCTTCGATCCGGGAGGCGCCATATCCGGCGTCTATGTGCTGCGCAACCCCGACAAGCTCGCGCAGGCCGCGGCGTTCACCTGAAGCCATGGGACGCGCATCGGGAGGATGGACAGCACGCCCGGCTTCGGCGATGCTCCGCCCCGCCCGCCATGATCAGACGCCTCTACGACCGCACCCTCGAACTCGCCGCCGGCCGCCGGGCCCCGCAAGCCCTGGCGGCGGTCGCCTTCATCGAGAGTTCCGTCTTCCCCATTCCGCCCGACGTGCTGCTCATGCCGATGGTGCTGGCCGACCGGGCGCGCGCCTTCCGCTTCGCCCTGATCTGCACCATCGCCTCGGCACTCGGCGGGGCACTCGGCTATGCCATCGGCTATTTCCTGTTCGAGACGCTCGGGCGGTTCGTGCTCGACCTCTATGGCGGGGCCGAGCACTGGTTCGGCGAGTTCGAGCGCCGCTTCAACGAATGGGGCTTCTGGTGGGTGACCTTCGCCGGCTTCACCCCGTTCCCCTACAAGGTCATCACCATCACGAGCGGCGTCACGCGGCTCGACTTCATCGTCTTCATGCTGGCCTCCACCCTCTCGCGCGGCGCGCGCTTCTTCCTCGTGGCGGCGCTGCTCTGGCGCTTCGGCCCGCCGATCCGCGCGTTCGTCGAGAAGCGTCTCGCCATGCTGAGCTTCCTGTTCTTCGCGCTGCTGTTCGGCAGCTTCCTCCTTGTGCGCTACGTATTCTAGGATAGCGCCTCGTCCGGGAGCCCTTTGCCGATGTTGCCTGCCGATGCCCTCTCCCTGCTGCAACGCAAGGCCCCGGCCGCGCTGGCGGTGGCCGGCATCTCGGCTTTCATGCTGGGCTTCGCGCTGATTTCCCAGCATGTCTTCGGGCTCAGGCCCTGCGCGCTCTGCTATTGGCAGCGCTGGCCCTACTGGGCGAGCCTGGCGCTCGGCCTGCTCGCCCTGGTGCTGCCGGGCCGGGCCGCTTCGGCGGCGCTGGCGGGTGCGGCGCTCGCCTTCGCCACCGGGGCCGGCATCGCCTTTTTCCATGTCGGCGTCGAGGCCGGCTGGTGGCAGGGCCTCGCCGAATGCGCCGGCGCCGGCACCGCCGCCAGCGTCGAGGAACTGCGCCGCCAGCTCCTGGGAACACAGCCGGTGCGCTGCGACGAGCCGGCCTTCATCTTTCTCGGCCTCAGCATGGCCGGCTGGAATTTCGTGCTATCCTCCATCTATGCGCTGGCTGCGGGCTTTCTCGGCTGGCGCCTGTGGCGGAGCGCGTGATGGAACAGGGCAATCGACACGAAGCGAGCGGCCCGGCCGATCCGGCGCACAGGCCGCGCCAGCCGGGCGATCCCGATCCGCGCCGGGAACTCGAACGCATGCTGCGCGTCGATCATGCCGGGGAGTATGGAGCACGGCGTATCTACGATGGACAGCTTGCCGTCCTCGGCCGCAGCGCGGCGGCGCCGGTCATCCGCCGCATGGCCGAGCAGGAGCAACGCCATCTCGAGACCTTCGACCGCTTCCTGATCGAACGGCGCGTGCGCCCGACCCTGCTCTCCCCGGTCTGGCACGTGGCAGGCTTCGCGCTTGGCGCGGCGAGCGCGCTTCTCGGGCGCGAGGCGGCCATGGCCTGCACCGAGGCGGTGGAGGAAGTGATCGACGAACATTACGCGCGTCAGGCGGAAGCGCTGGCCGGGCGCGAGCCGGAACTGCGCGCCGCCATCGAGGAGTTCCGGCGCGACGAGATCGAACATCGCGATCTGGCGCGCGAGGAAGGCGCGCGGGAAGCGCCGGCCTATCCGGTGCTGACCGGCGCCGTCAAGGCGGGCTCGCGGCTCGCCATCTGGCTCTCGGAACGGATCTGACCGCCGGGCGCCTCGCTCAGGGCTCCAGCTCGATATCCCAGTAGAGGAAATCGCGCCAGGTCTCGTGCAGGTGGCGCGGCGGGAAGCCCCGGCCATTCTCCTGCAACTCGTTCATCGTCGGCATGCGCGGGGCCTTGCGCGGATGCATCTGCACCTTGTGCGGCAGGCGCCCGCCCTTGCGCAGGTTGCAGGGGGCGCAGGCGGTGACCACGTTTTCCCATGTGGTGCAGCCGCCGCGCGAGCGTGGCACCACGTGATCGAATGTCAGTTCGTCGGCGGCGCCACAATACTGGCACTGGAAACGGTCGCGCAGGAAGACATTGAAGCGCGTGAAGGCCGGCCGGCGGACCGGCTGGACATACCGCTTGAGACTTATCACGCTCGGCAGCTTCATGCTGAAGCCGGGCGAGCGGATCTCCCTGTCATATTCGGAAAGGATGTTGACGCGATCGAGGAACACCGCCTTCACCGCTTCCTGCCAGGGCCAGAGCGACAGCGGGAAGTAGCTGAGCGGCCGGTGATCGGCGTTCAGCACCAGGGCAGGGCAGCTTTCGAGCGACAATGACACCCTTGCGGGACCTCCACGCGGCGAAAGTCCGGCAATCTTGCCGCCGGAACCCTTGGAGCGCCAGCGAAATATCTGCCGCTCTACCAGATGCGGTATGAAATCTGCGTGACGGGTCAGTATCTTGTCGGACCCGGCCGGGATTGGGCCCGTGCCTTCGCGATGCCGCCGGATCGCTCTCCCGCCCTGCTGGCGCGGGAGATGCGGGTAATTGTCGCGGGGCGACCCTGCCAGGCTTCCTGCAATTGCTGGTAGGGGCTGACTTTCTTCCATATACTGGATGAAACCCGGAGCCGGCCTATTTGTACGGATGTGGTGAAATACAATTGCGGCGTTTCGTCCCTATTTGATATGAAACGCCTGTTGTTAGCGCGTCAGATTGCCCCCAAGGAGTCCCATGCCCAGAGTTAGAAATCCGATCGATGCTCATGTCGGCGCACGGCTTCGCCTGCGCCGCACGCTCGCCGGGATGAGCCAGACCGAACTGGGTTCGAAGATCGGCCTGACCTTCCAGCAGATCCAGAAGTACGAGAAGGGCGCCAACCGGATCGGTGCCGGCCGGCTCTTCCAGTTCGCGGAAATCCTCGGCGTGCCGCCATCGTTCTTCTTCGATGGCCTGCCGGCCGGGCCGGCGGCGAACGGCGATGGCGCGGAGGTGATGGAAGCCCCGGTGCTCTCGCGCGATTCGATGGAGCTGCTGCGCGCCTACAACAGCATCCCGAACGAGAATGTCCGCCGCCGCATCCTGGCGCTGGTCCGCTCGATGTCGGGCGAGGCGGAGAGCGACGAGCGCGGCTGAGCCGCTGCCCGGCCCAAAGGCCGGGCGGGCGTCAGGCCAGCCAGGATTGCAGGGCACGGCCGGCCAGTTCCAGGCCGGTTTCGTCGATGCCGTGGGCGAGGCCCGGGCAGAGGTGCCATTGCACGCCGATGCCGGCCGCGGCCAGGCCGTTGGCGGCAGAGAACATCGCCTGCACCGGCACGACCGGGTCGGCATCCCCATGAATGAGCAGCACCGGCGGCTGGCAGGAGATTTCTTCGGCCAGGGCATCGCCGCCGACCAGCGCACCTGAAAAACCGACGATGCCTGCCGGCGCGGCCGGGCGGCGCAGGCCGCAATGCAGGGCCATCATCGTGCCCTGGCTGAATCCGATCAGGGCCAGCCGGTCATCGGACAGGCCGAGACGGGCGAGCTCCGCGGCAAGGAAGGCTTCGAGCGACGCGGCGGCGGCGCGGGCACCGAATTCCATGGCGCGATAGGTATCGGCCGCATGGCGGGGGTCGCGGCGAAGCTGCTCGGGGTCGTAACGGTCGAGCGAAAACCACTGGCAGCCGAAGGGCGAGCCGGGAACCCGCTCCGGCGCGTTCGGTGCCACGAACTCCGTCGCCGGCAGCCGCCGGCGCCAGATGCCGGCCAGTTCGATCAGGTCGTTGCCGTCGGCGCCATAGCCGTGCAGCAACACGACAAGTTGTCTTGCAGGGGAACCCTCGGCCGGGCTAACGCGGGGTCCGTCCAATCTGCGGATCGTGGTCATGCTGCCTCCATCGCACCTGCGCTCGCCTCTAGGGATAGCCGAGTTCGCCGCCGCCGTCGCCACCTGCCGGAGCCGCGCGTGATCCAGTCCGCCACCGACCTGCTGCAGGCCGGCGTCGCCCGTGGCCGCGCCGGCGACCATGACGGGGCCGCCGCCTGTTTCCGCAGCGCGCTGGCGCAGGAGCCGGGCCTGGTGGATGCAAGGCTCAATCTCGCTGGCGCGCTCGCCAATCTCGGCGCGCCGGAGGATGCGCTCGCCGTGGTCGAGGCAGGACTGGCGCTCGAACCCGACGAGGCTTCGCTGCTCGAACTGCAGGGCCGGTTGCTCGAACTGCTCGGGCGGGCCGAGGCGGCGCTCGCCGCCTGGGCCCGCTGCCTGCGCCTGAAGCCCGGCCAGTCCCAGGCCCGCGCCGGACTTCTGCGGCTGCTCGCCGAGCCCGGGCGCGATCCGGCGGAGCGGCTGTTCACGGCGCTTGGCGTCTCCGGCGAGGATCCGGTCTGGCTCAGCCGCATCGGCCTGCTGCTGCACGAGATCGATCTTCCCGAGGATGCCGAGCGCTGCCTGCGCGCGGCGCTCAGCCTGCGGCCGGATTATCAGGCGGCGCTGCACAATCTGGCGCTGCTGCTGCGCGAGACGGGCCGCGCGGAGGCAGCCCTGCCGCTCGCCGAGCGGGCCATGCTGCTCGATCCCGACGATGTCGCCTGCCGGCTCAACCATGCCTTCGCGCTACTGGCCACCGGGCGCTGGGCGGAAGGCTTCGCCGCCTTCGAGGCGCGGCGCCTGGCCTCCGAGGGGCCGCTCGCGCAGATGCGCACCGAGAACGGTCGCGACTGGCAGGGCGAGCCCTTGCAGGGCCGCACGCTCCTGCTCCAGTGCGAGCAGGGCGCGGGCGACACGATCCAGGCGCTCCGCCTGCTTCCCGCCGCGCTGTCCCGCGCGCAGGGCAACGTCCTGCTCGAAGTGCAGCCGGAACTGCTCGAACTGGTGCGCGAGAGTTTTCGCGACCAGCCATCGCTCCAGGTGCTGCCGCGCGCCGCGGACTGGCCGGGCCATGCCGGCCTTCCGCCGTTCGACCTGCAATGCCCGCTGCAGTCGCTGCCGCTGATCCTCGGGCTCGAAACGCCGGAGGCCATACCGGGGCCGGTGCCATGGCTGCGCGCGCCGGAGGGCCGCCGCGCCGCCTGGACGAAATGGCTCGCCACCATCGGCCATCAGGATGCGCTCAAGGTCGGCATCGTCTGGCGCGGCAACCCGCGCTATCCGGACGATCATCGCCGCTCGCCCGGTGCCCGCGTCCTTTCGCAGCTCTTTGCCGTTGAAGGCTTGCACTGGGTGAGCCTTCAGGTCCCGACCCATCGCGAGGAGCTGTTGCAGGCCATGGGGCCGCGCCGCCTGGCCCGCGCCAGCCTGCCCGGCGCGCGGCTGGCGGATTTCGCCGACACCGCTTCGCTGATCGAGGGTCTCGACCTGGTGATCACTTCCTGCACGTCGGTGGCCCATCTGGCCGGCGCGCTCGGCCGGCCGGCCTGGGTGCTCCTGCATGCGGCCGGGAGCTGGCGCTGGCTCGAGGGACGCAGCGACAGCCCGTGGTATCCATCGCTCCGCCTCTATCGACAGGTCCGCCCCGGCGACTGGGAGGAACTCGTCCGGCGGGTCGCGGGCGATCTGGAGCAGCTTGCCGCGCAGCGGGTGCCCGCGGCGATCCTGGCCGCACGCCATCGTCGCCTGGCCGACGAGCTGCGCCGGAAGGGCGAGTTCACGGCGGCGCGCGAGGAAGCGGGACGCGCCCTGGCGATTGCCGGGGGCGACCAGTCCGCCCGGCTGCTGGCCGGGGTTCTGGCGCTCGATCTCGGCCGCGACGGCGAGGCGGAGGAACACTTCCGGCTGCTCGTGCGCCTTGCGCCGAAACTTGCCGAGGCCCATGTCAATCTCGCCGTCGCCTTGCGCCGGCTGGGCCGCCGGGCCGAATCCGCCCGGCATGCCCAGATGGCGCTGGATCTTGCCCCCGACATGGCGCAATCGCTGGCCATGATGGGGCTCGCGGCCCTTGATCGCGGCCGGCATGAGGAGGCGATCCGCTGGCTTCGACGGGCGGCGGACAAGGCGCCGGAGGATGCGCTGGTCCGTTTCACCCTCGCCACGAGCCTGCTGAAGCTCGGCCGCTATCGCGAGGGCTGGCGGGAATATGAATGGCGCGACCAGGTGGTGACGAAAGGCCGCCGCCACGTGCCGCGTCTGCCGGGCCAGCGCTGGCGCGGCGAGGAGATCGCGGGCCAGCGGCTGCTCGTCTTCGCCGAGCAGGGCATGGGCGATGCCATCCAGTTCATGCGCTTCCTGCCGCCGGTCCTGCAACGCGCGCCGCAGCGCATCGAGCTCGCGCTGCCGGCGCCGCTTGTCGCGCTGGCGCGCGTGAGCTTCGCGCGACATCCGGCGATCGGCGTGCATGCCATGGACGAGGCCCCCGCCGACTGCGACTGGCAGGCGCCCTTGCTCAGTCTGCCCGGCATTCTCGGCGTCACGCTGGAAAAACTCCCGAACCGCGTGCCCTATCTCGCGGTGCCGCAGGCAGCGCGGGAGAAATGGCGCGCGCGGCTGCACGAACTGCGCCGTTCCGCCCGCCGCCTGATCGGCCTCAACTGGGCCGGCAATCCAGAGCATCCGCTGGAGCCGCTGCGCTCGCCGGGCCTGGATGCCTTGCGGCCACTGTTTGGCCTAGCCGGATGCCGGTTCGTTTCGCTGCAGATCGGCGCCGAGGCCGGGGCGCTGCCCGAGGGCCTCGCCGATCTCGGTGGCGAGATTGGCGATTTCGCCGAGATGGCGGCGATCATGGAGGGGCTCGACCTGACGATCTCCTCCTGCACCGCGCCGCTCCATCTCGCCGGCGCGCTGGGGCGGCCGGCCATCGCCATGCTGCACGAGGATGCGGACTGGCGCTGGCTGATCCGTCGTGCCGACAGCCCCTGGTATCCGACCATGCGCCTCTATCGCCAGCCGCGCGCGGGCGACTGGGCTTCGGTGATCGCCGCCATCGTCGCGGATCTGGCCCGGGGCCAGTTGCCCTAACCGGCCGGCCGGGCGGCGAATGAGGCGCGGAAGCCGTTCCGCGCGATCGCGGCCAGTTCGGAGGCGCCGAGATCAAGTGCCTTGCCAATGGCGCGGAAATTGTCGCCGATATAGCCGCCGAAATAGGCCGGATCGTCGGAATTGACGGTGACCAGCAGGCCGTCCTCCATCATGCGGCGCAGCGGATGTTCCGCCAGATCGCGGACCACGCACAGGCGCAGGTTGGAAAGCGGGCAGAGCGTGAGCGGAATCTGGTCGCGCGCCAGCCGCGCCACCAGGGCCCGATCCTCCATGGCGCGGTTGCCATGGTCGATACGCTCCACGCCAAGAATGTCGATCGCCTCCCAGACATATTCCGGCGGCCCTTCCTCCCCGGCATGGGCGACCAGCCGCAGGCCTTCCTCTCGCGCCCGGCGGAAGACGTTCCTGAACTTCGCCGGGGGATGTCCGACCTCGCTCGAATCGAGGCCGACGCCGATGAACTTCTCCCGGTGCGCCAGCGCGAGATCGAGCGTTCGCTCCGCGTCGGCCTCGTCGAGATGGCGCAGGAAGCACATGATCAGCGAGGCTTCGATGCCGAGCTTGCCTGCCGCCGCCCGGATAGCGCGATGCAGGCCGTCGATCACGGTCGCGAACGGGATGCCGCGCGCCGTATGGCCCTGCGGATCGAAGAAAATCTCGGCATGGCGCACGTTGTCCGCGCGCGCACGCTCGAGATAGGCCCAGGCGAGATCGTGGAAATCCTGTTCGGTGCGCAGCACCGACATCCCCTGATAGTAGATGTCGAGGAAATCCTGCAATCTCGTGAAGCTGTAGGCGCGACGAAGTTCCTCGACGCTGCCATAGGGGAGATCGACGCCGTTGCGCCGGGCGAGCGCGAAAGCAAGCTCCGGCTCCAGGCTGCCTTCGATATGGATGTGCAATTCCGCCTTCGCAAGCGCGTCAACTGCATCGCCGGGCATTGCCATCACTGGCCCTCCTTTCAAACCGGCGGCGCCGGGACGGGCTGCCGCCGCTCAGGCGGCGCGGGCGCGCGCCTGGGCTATCGCCTGCCGCCCGAGCACGAACTCGACATTGCGGGCGATCGTCTTCTTGGCCAGTGCGAGCGAGCGCAGTTCGCCGCGCAGGAAGCGTATCCAGACGTGATAGCTGACTGCGCGCAGGATCTCCGCCACCTGCTCGACCGCGAAACCCCGGGGCAGCAGGCCGCGCTCGCGCAGGGTCTCGAGAATCTGCAGCCGCTCGCGGTTGGCCAGCCTGTCGATCATGACCGATCGGCCGCCGATCTTCGAGGACGTCGCCATGATGCCGGCGGCGGTCACGCGCCGCCAGAGATCGCGGTCCAGGTAGTGCGTCGCGTCGGTGAGCAGTGCGCGCTCGTAGCGCACGAAAGCTTCCGTCAGGTCGTCCGGCGGCGATTGCACGATGCGCAGCCGCCTTTCGATACTGCTTTCCCGGTGCAAGGCGAGGATCGAAAGGAGGATGTTCTCCTTGGTTTTGAAATAGGTATAGACGGTGCCCGGGGAGACTTCGGCCCGCTCGGCAATGTCCTCGATGCGGGCGG
Source organism: Alphaproteobacteria bacterium (assembly GCA_026126165.1). GTDB lineage: Bacteria > Pseudomonadota > Alphaproteobacteria > Ferrovibrionales > Ferrovibrionaceae > JAHCJQ01. The sequence goes on from JAHCJR010000070.1 coordinate 8,876, forward strand.
CGTCGTAGCCCCGCTCGCGGAACATGGTGGCGGCAACCTTCAGGATCATTCGCGTCCTGCGGTCGCGGTTGCGCTGATGCAGGCCGACCTTCTGCCTCCCCGCCGGTCCTGTGGTGTCCTTCTCCCGCATCTGCTTTCCGAAACCTCGCGTCATCGGTCGATCCCACCCCTGCCGGCTGTGCCGCTCACAGGTTAGACCAGCCCCGGGCCATCTCGCCAGCGGCGATGCCGGCCGCGACCGGTCTCAAGCCAGCGCGTTGCGGGCCACGTACTTCTGAAACATGTGCAGGCCGACCTCCCAGTAGGGCGAGAAGCGTGTCGACATGCCCGCCTCGTCGCGCACGCGGCACATCTTCTGCACCTCCGCCAGGAACGGAATGTCCTGCTGGAGGATTTCGTGCCAGATCCGCGCGATGTCGCTGCGGGTCCCGGCCAGTCCCGGCGCCCCGGCTGCCGCGCCGACATAGTAGAACTTGCGCCGGACGACGGTCCGGTCGACGGCGAGCGGACGCAGGAGGCCGAGCACCAGATAGTTCGGCATCACCACCGCCGTGACATTGGGCAGCACGAAGAGGATCAGGAACTGCGGCGCCTCGCCTCGGGAGATCTTTGCGTCGATGACCGGGAAATTCGGCAGGACAGGTCCCTCCGACGCGCCATTTCCAGCCGCCCGTCGCTTCATCTCCGCGTCGGACATCGGCGTCTTGAAGCCAATGAACGCATCGGCGGGATCGGCCTCGAACCGGTAGCCCATCGGGGGCAGCTCGAGCTGCGGATGCACCCAGGGCAGATGATAGCTCTCGATGCCGCCCTCGATCTGGATCTTCCAGTTGAACGGCACTTCCTGTTCCGGCGTGGTCTCGGCAGCGAGCTGCAGGCCGTCGAGTTCGTACTCGGCCAGCAATGTCTCCAATTGTCGGAAATGCTCATCGAGCGGCCTTGCCACGCCGTCGACATCGACGAACACAATGTCGCGCCAGACGGCGCAGCGCACTTCCCGGAGGCCAAGCTGCTCGGGATGGATGCCTTCGCCCTGGTTGATGCCGGGTCCGCCCAGATGGGGCGTGGCGAGCAGCGAGCCGTCGAGACCGTAGGTCCAGCAATGGTAGCGGCAGCTTATCCGTTGGGCATTGCCCGGCCGCTCGACGAGCTTCATCCCGCGGTGGCGGCAGATATTGTGAAAGCACCTGATCGCGCCATCGCGCGCGCGAACAAGGAGGAGTTCCCAGCCGGCGATGGAGACCGGGTGGATGTCTCCCGGCGCGGGCAGGTCGCTCGCATAGGTGGCGGCGAACCAGGATTTGCGGAAGATGGTGCGCCGTTCCTGGTCGAAGGCCGCCGGATCGAAATAGAGGCGGCCCGGCAGGCCCCTGGCGCTGCCGGTTGGCAGGTCGATGCCGCCGAGATCCGCTCTGCCGACGGGCTCCGCCGATCGATCGAACATGCGCAGTCCTCCCTGGGGTCAATCGACGCGCTCGCCGCCGTGCTGCGGCGATGGCCGCGGCGGCGCACGGCAAGGCGCAGGTCATGCGCCAAGCTTCTTTTCATGATGTTAGGTTCTATTTTGAAGTCAACTATAAATACATACTGCCCTTGCTCATTACCTGCATTGACGGAGCGAGCCGGCCGGTGGGGCGGTGATTTCTGAAGTCGACTTCAGCAGCGGCTCGACAATCTCGGCGGCACCGTGATAGCCTGATCCCGATAACCAATCGTGGCGCCAGCCGAAAGTCGACAGCGCGATGGCGGATCAGGCCGGGTTCCGGACGGTGCCGTGTGCCTGGGACGGGCTGGCATAGCGGGCGCGCGGTTCTGCTCCCGCCCCCAAGCCTCCGGCGGCCCCGGGGCCGAACACGCCGGACCAGGGGCGGGCGGCAGGATCGCGAAGCGTTGTTGGGGGCAGGTTGGAAAGAATGTCTGGGAAAGTTCCGCCGCCCTTGGCGGATGGGTCCGCAAACCGGCTGGCGCCGCCGGTGGGGCCTCCCGCGCCGGACGTGGCGCATTCCGTCGTCCACCGCGTCCGTTATGGCCGTTACGTATCGGTCGCGCTGATTCTTGTCGTCCTCGCCCTCATAGTGCGGGCCTTCGCGGTCGGCAAGATCGACTGGCCGGTGGTGGGCGAGTTCCTCTTCTCGAGCCTGATGCTCTGGGGGATCGTCAATACCATCGTGCTCACCGCCTGCGCGATGGTGCTCGGCATCCTGCTCGGCCTGGCCGCGGCGCTGATGGGCAACTCGGACAACCCCGTGCTGCGCGGCACCGCGGCAGGCTACATCTTCGTCTTCCGCGCCCTGCCGGCGCTGCTTCAGCTCCTGATCTGGTACAATCTGGCCCTGATCTTTCCCGTCATCTGGATTCCGGGCATCGTCGAGGTGGCGACGACGAAAGTCATCACGCCCTTCGTCGGTGCCCTGCTTGCCTTCGGCATCCTGCAGGGCGCCTATACCAGCGAGGTGATCCGCAGCGGCCTGCTTTCGGTCGGCAAGGGTCAGCTCGATGCTGCCCGCTCGATCGGCATGACCCAGGCCCAGGCGCTCCGCCGAATCATCCTGCCGCAGGCCATGCGCGTCATCGTACCGCCGATCGGCAACGAGACCATCGGCATGGTGAAGTTCACCTCGCTGGCCAGCGTGATCCAGTACAAGGAGATCATCTATGGCGCGCAGGCCGTCTATTACGCCAACGGCCGCGTCATCGAACTGCTGATCGTCGCCGCCTTCTGGTACTCGGTCGTGGTCGCGATCCTCACCTATGTCCAGTCGCACATCGAGCGCCACTACAATCGCTCGCAGGCGCCGGTCGCCGTGCAGGAGGCCGCCTGAATGCCGGACATCGTGAGGATCCGCGGCGTCTCGAAATGGTTCGGACAGTTCGAGGCGCTGCGCGATGTCTCCCTCAACATCGCCGAAGGTGAGGTGGTCTGCATCATCGGGCCTTCGGGATCGGGCAAGAGCACGCTGCTGCGCTGCATCAACAATCTCGAGCGGATCGACGGTGGATTGATCGAGGTGGGCGAGGAGATCATCGGCTACCGGCTTGCCGGTGGCCGGCTGCATGAATTGCCCGACCGGCTGCAGGCGCGCCAGCGCTCCCGTATCGGCATGGTGTTCCAGCAGTTCAACCTCTTTCCGCACAAGACGGTGGTGGAGAACATCATCGAAGGTCCGCTCGTCGTCAGGGGCATGTCGCGGGAGCAGGCACTCGCCGAGGGGCAGAGGCTGTTGGAGCGGGTCGGGCTGGCGGCGAAGGCGGCGTCCTATCCGGGACAGCTCTCGGGCGGTCAGCAGCAGCGCGTGGCCATCGCGCGGGCGCTGGCGATGAACCCCTCGCTCGTGCTGTTCGACGAGCCGACTTCTGCCCTCGACCCGGAACTGGTCGGCGAAGTGCTCGAGGTCATGCGGGAGATGGCGCGGTCCAACCTCACCATGGTGGTGGTGACGCACGAGATCGCCTTCGCCCGCGAGGCGGCGGACCGGATCGTCTTCATGGATCATGGGCGCGTGGTCGAATGCGGGCCGGCGGAGGAGTTGCTCGCGCGGCCGAGCCATCCGCGCACGCGGGAATTTCTGGCGGCTGTACGGAAGTAGACAGAGGCGAGCGAACAAGGAGGAGCGGGGAACATGAAAATACACGGACGAATCGGCGCGGCCCTGGCGGGCGGCACCATCATTGCGTGCCTGAGCCTTGCAGTTCTGGGGACGGCGCAGGCACAGGCGCCGGCCATACCGGAGAAGATCCGCGAGTCGAAGACCCTCAACATCTCGGTTTCCAACGATTTCCCGCCAATGGGATTCAAGGACCCCAAATCCGGCGAACTGTCGGGGCTGTCCACCGAGATCGTGCGGGCCATCGGCGTCAATCTCGGGATCACCTTCAACCTGGTGGATGTTGCCTTTCCCCAGGTCTTTCCGGGACTGGATAGCGGCCGGTTCGACTTTGTCGCCTCGTCCATCGTGGACTTTCCGGCGCGCCGGGAGAAGCTCACCCATGTCAACTATCTGCGGACCGGGCCGCAGATCTTCACCAGCCAGGCCAATGCCGGGTCGATCAAGGAGATAACCGATCTCTGCGGGCGGAGCATGGGCTATCCCCGCTACATCACGGTCTATCCGGTCATCCTCAAGGAACTGAGCGATGCGGAATGCGTGGCCAAGGGCAGGAAGCCGATCGAACTGGTCTCTTCCGACCTGCCGGTGCAGATCGGGCTGCAGCAGAACCGCTACGAGGCCACCATGCAGACGATCGAGGTGGTGCGCCATCTGCAAAGGCAGGACCCGGGCCGCTACGTGCAGATCGGCAAGCCGCTTCGGGAATGGCTCTACGGATTCGGCTTCCTCAAGGCCAACGACAAGATCCGCGACTACGTGGCGGCGGGCCTGCAGCGCATCATCGATGACGGGACCTACGCGAAGATCCTCGCCAGGTACAATGCGGAAGATTTCGGCGTGAGCAAGGCGACCATCGACGCCGGCAAGCCGTGAACGGTGGCGCTCAGGCGCCCTCGGGTGCCTGGGCGCCGCGCTTCGTCAGGGCATAGTAGCGCCAGAGAATGCGCGCGGCGGTGCCGCGATAGGGCGCCCAGGGTCGCGCCAGCCGGTCCATACGGGCCTCGTCGGGCCGCTTGCGAAGCCGCTTGAGCAGCCGCATCCCCTCCTGCAGCGCGAGGTCGCCGGCCGGCCAGATGTCCGGCCGCCGCATCACGAAAAGCAGGTAGATCTCGGCAGTCCAGCGGCCGATGCCCTTGACCGCGCAGAGCTCCTCGCTGGCCGCCTGGTCGTCCAGGCCATGCAGCCGCTCGAAATCGAGCCGGCCTTCCCGGACCGCTTCCGCGAGGCAGCGACCATAGCGGATCTTCGGTCGCGAAAGGCCGAGCGCGGCGAGCCGCGCATCGTCTGCAGCCAGCAGGTTCTCGGGTGTCAACGGGTCGAGTTCGACTTCCAGCCGCCGCCAGATCGCCGCCGCCGAGGCGACCGAAAGCTGTTGCTCGCAGACGATGCGCAGCAGCGCGGGGAAACCCGGCGGGCGGGTCCGGTCGTGCAGCGGGCCGACAAGATCGATGGCCCGCGCCAGATCCTCGTCCCGCTCGGCGAGGCTTCGCAGGGACTGCGCAAGGGCGCGGCCGGTCAGGCTCATGTCTGGCTCCATCCTTTCCCGGCGAATGGGTAGCAATCCGCACGGCGGCGGGCTAGAGACTTTCACTGCGGGATGGAAACCGTTCTGTTGGCCGGCGGCGCGACAAGGCGGGCGCCCGCCGCCGGCCAACCCGCCGGGACGGGCGGAATTGCGCCGGCGGACAGCGTCGGCCGGCTTGGCCGTAGCCCCGCTACGACCTGCGCCGTCTTCCTTGCCACGCGCCAATTCCGCCGCGTCAGAACGATTCCATCCCGCAGTGAAAGGCTCTAGGGTCGCGCGATCACGAGCTGGTCAGTTCGCCATGGCACCGCCCCACGTCACCCGTTTCGCGCCAAGTCCGACCGGCCATTTGCATCTCGGGCATGCCCATTCGGCGCTGGCCGGGTTTCGCGCCGCGCGCGAGACCGGCGGGCGCTTCCTGTTGCGCATCGAGGATATCGACCTTGGTCGGGCGCGGCCGGAATACGAGACGGCCATCTTCGAGGATCTGGCCTGGCTCGGCCTGGCCTGGGAGGAGCCGGTACGGCGGCAGTCCGAACATTTCGACGATTACCGCGCCGCGCTGGCGCGGCTCGCGGCGGCCGGGCTGCTCTATCCCTGCTTCTGCACGCGCGCCGAGATCCAGGCGGAGATCGCGCGCGCGCCTTCGGCACCGCAGGGACCGGACGGCCCGCTCTATCCCGGCACCTGCCGGGCCCTGACCGGCGACGAGCGGGACCGGCGGCTGGCGCGGGGCGAGCCGCATGCGCTGCGCCTCGACGTGGCGCGGGCACGGGCGCGCATTGGCTCCGATCTGACTTTCGAGGAAGAGGGACGGGGTCCCGTTCTGGCCAGGCCCGCGCTGTTCGGCGATGTGGTGCTGGCGCGCCGCGACTTTCCGGCAAGCTACCATCTCGCGGTGGTGGTCGATGATGCCCTGCAGGCGGTGAGCCTGGTGACGCGCGGCGAAGACCTCTTTCCGGCGACCCATCTCCATCGCCTGCTGCAGGCGCTGCTCGACGTTCCGGTGCCGCGCTATCGCCATCATGCGCTGCTGCGCGACGATGCGGGCCGTCGGCTCGCCAAGCGCGACGGCGCGCGCGCCATCCGCGAATTGCGCCGGCTGGGCCTCTCGCCGGCGGAGGTCCGGCGTCGCGCCGGTTTCCCGGACTAAGGCTTACGCGGCCCGGCCGTAACGGCCTTCGACGATGGTCACGATCTCGTCCATCACCGCCGACAGATCGAAATCCTTGGGCGTGAAGACTGCCGCCACGCCGGCCGCCTTGAGCCGGCTCGCATCGTCCGGGGGAATGATCCCGCCGACCACCACCGGGACCTCGCCAAGACCCTGGGCCCGCAAGCGCTCCAGCACCTGCCCTGCCAGCGGCAGGTGCGAGCCGGAAAGGATCGACAGTCCGATCAGGTGCACGTTCTCTTCCAGCGCCGCGGCGACGATCTGCTCCGGCGTCAGGCGGATCCCCTCATAGACCACTTCCATGCCGCAATCGCGTGCCTTCACCGCGATCTGCTCGGCGCCGTTGGAATGGCCGTCCAGCCCGGGCTTGCCCACCAGAATCTTGAGCGGACGGCCGAGCCTGGCGGCGGCCTCGCGCACGCGCGCGCGCAGATCCGCCATTGCCGCCCGGTCGCTCTCCTGCGGCGCGCCGGCAATGCCGGTGGGTGCGCGATATTCGCCGAAAACCCCGCGCAGCGCCTGCGCCCATTCGCCGGTGGTGCAGCCGGCGCGCGCGCAGGCGATGGAGGCTTCCATGACGTTGCGCCCCTCGCGCGCCGCCGCCGTGAGATCGGCCAGCGCCCGCGCCGCCGCGGCCCCGTCGCGGCCGGCACGCCAGGCTTTCAGCCGTGCGATCTGATCGGCCTCGGCCCGCTCGTCCACGACCATGATCGCCTCCGCGCCGCCTTCGGTGAGCGGCGAGGGCGCGCTCTCGGTGAAGATGTTGACGCCGACGATCTTCAGATCGTTCCTCTCTATGGCGCGCACGCGCGCGGTGTTGCTCTCGACCAGGGCCTGCTTCATGTAGCCGTTCTCGACCGCGGCGACGGCGCCGCCCATCGCCTCGATCCGGCGCAACTCCTCGCGCGCCTCGGCGATCAGCGCCTCGACCTTCGCCTCGACGACCTGCGAGCCGTTGAAGATGTCGCCATATTCGAGCAGGTCGGTCTCGTAGGCGACGATCTGCTGCAGGCGCAGCGACCATTGCTGATCCCATGGCCGCGGCAGGCCGAGGGCCTCGTTCCAGGCGGGAAGCTGCACGGCGCGGGCGCGGGCATCCTTCGAGAGCACGACCGCCAGCATCTCGAGCAGGATGCGATAGACATTGTTTTCAGGCTGCTGCTCGGTCAGGCCGAGCGAGTTCACTTGAACGCCATAGCGGAAAAGTCGGTACTTCTCGTCGGCGACGCCGTAGCGCTCGCGACATATCTCGTCCCACATGCGGGCGAAGGCGCGCATCTTGCACATCTCGGTCACGAAGCGGATGCCCGCATTGACGAAGAAGCTGATGCGGCCCACCACCTTGGGCATGTCGGCGCGCGGCACCTGGCCGGAGGCGCGCACCGCATCGAGCACGGCGATGGCGTTGGCCAGCGCGAAGGCCAGTTCCTGCACCGGCGTCGCCCCTGCTTCCTGGAGATGATAGGAACAGACGTTGGTCGGGTTCCAGCGCGGCATTTCGCTACAGGTGAAACTGACCAGATCGGCAACCAGGCGCATGCTGGGGCCGGGCGGAAAGATATGGGTGCCGCGCGAGAGATACTCCTTGAGGATGTCGTTCTGCACGGTGCCGGCCAGCTCGGCCCGCGCCACACCCTGCTCCTCGGCTGCCACGACATAGAGCGCGAGCAGCCAGGGCGCAGTCGCGTTGATGGTCATGGAGGTGTTCATCTGGTCGAGCGGTATGCCCTCGAACAGGCTGCGCATGTCGCCCAGGTGACAGACCGGCACGCCGACCTTGCCCACCTCGCCCGCGGCCAGCGGATGGTCGCTGTCGTAGCCGGTCTGGGTCGGCAGGTCGAAGGCGACCGAGAGGCCGGTCTGGCCGCGCTTGAGGTTGGTGCGGTAGAGTTCGTTCGAGGCCTGCGCGGAACTATGTCCCGAATAGGTGCGGAACAGCCAGGGTTTGTCGCGTTGCGTCATGATCTGCCTGCCGTCATGTCGGTCGGTCGCAGTTGCGAAATTAAATTTCTTGTTTGGGTTCGCATCATTTCAACAATTACGTCTTGATTTCCGGCTGGGACATATCATAACCATTGCTGCGTTGCAAAAGAAACGGCAGTCTTTGTTGCGATGCAGTATCCGCCGACCGGACGCCGTCAGGCAAGGTCGCGGTTCCGCAAGAGAGGCCCCGCCGCCGCAGACCCGAGGGAGCGTATTGGCCATGTCGCAGCCGGACAACACAGCGCGTCAGATCCAGCCCGAGCGCGCCGGGGGAACCCTGTACAAGGACCTCTACGAAGTGGGCGAGGTGCCGCCCCTCGGCCATGTGCCGAAGGAGATGTATGCCTGGTGCATCCGCCGCGAGCGGCATGGGCCGCCCGAAGAATCGATGCAGCTCGAAGTGGTGCCGACGCCGGCCATCGATTCCGACGAGGTCCTGGTCTTCGTCATGGCGGCGGGCGTCAATTACAACGGCGTCTGGGCGGGCCTCGGCGTGCCGGTCTCGCCCTTCGACATCCACCGCCAGCCTTATCACATCGCCGGCTCGGATGCGGCGGGCATCGTCTGGGCGGTCGGATCGAAGGTGAAGCGCTTCAAGGTCGGCGACGAGGTCGTGGTCCATTGCAACCAGGACGACGGCGACGACGAGGAGTGCAATGGCGGCGACCCGATGTTCTCGCCTTCCCAGCGCATCTGGGGCTACGAGACGCCGGATGGTTCCTTCGCCCAGTTCTGCCGGGTGCAGTCGCGCCAGCTGCTGCCGCGCCCGCGCCATCTCACCTGGGAGGAGAGCGCCTGCTACATGCTGACGCTCGCCACGTCCTACCGCATGCTGTTCGGCCATCGCCCGCATATCCTGCGCCCCGGCCACAACGTGCTGGTCTGGGGCGCCGCCGGCGGCATCGGCTCGATGGCCGTGCAGCTGATCGCCGCCGCCGGCGCCAACGCCATCGGCGTGATCTCCGATGCCTCGAAGACCGACTTCGTGATGCAGCTCGGCGCCAAGGGCGTGATCAACCGCAACGATTTCGATTGCTGGGGCCAGCTGCCCGACGTCGACGACCAGAAGGGCTACGCCGAGTATATGAAGAAGTGCCGCAAGTTCGGCGCGGCGATCTGGCAGCACACCGGCAAGGGCAACGACGTCGACTTCGTCTTCGAGCATCCCGGCGAGCAGACCTTCCCGGTGTCCTGCTTCGTCGTGAAGCGCGGCGGCATGGTGGTGTTCTGCGCCGGCACCACCGGCTACAACCTCACCATGGACGCGCGCTTCGT
>JAHCJR010000071.1 GCA_026126165.1 Alphaproteobacteria bacterium
GAGGGCGCGGCATTGCGTCTGCTGCGGCATGAGCGTCCGCGCGGACAGACGGCGGCGCTCGTCGCCGGCGCCAGGGCGGCGCAAGGCGGGGTGCTGGCCTTCATCGACGGCGACGGGCAGAACCCGCCCGGCGAGCTTGCCCGGCTGCTTTCGGTTTACGAGGCGTTTCCCGCGGACCAGCGCGTGGGCCTGCTTCTGGTCGGCGAGCGTCGGATGCGCCGCGACGCCCTTTCGCGCCGTCTGGCTTCGCGGCTTGCCAACCGGGTTCGATCGGCCGTGCTCGGGGATGGGGTGGCGGACAGCGGGTCGGGCCTCAAAGTCTGCCGGCGCGACGATCTCCTGCGTCTGCCATTGTTCGATCATGCGCATCGCTATCTGCCGGCGCTTTTCCGCGCCGCCGGCGGGCGCACCATCTCCGTTCCCGTGGCGCATCGCCCGCGCCGGGAGGGCCGTTCGCATTACGGCATCCTTGACCGCGCCTGGGAAGGTCTGATCGACCTGCCCGGCGTGTTGTGGCTGGTACGACGGAGCCTGCGCGACCGGGCGAGAGAGATCGAGTGAGTCCGCTGTTTCGGGCGCTGACGCTCTACCTGCTGGTCCTGGTGCTGCCCGCGCTGGCGATGCGCCCGCTGCTGCCCGTCGACGAGACGCGCTATCTGTCGGTGGCCTGGGAGATGTTCAGGGACGGCGACTGGCTGGTGCCGCATCTCAACGGCGAGCCTTATAGCCACAAGCCGCCGCTCCTGTTCTGGCTCGTCAATCTGCTCTGGTCGCTCGCCGGGCCGCTGGAATGGGCGGCGCGGCTGGTGGCTCCGGCCTTCGGGCTGGTCGCCCTGGCGCTGACGGCGACACTGGCGCGGCGGCTCTGGCCCGACGATGACGGCGGCTGGACCGCGGCGGCGGCTCCCCTGATCCTGCTCGGCACGCTGCTTTGGGCCGTCTTTGCCACGCTCACCATGTTCGACACCATGCTGGCGGTCTTCGCCCTGGTCGCGGCCCATGGCCTGCTCGACCTGCAGGCGGCGCGCTGGCGGCGCGGGCTGCTGCTCCTCGCGCTGGCAACGGGTTTCGGCACGCTCGCCAAGGGACCGGTGATCCTGGTCCATGTGCTGGCGGCGGCCCTTGCTGCGCGGATCGCCCTCGGCGGTGCGCCGCGCCGCCACTGGAGCTGGCTTGGCCTCCTCGCGCTCGGTCTGCTCCTCGGCGCGGGACTGGCCCTGCTCTGGGCGGTGCCGGCGGCGCGGCAGGGCGGCCCGGCCTATGCCGAAGCCATCTTCCTCGAGCAGTCCGCCGGGCGGATGGTTGAGAGCTTTGCCCATCGCCGGCCGGCCTGGTGGTATCTCGCCCTGCTGCCCGCCATCACCTTGCCCTGGTGGCTGTTGCCTGGCCTCTGGCGCCGACTGCCTGGAGCACTGCGCCGGCCCGATGCGGGCCTGCGCTTCTGCCTGCTCTGGTTCTTGGCCGGCCTCGTCGCATTCTCGCTGGTGAGCGGCAAGCAGGTGCATTACCTGCTCCCGCTGCTGCCACCGTTCGCACTTGTCGTGGCCCGGATTCTCATGCCGGCGAGGCCGGCCGCGGGCGGCGGGGAGCGGGCGGTGGCGGTCCTGTTGCCGGCCGTAGCAGCTGCGTCGTTCATCGGGCTCGGTCTTCTCGACATGACCGACGCGCTACCGGCCTGGCGCGGCGGCCTGCCGGACTGGGTACGCGCGGCAGCGCTGCCGGTCGGAGCCGCGGCGGCGATCCTCGCGGCTCTTGCTGCTTTCCTTCCGCGCGGCCCGCTCGCCCCGGCGCTTGGCTGTGCCGGGCTTGTCGCGGCGATCCATCTGGCCGCCGGGCCGCACGCACGGCCCTATTACGATCTGACGCCGATCGCCGCCCACGTGGCGGACCTCCAGGCGGAAGGGCGGCCGGTCGCCTTCCTTGGCCGTTATCAGGGGCAGCTCGACTTTCTCGGGCGGCTGCAAAGGCCTCTCACGGTCCTGCGCCCGGCGGAGGCGGGTGCCTGGGCGGCGGCGCATCCGGACGGGGCGGTGCTGATGGTCTGGCGGCGCGACCGGCCGGCGCCGGTCCAGCCGGCTTTCCTGCAACCCTACCGCAACCGGCTGATCGGCCAGTGGGATGCGGCCCAGGTGGCGACGCTCCAGCCAGCGGGGCCATAGCAACTGCCGGGGAATGCGCTAGATTGGTGGCCGGGCAAGCTGGGGGCGTAGATGTTGTTTCCGGGTTTTGAGGCCAGACGTATTGCCACGACGGAAACCGAGATCAATCTGGTGATCGGTGGTGCCGGCCCGCCGCTGCTGCTGTTGCACGGGTTTCCGCAGACGCACGCCATGTGGCACCGCGTGGCGCCAAGTCTGGCGCAGCATTTCACGGTGGTGGCCAGCGATCTGCGCGGCTATGGCGACAGCGGCAAGCCGCCAACCCAGCCCGGACCATTCCAGCTACTCCAAACGGGCCATGGCGCGCGATCAGGTGGAAGTCATGGGCCGGCTCGGCTTCGAGCGCTTTCACTTGGCCGGCCATGACCGGGGCGGCCGGGTCGCGCATCGTCTGGCGCTGGATCATGCCGAGCGGGTGATCAGGCTCGCGGTGCTCGACATCCTGCCCACGGCCCATGTCTTCGCCCATGTCGACAAGACCGTCGCCACCGCCTATTACCACTGGTTTTTCCTGATCCAGCCCTTCGACCTGCCCGAGCGGCTGATCGGCGCGGATCCGATCTACTATCTCCACCGCAAGCTTGGCGCCTGGGGCAGCAACCGCGGCGTCTTCGACCCGATGGCGCTCAAGGAGTACGAGCGCTGCTATGCCAATCCGGCGACCATCCATGCTTCCTGCGAGGATTACCGGGCCGCTGCTTCGATCGATCTCGAGCACGACCGCGCAGATGCCGGCCGCAGGCTTGCCGGCCCGCTTCTCGCGCTCTGGGGCGGACGAAACCTCACCGGCCAGCACTACGACGTCCTGGCGGCCTGGCGGGAGCGTGCCGCGGACGTGCATGGACGTCCGCTCGACTGCGGGCATTATCTGCCCGAAGAACTCCCCGATCAGGTGCTTGCCGAGTTCAAGACGTTCTTTCTTGCGTGAGATCGGGGCGACACGGCACATTCCTGCACAGGCATCATCCATGCACCTACTGATCCTTCCGGCCCATTGTCCATGAACGAACAACGCGACGACGGAGCGACGCGACCGGCTCCCCTGGGGATGAGCTTCGGCTCGCGGTTGCGCACCTATTTCTTCACCGGCGTCATCGTCACGGCGCCGATCAGCATCACCATCTATCTCGCGTGGTCCTTCATCGGCTTCGTCGACGAGAAGGTGGCGCTCCTCGTGCCGAGCGCGTATCACCCGGACCGCTACCTGCCCTTCAGCGTGCCTGGCCTTGGCCTGATCGTGGTGATCTGCGGGCTGATCCTCGTCGGGTTTCTCACCGCCAACTTTCTCGGCCGCAGCCTGATCCGCATCAGCGAGAAGATTCTCTCGCGCATGCCGGTGGTACGCAGCGTATACAGCGCCCTCAAGCAGCTTTTCGAAACCGTGCTGGCGCAGTCCTCCAGTTCCTTCCGCCAGGTGGTGGCGGTGGAGTTCCCACGCGCGGGGAGCTGGGCCATTGCCTTTCTGGCCGGCGATGGCGTGGGTGAAGTGGCGCGGCGGCTGGACAAGGACATGATCACCGTCTTCGTCCCGACTTCGCCGAACCCCACCTCGGGCTACCTTATGGTCGTGCCGCGCAGCGACGCCATCTTTCTCGACATGACCGTGGAGGAGGGGATGAAGTTCGTGGTCTCCGGAGGCATGGTCCTGCCGTCGGATCGGGGACCGATCGGGGCGGGTCAGCCGGCACTTCCCCTCGGCCTCAAGTCGCGGAGCTAGCAGGTTCAGCCCGAACGGATGGTGCGCGCTGCCTCGTCCCGCTCGAAGAGATAAAGAAGAATCCGCAAAGCAGGGCCCCTTGGGCCGGCCAGTTCGGGGTCGCGCGCGAGGATCAGCTTGGCTTCGTCGCGGGCCATTTCCAGCAGATCGGCATGTGCGGCCAGATCGGCGACGCGGAATTCCGGCAGCCCGCTCTGGCGCGTACCGAGCAGTTCCCCGGCGCCCCGGAGGCGCAGATCCTCCTCGGCGATGCGGAAGCCGTCCTCGGTCTCGCGCAGGATCTTGAGGCGGGCCCGCGCGGTCTCGCCGAGCGGCTGGCCGTAAAGCAGCAGACAGGTGCCGGCGCGTCCGCCCCGCCCGATGCGGCCCCTGAGCTGGTGGAGCTGGGCAAGGCCGAAGCGTTCGGCATGTTCGATCACCATCACGGTCGCTTCGGGGACATCGACACCCACCTCGATGACGGTGGTAGCCACCAGCAGCCGGCTGCGGCCGCTGGCGAAGTCCTCCATGGCGCGGTCGCGCTCCGCGCCTTTCTGCCGGCCATGCACGAGACCGACGCCCTCCGCGCCGAACAGTTCGGCAAGCTGGTGATGACGCGCCTCGGCGGCCGCAAGATCGACCGCTTCCGATTCCTCGACCAATGGACAGACCCAGAAAACGCGCGCGCCTTCCGCAAGTTTGCGCTGGATGGCCCTGGTCACCTCGTCCAGTCGTTCCAGTGCCAGCACGCGAGTGGTCACCGGACGCCGGCCTGGCGGCTTTTCGAGCAACCGCGAGACTTCCATGTCGCCGTAGGCAGTGAGCGCCAGGGTGCGCGGAATCGGCGTCGCGGTCATGGCCAGAACATCGACGCCCAGTCCTTTGGAGGTAAGCATGAGGCGCTGATGCACGCCGAAGCGATGCTGTTCGTCGATGACCGCGAAGGCCAGGTCGTGGAACGCGACGTCCTGCTGGAAAAGCGCGTGCGTGCCGACTACGACGTCGATCCGTCCTGCCGCGAGGTCGGCAAGCAGTGCCTCCCGCGCCCGACCCTTGTCCCGGCCTGTCAGCAGGGCCAGCCGTATGCCGGCCATGCGCGCGAGCGGTTCGAGCCCAGCATGGTGCTGGCGCGCCAGTATTTCGGTGGGCGCCATGAGCGCGGCCTGGTGGCCGGCCTCGATGACGACCAGCATGGCGAGGAAGGCGACCAGTGTCTTGCCGCTGCCGACATCGCCCTGCAGCAGGCGGAGCATGCGGTGCTCCGAAGCCAGGTCTTGCTCGATTTCCGCCAGCGCCTGGGTCTGCGCCGCCGTCGGCCGATAAGGCAGGGCGGCCAGCACGCGCTTACGCAGCCGCCCGTCGCCGCGAATCGGCCGTCCCGACAGGCGCTTCGTGTGGGCGCGGACGAGAGCGAGGGCAAGCTGGTTGGCGAGCAGTTCGTCATAGGCAAGCCGGCGGCGCGGCGGGGTCATTGGGGCGATATCGGCCTCGTCCTGCGGTGCGTGCAGGCGGAGCAGGGCGGCGCGCCAGGCGGGCCAGCCCTCGCGCGCGAGCAGCGAGGGTTCGAGCCATTCGGGCAGGTCCGGGGCGATCTCGAGCGCCTGCGCGACCGCGCGTGCCAAGACCTTGGGCGAAAGGCCGGTGGTCAGCGGATAGACTGGCTCGACCACCAGGACCGAATGGGCCTCCGCGAGCGTGGCGATGCGGTCCGGATGGGTCATCTGCGGCTCGCCGTTGTAGTGCTCGACCCGCCCGCTCACGATGCGCATCTCGCCTTCGGGCAGGTTGGCGCGGAGCCAGTCTTCCTTCCCGTTGAAGAAGACCAGGGCGAGGGTTCCGGTTTCATCCGAGCAGAGCACGCGGTAGGGCAGCCGTGGGGTGCGCGGGCGGACATGCCGCTCGATACGGACGGTGAGCGAGGCGACCACGCCGTCCGGAGCCGCGGCGATCTTGGGGGTCGGGCGGCGGTCGATCAGGCCAGTGGGCAGATGCCAGAACAGGTCGAGCAGCCGGCCGCCGCACGCCTTCTCGACCAGCTTGCCGAGCTTGCTTCCGACGCCTTTCAGGCTGGTGACGGAGCGGAAGGCCGGGTAGAGAATCTCGGGTCGCATGAGCGCATCTTAGCGAGGCATCGTCGCAGGATGCGCGGACGAAATACGTGCAATGCGCCACTGTCGCCCGGGAGGCGGCTGACAGCGGGCGCGCCGCGCGCTATACCCGTTCCGGGCAAAATCGGGCGGTCGGGCGGATGGGTGAGGACAGCGAACTGGAACGGCGGCGCAGGCGCCTGATCTACCGCTCCTGCTATACGGGAATGAAGGAGACGGACCTGCTGCTTGGTGCCTTCGCCAAGGCGTTCCTGCCGGGCATGACCGAAGCGCAGCTCGATCGCTACGAAGCCTTGCTCGAGACCCAGTCGGACCCCGAAATCTACGCCTGGGCGACCGGCAAGAGCGAGGTTCCGCCCGAGCATGACACGGACGTCATGAAACTCCTGAAGAACTTCAAGATCGCAACTTAAGCAATTGTTTGATATCGAGAAAATACTGAGATCGGCGAACCGTTGGCAGGTTGGCGGAGCGCCCGAGGGACATGATGCCCGGCTTGCCGCCGCCCTGGCCCTCGGCCATGAGCGTGGCCTGCTTCACGTCGCCCGGGACGACCAGCGAATGGCGGCCATGGCGCAGGCGCTGGCCTTCTTCGCGCCGGGCTTGCGCATCTTCCAGATGCCGGCCTGGGACTGCCTGCCCTATGACCGCGTCTCGCCGAACGCCGAGATCGCCAGCCGCCGGATGGACACGCTCTGCCGCCTCGGCACGGAAGGGCTGGGGCGGGGCGATGTCCTGATCACCACAGTCAATGCGCTGCTCCAGCGGGTGCCGGCGCGGGCGCTGGTGGCGGCCTCCTCGTTTCGGGCGAGGGTTGGCGATCATGTGGAGGTCGAAGGTCTCACCGCCTACCTGGCGCGGAACGGCTACAGCAGGGTGGCGACCGTCATGGAGCCCGGCGAATACGCGGTGCGCGGAGGACTGATCGACATTTTCCCGCCTGGTGGCGCGGAACCGGTGCGTCTCGACTTTTTCGGTGACAGCCTCGAAGGCGTGCGGCGCTTCGATCCGCTGAGCCAGCGTTCGACCTCGGTCGAGACGGAACTCCTGTTGGTACCGGTCAGCGAGGTGCCCCTCGATGCGGCCGCGATCGAGCGGTTTCGCGTTGCCTACCGGCGACTTTTCGGCGCCGTCACCGATTCCGATCCGCTCTACGCGGCGATCAGCGAGGGGCGGAAATACATCGGCATGGAACATTGGCTGCCGCTGTTCCATATGTCCCTCGAGACCCTCTTCGACTATGCGCCGGGGGCGGCGCTGACGATGGATCACCTGGCCGAACAGGCGCGCGATGAGCGCCTGGCTTCGATCGCGGACTATTACGAAGCCCGGCGTGCCGCCCGCGGCAGCGGCCTTGGCGAGGCTGGCGGCACGTATAAGCCACTGCCGCCCGATCTGATGTATCTCTCCGCCGCCGACTGGGACGGCGCGGCGCGCGAGCGTCCGCTCGGCGTCTTCTCGCCGTTCAAGCTGCCTGACGGGCAGCCCGACTCGATCGATGGCGGCGGCGTCCGCGGACGGGATTTCGCGCCGGAGCGGACGCAACCGGGCAGCAATGTCTACGATGCGGTTCGCGCCCATGTGCACGATCTGAAGAAGGCCGGCAAACGGGTCGTGATCGCGAGCTTCACCGCCGGCGCCAGCGACCGCTTGGGCAGCCTGCTGCGGGATCACGGCATCGATCCGCTCGAACATGTGGAGGACTTCGCGGCTGCCGGCGCCCTGAAAGCGGCCTTCGTGGCGCTTGCCGTGCTGCCGCTCGAACATGGTTTCGAGACGGCCGACCTCGCCGTGATCGGTGAACAGGATATCCTGGGCGACCGCCTGGTGCGTCCGCGCCGCAAGACGCGGCGGGCGGAGAATTTCATCGCCGATGTCTCGCAGATCACGCCGGGCGACCTCGTGGTCCATGTCGATCACGGCATCGGTCGCTATGAAGGACTGCAGACACTCGATATCGGCGGTGCGCCGCACGATTGCCTGTTGGTCACTTATGACGGCAACGACCGCCTCTACGTTCCGGTGGAGAATATCGACGTTCTCTCCCGCTATGGCTCCGAGCAGGCGGGCGTGGCGCTGGACCGCCTGGGCGGCGCCGGCTGGCAGGCACGCAAGGCGCGTCTGAAGCAACGCCTGAAGGACATGGCGGCGGATCTTATCCGTATCGCCGCGCAGCGGGAGTTGAGAGAGGCCGACCGCCTGACGCCGCCGGAGGGCCTTTATGCGGAGTTCTGCGCGCGCTTCCCATATGAGGCGACCGACGACCAGGCGCGCGCCATCGAGGATACGCTCGAGGACCTGGCCACTGGCCGGCCGATGGACAGGCTTGTCTGCGGCGATGTCGGGTTCGGCAAGACGGAGGTGGCGCTGCGCGCGGCTTTCGTTGCCGCGATGGGCGGCCGGCAGGTGGCGCTGATCTGCCCGACGACGCTGCTGGCGCGACAGCACTTTCGCAGTTTCTCGGAACGCTTCAAGGGTTTCCCGGTTCGCATCGCCCAGCTATCGCGGCTGGTCGCGGCCAAGCAGGCGAGCGAGACGCGCGAGGCGCTCAGGCGCGGCGATGTGGATCTGGTGATCGGCACGCATGCGCTGCTCGGCAAGGGTGTCACATTCAAGGATCTCGGCCTTGTCATCGTCGACGAGGAGCAGCATTTCGGCGTGAAGCACAAGGAGCGGCTGAAGCAGCTAAAGGCCGACGTCCATGTCCTGACCCTGACCGCGACGCCCATTCCGCGCACGCTGCAACTGGCGCTCTCGGGCGTGCGCGAACTGAGCCTCATCGCCAGCGCGCCGGTGGACCGATTGGCAATCCGCACCTACGTCACCCCGTTCGATCCGCTGATCGTGCGCGAAGCGATCCTCAGGGAGCGCTATCGCGGCGGGCAGGTTTTCTATGTCTGTCCGCGCATCGAGGACCTTTCCGGTTCCGCCGATTTCCTGAAAAGCCATGTGCCCGAAGTGAAGTTCGCAGTCGCTCATGGCCAGATGGCGGCGGGCGATCTGGAACAGGTGATGACGGCCTTTTACGAAGGCCAGTACGACGTCCTGCTTTCCACGAATATCGTCGAGAGCGGCCTCGACATACCGACGGCGAACACCATCGTGGTGCATCGTGCCGACATGTTCGGCCTGGCGCAACTCTACCAGCTACGCGGCCGGGTCGGCCGGTCGAAGCTCCGCGCCTATGCCTATCTTACGTTGCCGGCGAACCGGCAGCTTTCGGTCGGCGCCGAGAAGCGCCTCAGGGTGCTGCAGGCACTCGACAATCTCGGTGCGGGATTCTCCCTCGCCAGCCATGATCTCGACCAGCGCGGGGCCGGCAACCTGCTTGGCGAGGAGCAGTCCGGCCATATCCGGGAGGTCGGTTTCGAGCTGTATCAGGAGATGCTGGAAGAGGCCGTGGCGGAAGCGCGCGGACAGGGTGCCGCGGAATCGGAAGGCGGTGCCTGGTCGCCACAGATCAATATCGGCACGGCTGTGCTCATTCCCGAATCCTATGTCGCCGATCTTAATCTGCGACTCGAACTCTATCGGCGCATCGCCCGCCTCGAAGGTCGGGAAGAGACGGATGCCTTCGCGGCGGAAATGATCGACCGTTTCGGTCCGCTGCCCGAGGAGGTCGAGCATCTGCTCAAGATCATCTCGATCAAGCATCTCTGCCGGCTGGCCGGGATCGAAAAGGTGGAGGCGGGACCAAAAGGTGCCACCATCGCATTCCGCAACAACCAGTTCGCCAATCCGGCCGGGCTGGTCGCCTTCCTTTCGAAACAGGGCGCCGCGAAACTCAGGACGGATCACAAGCTGGTGCTGCTGCGGGACTGGCAGGAGGCGCGCTATCGGCTGACCGGTGTCCTTGCCGTGGCCGAGCAGCTCGCCGAAATCGCCCGGGTCGGGCAGCCGGCCGCCGCCTGAAGTCTCCGGGCAATCCCGCGCGCGACCACTTCATCCGCGAAGCGAATCAGGCCCATAGGGAGAGTGCGACCCGACGAGACCCTCACCCAACCCTCTCCCACCTTGTGGGCGAAGGCTTCTTCTTGTCTCCCTCTCCCACGAAGTGGGAGAGGGCGGGGTGAGGGAGGGCCGGGGTGAGGGCAGCTATTGCCCCTCTGCCTCGCCCGCTTCGCCGCCGCGCAGGACGTAATCGAACACCTGAAGGAAGACCGCGGGATCCTGCGCACCCGTCACCGCATACTTGCGGTCGATGATGAAGAAGGGGACGCCCTGGATGCCCATTTCGCGTGCCAGCCTGTCCTCGGCCTGCACCTGCTCGACGTCGCTGTCCTTCTCAAGCAGCTCGCGCACCAGGTTCGCATCCATACCGGCTTCGCCGGCTGCCTCGACGAGGGTCTGTGCCTGGCCGATATCCTGGCCTTCCAGGAAGTAGCGGCGGAAGAGAATTTCGACGAGCTGGTGCTGGACGCCGGCGGATCCGGCCCAGCGGATGAGCTGGTGCGAACTGAGCGTATTGGGGGTGCGCTGCATGAGATCGTATCGGAAATCGATGCCGACCTCGGCGCCGGTCTCGCGGATCGTGTCGTAGATGCGTCGGGCCCGTTCCTCGCCGCCGAATTTGAGCGCCAGGTAGGTCTTGCGGTCCATTCCCTCACGCGGCATGTCGGGGTTGAGCTGGAACGGCCGCCAGCCGATCTGGACTTCGAGGTCGGGACGCTGGGCCAGTGCATGCTCCAGCCGGCGCTTGCCGATGAAGCACCAGGGGCAGATCGTGTCTGAAACGATGTCGATGAGCATGGCGGGATCCTAAACCCGGAAGCGGCGACCGGTCACGGTGTCTTTTCCTTGCGGCCGATCCGCGGTTCCGTTCCATCGAGCAGGCGGCGGATATTCTCGTGATGGCGGACGAGAACGAGAAGGGTCATGAAGGCGACCAGTTCGGCTTTCTGCTGGCCGCCGACGAAATACATGACGAATGGCGCGGCGGCGGCGGCGAGGAGTGCCGCGAGCGACGAGATGCGGAACAACAGCGCCGAGGCGAGCCAGACCAGGCAGACAACGAGGCCGACCGGCCAGGCCAGGGCAAGCAGGATGCCGAGGAAGGTTGCCACGCCCTTGCCGCCCCTGAAGCGCAGCCAGATCGGGAACAGGTGGCCGAGGAAGGCACCGGCCGCCGCCAGCACCATCAGGTCCGGCCCCCAATAGCCGCCGATGAGCGCGGCAGCCGCGCCCTTCGCGGCGTCGAGCAGAAGGGTCAATGCCGCCAGGTCCTTGCGGCCGGTCCTGAGCACGTTGGTGGCGCCGATATTGCCGGAGCCGATCTTTCTGACGTCGCCGAGGCCGGCCAGCCGCGTCAGCACCAGGCCGAAAGGAATCGCGCCGAGCAGGTAGCCGCCGATCAACGCGGTGAGGAAGGAGGGCAGCGCAAGCTGCCAGGAGATCGGATCGGGCAAGTGTCTCTCTCGTGCCAGTATTGGCCGGGACGGAGTCTACTATCCGTCCCGCTTGCGGTCATAGGCGATCTGCCCACCGACCAGGGTACGAATGACGCGACCCTGGACCGGGCGGCCGTCGAAAGGCGAGTTCTTTGTCTTCGAGCGGAATTCCCGTTCCGAGATGATCCAGGGCCGGTCGAGGTCGATCAGCACCAGATCGGCGGGTCGACCGACCAGGAGCCTGCCTGCGTCCAGCCCCAGCAATTCGGCCGGCCGGGAGGTCATGCAGGCGAGCAGGCGGAGCAGCGGCACCGATCCGTTATGGTGCAACTCCAGCGCCAGCGGCAGCATCGTCTGGAGACCGATGATGCCGAAGCTCGCCTGGGCGAAGGGCAGTCGCTTGCTTTCCTGGTCCTGCGGCCGGTGGCCCGAGGAGATCACGTCGATCGTCCCGTCGGCGATGCCCGCCACCAGCGCCAGCCGGTCCGCCTCGGCGCGCAGCGGCGGGTTGACCTTGCAGTAAGTCCGGTACTCGCCGATGGCCGTTTCGTTCAGGGCGAAACTGTGCGGTGCCGCCCCGGCGCTCACCCGCAATCCGCGTGCCCTGGCGGCGCCGAGCGCGGCGACGGCGGCGGCGGTCGAGACATGGGAGAAATGCAGGCGCCCCCCCGTCAGTTCGACCAGCCGCAGGTCCCGTTCCACCATGATCGTTTCGGCCATGGCCGGAATCCCGCTCAAGCCGAGCCGCATGGACATCTCGCCTTCGTTCATCACGCCATCGCGGGCGAGCGAGGGTTCCTCGGGCACCTGCACCAGCGTCGCATCGAACGCCGAGGCATAGGCGAGGACACGGCGCATCAGCCGCGCTTCGGCGACCGCCCGGTCGCCATCGGTGAAGGCGATCGCACCGGCGGCGCGCAACAGGCCGATCTCGGTCATCTCCTGGCCTTTGAGGCCGCGGGTGAGCGCGGCCATCTGCCGGACGCGCACCGGGCAGGTTTCGTCGGCGCGGCGCTGGACGAACTCGACCAGCGCCACGTCGTCGATGACGGGATCGGTGTTGGGCGTGGCGACGATCGTGGTGACGCCACCTGCCGCCGCTGCCTCGCCGGCGGTGACCAATGTCTCCTTGTGTTCGCGCCCGGGCTCGCCGAGGAAGGCGTGCATGTCGATCAGCCCCGGTGCCAGCGCAAGGCCGGCGGCGTCATGGACCTCGATGCCGGACGGAACGCCGTCCGCGAACAGCCGGGGGCCGAAATCCGCGATCCGCCCATCCTCGATCAGCAACGCGCCCACGGCATCAAGTCCGCTTGCCGGATCGAGCAGGCGCGCGCCGACGATGGCCTGCCTGGGCCCGCTCATTCACCGCCCCGGTCGTTGCGCAGGCGCCCGGTCAGGATCTCGAGCACCGCCATGCGCACCGCGACGCCCATCTCGACCTGCTCGCGGATGACGCTGCGATGGATGTCGTCGGCTACCTCCGAATCGATTTCGATGCCGCGATTCATCGGCCCTGGATGCATGATGAGCGCGTCCGGCTTGGCCACCGAGAGCTTGTCGTAATCGAGGCCATAGAAATGGAAATACTCGCGCGTGGACGGCACGAAGGCGCCCTGCATGCGCTCGAGCTGCAGGCGCAGCATCATCACGATGTCGGCGTCCTTCAGACCGCTCCGCATGTCATGGTGCACCTCGACGCCAAGCCGCTCGACAAAGGAAGGGATCAGCGTGGGCGGCGCGATCAGGCGCACCTGCGCGCCCATGGCATTGAGCAGGCAGATGTTGGAACGCGCGACGCGGCTGTGCAGGATATCGCCGCAGATCGCCACCACCAGCCCGCCCAGGCGACCGAGGCGCCGACGGATCGTGAGGGCGTCGAGCAGGGCCTGGGTCGGATGCTCGTGCGCGCCATCGCCGGCATTGATCACCGCGCAGTCGACCTTCTGGGCGAGGAGCTGCACCGCGCCGGAGGCGCCGTGGCGCACGACCAGCACGTCCGGCCGCATGGCATTCAGCGTCATCGCCGTGTCGATCAGCGTCTCGCCCTTCTTCACCGCCGAGGTCGAGACGGACATGTTGATGACGTCGGCGCCCAGCCGTTTGCCGGCCAGTTCGAAGGAGGTGCGGGTGCGCGTCGAATCCTCGAAAAACAGGTTGATCTGCGTCAGGCCGCGCAGCAGGGACTGCTTCTTGTCCACGCGCCGGTTCTGCTCGACGCAGGCTTCGGCATGGTCGAGCAGCAGGGTGATCTCGGGGGGCGACAGCCCCTCGATGCCGAGCAGATGGCGATGCTGGAAATGGCTGGCGGGAACGACGGTCATTAAAGCGGCACTATAGGCAGGCGCCGGCTCGATCCGCAAGGGTGGCCGGAGCCATCACGTCAGCCGAGGAAGGCAAGTACCGGTGCCACCGAGAAGGCGGCCGCCAGGGTGGTCGCCGAGATCGCGGCCGCCATGAGCTGCGCATTGCCGCCGAGCTGGCGCGCCAGGATGTAGGAAGCCGGCGAGATCGGCATGGCCGCCCACAGGACCATGACGGCGCGGGTCAGCCCCTCGATGCCCAGCAGGGTCGCCGCGCACCACATGAGCAGCGGGAAGACCAGGAGTTTAAGGGTGCAGATGCCGGCGATGACGGCAGAGCCCTGACGGGCGGCCCGCAAGTCGAGCGCGGCGCCCACGGCCATCAGTCCGAACGCGAGCGCGGCACGGCCGAGCGCATCGATGACGGGGCCGGCCACCGGCGGCAGGCGGATTTCCGACAGGTTGAGCGCAATTCCGACGAGGCACGCCAGGATCATGGGATTGGTGGCGATGAGCCGCGCCTGGTTGCGCCAGCCGGCGCCCTTGCCATAGGCGTAACGGGCCAGCACACCGACGCAGAAGACGTTGATCTGGGGCACCATGGCCGCGACCGCCACCGCGAACAGGGCCACCCCCGGCCCGCCATGCAGGGCCTGCGCGGCAGCGAGGCCGGTGAAGGTGTTGAAGCGGAGCGATCCCTGAAAGAACGAGGTGAATGTCGGCCCGTCGAGGGGCAGGCGGGCGCGCAGGGTCATGAGCAGCGCCACCTGCGCATAGAGGCCGAGCGACATGCCGGCGACCATCGGCAGCGGATCGAACCGGCCGAGATCGGCGCTGGCCAGTTCCTTCACCAGCAGGGCCGGAAAGAGCACGAAGTAACTGAACCTGTCGACCAGCGGCCAGAAGCCTTCGCCCGGGAATCCCGCCTTGGCGAGGATCGTGCCAAGCAGGATCAGGAGAAAGACGGGCAGCAGGGCAATCAGGATGGAGAGCATGCGGCAGGGATTATCGACGCCCGGCCCGCCTGTCGATACCGGAATTCAATGGATCGGGGATTGCGCCGGCCGGAGCTGGACGGGGTCCATCGAGACAGCCTTCCCCGCCTGTCGGGGTGCGGGAGAAGATTGGCAGCGCAATTTCGCCGGGGCCGAAACATGGTCGGCAGTCAGCGACAAGAGCGGCTTCCATGGCGTGCAAGTAAGATGTATTCGTAAGAACTCACGTCTCTGTGTTCGCTTGCTCCCGGAACCTCCTTGCCATGGCAGTCGCCGGCGCTGCATCCTGTGCCGCCCAACTCCGACCTTGCATCGAGGGAACCCCATGATCGACCTGTATTATTGGCCGACGCCCAATGGCTGGAAAATCTCCATCATGCTGGAGGAAGCGGGGCTTCCTTATCGCCTGAAGCCGGTCAATATCGGCAAGGGCGAGCAGTTCGCGCCGGATTTCCTCGCGATTTCGCCGAACAACCGGATGCCGGCCATCGTCGATCACGATCCGCCGGGCGGCGGCGAGCCGCTGGCCGTGTTCGAGAGTGGCGCCATCCTGGAATACCTGGCGGAGAAATCCGGCAAATTCCTGCCGCGCGAGGTGCGTGGTCGCTATCAGGTCATGCAGTGGGTGATGTGGCAGATGGGCGGGCTCGGGCCGATGTGCGGCCAGAATCATCATTTCAGCCAGTATGCCCCCGAGAAGATTCCCTACGCCATCGACAGATATGTCAAGGAGACCAATCGGCTGTATGGGGTTTTGAACAAACAGCTCAAAGGGCGGGAGTTTATCTGCGGCGCCCTTTCCATCGCCGACTTCGCCTGCTGGCCCTGGATCGTGCCGCACGAGCGGCAAGGCCAGAAGCTGGATGATTTCCCGGACCTGAAACGCTGGTTCCTGGCGATGAAAGCCCGCCCGGCGGTGGCCAAGGGCTATGCCGTCGGGCGGGAATTGCGCGAGCAGCAACCGCTGATGACGGACGAGGCCAAGAAGATCCTGTTCGGACAGACCGCTGCCGTGGTGCGGTGAGCATGCGCGCGGGGCAGCAACGATGAGCGGCGGCGAGGGCGGCCGGCCGGCGACATGGCTGGCCCAGGCGCTGGGCTGGGTGGAGCCGCGCTTCGGTGAGGTCGTGCCACCGGTTCATCTGTCCACCACCTACGAGCGGGCGGAGGATCTGAGCTACCCCAAGGGCCGCGTTTACGGGCGCGATCAGAATCCGACCTACGACCAGGCGGAAGCGTTGCTGACCCGGCTGGAAGGGGGGCAGGCGGCACTGTTGTTTGCTTCCGGCATGGCGGCGGCCACCGCCTGTTTTCTTGCCCTGCGGCCGGGCGATCACGTGGTCGCGCCGAAGGTGATGTACTGGGCGCTTAGGAACTGGCTGGAACAGGAGGCGCGCGCCTGGGGTCTCCGCGTCGATTTCTTCAGGAACGACAGTATCGAGGATCTGGCGCGGCTGGTGCGCCCCGGCGAGACCCGGCTGGTCTGGATCGAGACCCCGGCCAACCCCACCTGGCTGGTGACCGACATCGCGCGCGCGGCGGAGATCGCCCATGCCGCCGGCGCAAGGCTTGCCGTCGATTCGACGGTGGCGACGCCCATCCTCACGCGGCCGATCGAGCATGGCGCCGACCTCGTCATGCACGCGGCGACCAAGTATCTGAACGGACACTCCGATGTCCTGGCGGGCGCGCTGGTGACGGCGCGGATGGACGAATACTGGCAGCGGGTGCGCGCGGTGCGGGCTTCGCTGGGCGGCGTGCTTGGTCCCTTCGAGGCCTGGCTGCTGCTGCGCGGCATGCGGACCTTGCATCTGCGAGTCCATGCTGCCTGCCGCAATGCCGAACGCATCGCGCTCGCCCTGCAGGACCATCCCAAGGTGGTCGCCGTCCACTATCCGGGACTGGGCAACGATCCCGGGCATGCCGTCGCGGCGCGGCAGATGCAGGGTGGCTTCGGCGGCATGCTTTCGGTGCGCGTCGCGGGCGGCCAGGACGGCGCGGTGCGCTTCGCCGCCGCGCTCAGGCTGTTCAAGCGCGCCACCTCTCTCGGTGGCGTGGAGAGCCTGGTCGAGCACCGGGCGTCGGTGGAAGGCACGGGCAGTCCGGCTCCGCCGGATATGCTGCGTCTCTCGGTCGGGGCGGAAGATGCCGACGATCTCATCGAGGACCTGATCCAGGCGCTCGGGCGTATCTGACCAAACAGCACAAGGGGTTCGAACGAATGATCGATCTTTACACCTGGGGAACACCGAATGGCCGCAAGGTTTCCGTTGCGCTCGAGGAAATGGAACTCAAGTACCAGGTCTTTCCCATCAACATCACGAAGAACGAGCAGTTCGCGCAGGACTTTCTCAGGATCTCGCCAAACAACAAGATCCCGGCCATCGTCGATCACGACGCGCCCTGGGGAAAGCATGCGGTTTTCGAGTCCGGTGCCATCCTCATCTATCTGGCCGAGAAGACCGGACGCTTCATTCCGACCGATCCGAAGGGTCGTTACGACTGCCTCCAGTGGCTGATGTGGCAGATGGGTGGTCTCGGCCCCATGGCCGGGCAGGCGCATCACTTCCGCCGCTTTGCCCCAGAGCAGATTCCCTATGCCGTGAAACGCTACACGGACGAGACCCAGCGTCTCTATGGCGTCCTCGACCGGCGACTGGCGGAAAGCGCCTATATGGCCGGCCCCGACTACACCATTGCCGACATGGCGAGCTATCCATGGATCGCGCGTCACGAATGGCAGGGTCAACGGTTGGAGGACTATCCGAACATCAAGCGCTGGTACGACGCCATCGCCGCCCGTCCGGCGGTCATCAAGGGTTTCCAGGTGCCATGAACGGCGCCGCTCTGCTCGAGCGGGCACCGGTCAGGCGGGTCCGGGAGGCGCTGGCGGCGGCCGGCGCCGCCGGCGCGGTGCGGGTACTGGCGGAGACCGCCCGCACCGCCGAAGATGCGGCGCGCGCCCTTGGCTGCGAGACCGGTGCCATCGTCAAGTCCCTGGTTTTCCGCGCCGGAGAGGAGGCCGTGATGGCGCTCCTGGCCGGCGACCGGCGCTGCGACGCGGCCAAGCTGCAAAAGGCGCTGGGACTTGCCATGCCGCCGGGCCGGGCGGACGCGGATTTCGTGCAGCTCTGGACCGGTTATTCCATCGGCGGCGTGGCGCCGCTCGGCCATCTGCGACCGATACCGGTGGCCATCGATGCCAGTCTTGCCCGGTTCCCCAGGATCTTCGCGGCAGCCGGACATCCGCACTGTATTTTCCCTACCGACATCGCGGAATTGCAGCGCCTGACCGGCGGGATTTGCGCCGATCTCGCACAGGGGTGATCTCCGCTTTCCTTCGCGCCCGATCGGGGCGAAGATCGGTCCATGGTTAATGAGATTTCGTTAACCTATTTCCGGCATGAGTCGCCTTGGCGCTCTTGCCCACGGGGTCCCTGCGCCAC
>JAHCJR010000072.1 GCA_026126165.1 Alphaproteobacteria bacterium
GTTCGGCTCGACACGGATGATCGGCCGCGAGTTGCCCGAGCCGACCGTCATGTAGAGGTGGCCGTCCTCGCCGCAGAACAGCGTACTCGGGAAGTTGTTGGGCGTGGCGGCGGCAACATCCGTCATCCGCGCCTGACGGTCCTCCGCCATGGTGCGGAGACGCTCGCTACGCCCCGCCGCCAGCGCTGCGCCATCTACACGCGCAAGTCCTCGGAGGAGGGCCTGGAGCAGGAGTTCAACAGCCTGGACGCGCAGCGCGAGGCCTGTGAGGCCTACGTCGCGAGCCAGAAGGCCGAGGGCTGGGTGCTGCTCCGCGACTGCTACGACGACGGCGGCTTCTCGGGCGGCACGCTGGAGCGGCCGGCGCTGAAGCGGCTGCTGGCCGACATCGAAGCCGGGCTGATCGACGTGGTGGTGGTCTACAAGATCGACCGGCTCTCCCGGTCGCTCTTGGACTTCGCCAAGCTGGTCGAGGTGTTCGACCGCTGCGGCGTCACCTTCGTCTCCGTCACCCAGTCCTTCAACACCACGACCTCGATGGGGCGGCTGACGCTCAACATCCTCTTGTCCTTCGCCCAGTTCGAGCGCGAGGTGATCGGCGAGCGCATCCGCGACAAGTTCGCCGCCTCGCGCAAGCGCGGCATGTGGATGGGCGGCTTCGTGCCGCTCGGCTACGACGTGAAGGAGCGCAAGCTCGTCGTCAACGCGGCCGAGGCCGCGCTGGTGCGCCGCATCTTCGAGCGCTTCCTCCAACTCGGCTCGGTCACCCTGGTCGTGCGCGATCTGCAGGCAGAGGGCCTGCTCACCAAGCGCGGCAAGCCCTTCGACAAGGGCATCGTCTACAAGCTGATCAACAACCGGGTCTATGTCGGCGAGGCGGTGCACAAGGGCGCGAGCTACCCGGGCGAGCACGAGGCGATCATCGACCACGACACCTTCGACAAGGTGCAGGCGATCCTCGCTTCAAACGGCTATGCCCGGGCGGCGGTGACGCGCAGCAGGACCCCCGCGCTGCTGCGGGGCCTCATCTTCACCGAGGCCGGCCGCGCGATGACGCCCGCGTCCACCAAGAAGGGCAGCCGGCTCTATCGCTACTATGTCTCGACGGACGCGATCCGCGGACGTAAGCCGGCGGGCACGACGGCGCCCCTGCGCTTGCCGGCCGATGTGGTCGAGACTGCCGTGGTGCGGGAGATCCGCCGTCTCGTGCGCGCGCCGGAAATCGTCGCCCAGGCCGTCGCCGCCGCGCGCCGTGAAACGCCCGACGTCGACGAGCGCGACGTGGTTGCCGCCGTCGACCGGTTCAGCGAGGTCTGGTCCGCGCTGTTCCCCGCCGAACAGGCACGCATCGTGAAGCTGCTGGTCGAGCGGGTGACCGTGACGGCCGACGGCCTCGCCGTCGATCTGCGCACCGACGGTCTTGGCACCGTGGTGCGCGAGATGCTGGCCCAGAAGCCTGAGGAGGCCGCCGCATGACCACGCCCTCCACCATCCGCGTCGTCATCCCGCTCAAGGTGAAGCACCGCAACGGCCGGCCGCGCATCGTCCCGCCGGCCAATCTCGACGAGGCGGCCGATGACCCGGGCCCCGATCCACGCACCCTGCGCGCCATTGCCCGGGCCTGGGACTGGCGCCGGCGCCTGGAGCGCGGCGAGGCCGCGACCTTGAGCGATATTGCGCAGGCCGAGCAGGTGACGCTGCCCTTCGTCAGCCGCTACATCCGGCTCGCCTACCTCTCGCCGATGGTCCTTGAGCGCCTGCTGATTCACCGCCGCCCTTCCGCGCTTCCGCTTGACAAGCTAACTGCTACGGCATTAGTGCCCTGGGCAGAACAAAGTGACATGACCTTCGAGGACTAACCTACTCAATAACAATCCGCATTGGCCGGCCCAATGCTTCCTGGATCTGCTTAGCTCCATCTGAAGTTCCAAGATGTTCGCAGAGGTCATCCAGCGATTCAAATACCTGCGTCTCATTGCGATAGGGACGCCCACGCAAGGCGTAGCACAGCTGGCGTAAGACTATTCGGCCGCCGCTAGTGCGGTAAATCTTGATGCTGCCAAGTTCCGAGTGAACGCCTTCATAGCAAAGGTGACCTGAAAACTCCAAATCTGGCCCGTCTGGATTGGCAACAACCATCTTCTGTGTCGTAGGCTTGCTCGATTGATCCGTCATGTCCTCCTCTCGAAAAGGTAGTGTGCTAAGATCGTTATAATTACGCGTTGCGACTGGTGGCTTCAATGTAGCGTACTGTCATGTCGCGGAGCGTAACCAGTCCCACCAGCTCCCGCCCCTGCAAGACGATACAATGGGATAGCCCGAAGCGGGCCATGTAGCGGATCGCATATTTCAGCTTCATGTCGGAATCGACTGTCGGGGCGGGCTTCTGCATCACTTCATAGACCTGCGTCCGCGACACCGGCCGGTTCTTGGTCGATATCTCCCGCGCGATGTCCGAGATGAGAAGAAGACCGTACTCGTCATCCGCGTCCCGGCGGTCGACCACGAGGCAGCTTATGCCGCGGCTCCGCATGACGGCCAGCGCCTCGTTCACGGAGGCCATGCCCTCGATCGTCACGGGGTCGGCGGTCATCGCCTCTCCGACCCGCAAATCAGCTCCCTGGGTCATATCTCCCCCTCGACCTTCTTTGACAGCTCGCGGATTTGCGCAGTCAAGCCCACGGCATCCTCGACGGCGAGCTGGATGGCAAGACCCGAGCCCGGCTCGGTGTCGAATTTCCCTGCCGCCGCGATACGGTCGAGGATGTTTGAGCACAAGTTCTCCTCGACGATGAAGAGCACGATGTCGTGGGCCGCAGTCAGATTGAGACCGAGGAAGGTCTTCTTCGGCACCATGCCTTCTCCGCGCGCGCTCGGGATGACTGTCGCGCCGGTTGCTCCTGCGTCTCGGGCCGCCTTCAACACGGGCTCGACCCTATCTTCCTGGGCAAGTGCCAGAATCAGCTTGAATCGCACCTAATGTCCTCCATTGCGCGCTCGGTCGAGCAGCAGCCGGACCTGAGCGAATACCAACAGACAGGCGATGGGCGTCAGCAATGCGAGAAGCACCAGTCCGAACCCGTCTGTCAACGGATCGCGCCCTGGCAGGTGCCGGGCGAGGCTCGCCCCGAAGGCGGCTATGATCGGCACCGTGACGACGGAAGTTGCCATCGGACCGCTGTCGAGCGCCAGCGGAACAAAAGCCCGCGGCGTCACCATCGCCATGATCCCAACCAGCAGCATAAGCGGGGCAGCCACATAGAGATAGGGAAAGCCGACCAGAATCCGAGATGTCCCCAAGGCGAGGCCAATGGCAACTCCTGTTGCCACCACCAAGCGGAAGCTCAAAGGGTGCAGCCCGCCGCCGGTGAGGTCGCGCACGCGGTCGGCAACGCCTGTCAGGGTCGGTTCGATCATCGTTGCCGCAAAGCCCAGCGAGCCGGCGAAGACGACCAGCCACAGCGCGTTCAGAAAGGTCGAATACTCGGGCTCGGCGACCCTGTACGCCAACCGCTCAGCGAGGCCGTCGCCCATCGGCACGAGCGACAGGCCGAGGCCGGCGCGAAACAACGAGATGCCGACGACGATCGCGGCCAGTCCGGCCAGGATTCGACCGAGCCGCGCCGGCGCACGGCGGAAGGCCAGCGCCTGGAACACCCCGATCACGACGGCGATCGGCGCAACGTCCATCAACGTTTGCAGGAAGCTGTCGGCAAGCAAGCTGGCGATTTGCGTCACGAGTTCACCGGAGTATCGCAGAGCCAATCAGGATGGTGATCATCGGCATGGCCGATGCGAGCGCCACGGCGCCGAAGCCATCGGCGAGCGGCGAACGGCCTTCCAGTACCGTCGCCAGACCGATGCCGAGCGCGGCGATGAGGGGAATGTTGATGGCCGATGTCGCCGCCGCGCCGGCATCGAAGGCGATGCCCTCCATGGAGCTGGGATGGAGCACCGTCACTACGAGGGCGAGCCCATAGACCGCCAGGACCGGGGCAAGCGCCGGCCACCCTCTGATAATCCGGACGCAGCTCAGCACGACGGCCAGGCCCACAGCCGCCGACGTTGCGACGCGAAGGACAAGCGCGGTCATGGCAACGTCCCCGGAGTTCCCATTCGT
Organism: Alphaproteobacteria bacterium; assembly: GCA_026126165.1. Classification (GTDB taxonomy): domain Bacteria; phylum Pseudomonadota; class Alphaproteobacteria; order Ferrovibrionales; family Ferrovibrionaceae; genus JAHCJQ01. Next base: position 4,121 of record JAHCJR010000072.1, read on the forward strand.
CACCATCGCCGCCGCGGCCTGTTCAGCCACCGCGATAAGCGCCGGCTCTGCGACCGTGCTGCCGAAGCCGATGGCAAAGGCGAAAGCCAGGAGCAGCCATAGGTTCGCCTTCCGCGCGAACTCTTCCGCCAGTCGCTCACCGAGCGGAAACAGGCTCATGGACAACCCGGTCAGGAAAAGCGCGAGGCCGAGGAGCACGAGCAGTGCCCCTGTGAGCTTGCCAACGAGGTCCGTGACCGGCTCCTGGACTATGACAATCTGGAAAAATGCGAGCACCAGCACGACTGGAGCCAGATCACGTCCGGTCTGGACGACGGAGTGGAGGAATCGCATCAGATGCTCGGGCATTCGGCGGGCCGGGTTGGAAATCAGGGTGGCTCCCCGGCAAGATAGCCGTAGGATGGCGAGCCACGCCACACTGGGAATTGAACATGAAACGAATACTGGTCGCTTCAGATTTGTCGAAGCGGTCCCGTCGCGCGACAGGGCGCGCCGTGGCGCTCGCGCGGCAATTCGGCGCTGAGCTGATAGCCCTGCATGTCGCGGACGACGATCGGCCGGAGGAGCTGATTGCAGCAGAGTGCCGTAGCGCCGAAGCGGCCCTGCGTGAGCACCTTGCTGCGGCCAGGGCGGAAGGCCTTGCGCCACAGCCCGTGATCACGACCAGCGCCGGCGATCCGTTCAAGGTCATTAGCGACGAAGCAGACCGGGTCGAAGCCGACCTCATTGTGGTGGGCGCACACCGTAAGCGGCTTCTCGGAGACGTTTTCACCGGCACGACGATCGAGCGGGTGATGCGCCTCGGGTCGCGACCCGTCTTGATGGTGAACAGGGACGGCGAGAAGCCTTATCGCCAGGTGCTTGCAGCGGTGGACCTCTCCGAAGCGTCAGCGCACGCGCTGCGTACAGCCCGAGCCATTGGCCTGCTCGATCCCGCCCATGCCGCGGCAGTGCATGGATTCATACCGCTTGGCGAAGGCATGATGTACTACGCCAACGTCGACCAGAAGCGAATCGAAGAGCACGTGGCAATTAGCGCAAGCGAAGCTCGATCTGCGCTTGGCGGCTTCCTTCGGGATAACGGCTTCACCGACATGGCGGACGTGCTTTTTGTCGAAAAGGGCGGGCCCTACGAAGCTATTGAGATCGGCGTCAGCAAATTCCGGCCCGATCTTCTCGTCATCGGCACGCGTGGCCACAGCGGCGTGAAGCGCATCCTGCTTGGCAGCGTGGCGGATCAGGTGCTCCGGCAGATCGACACCGATATACTCGCTGTTCCGCCCAGGCGTAAGCCTCCGTCCGGCTGACCATATCGTCAAGCAAGCCGCCACGGCGACCAGACATCAATGGTCCCTCACGATCGGCGCCAAGAACCGCGGCACGATCCACAGATAGGCGACCATGCCGAACAGCTCGACCAGAGACTGGAAGACGATGACGACCGTCGTCGTCTGCCATTGCGGCGCCAACGCCAGAGCAAGCGGCAGGACCACGAAGGAGTTGCGGGTGCCGAGGCTGAAGATGACGGCGCGGGTCGCCGGAGGCTTCAGACCGAACAGCCGCCCGAGTGCGGCGCCAGCGAAGGCCGCTGCGACCAAATAGGCGACGAATACGCCGAACACATGGCCCATGACCGGGATGGCACCGATAACCGCTTGCACCTGTGAAGAGGCGATCAGGAACACGACGAGGGCAAGCAGCGGCACTGGAAGCCAGGCCAGGCGCTCGACGACGGCCGTGCCGTTCCCCCGGCGCTCGACCCATCGCTCGGTGAGCCAGGCGGCGAGGAGTGGCAGCAGGATGATGAGGACGAAGACCGTCGCAATCCGGTCGGCTGCCAGGATTTCGACGAAGCTTTCGCCCATGAACAGCCACAGGTAGAGGGGCAGCAGAGCGATCTGGACGATCAGATTGACGGGTGTTGCGGCAATGGCCCGCCGGGTGTCGCCGCCGCCGAGATGGGTGAAGGTGATGAACCAGTCGGTGCAGGGCACGAGCAGGACGAGGAGCACGCCCAAGCGGATCGCCGGATCATCCGGAAGGAAGACGAGCAGGCCCCAAACCAAGAAAGGGACGAGAAGGAAGTTGCCGATCAGGACGGCACTCATGAAGCGGCGATCGCGGAACGCGTCGGGCAGATGGTTCAGCGGCACCTGCGTGAAGGTCGCATAGAGCAGGAGCCCGAGCGCCGGCCAGAGCAGCGCCTCGAAGGGATCCGACATGCCCGGCGCAATGCTGCCGAGCGCCAGTCCCACGAGGATCGCAGCGAGGTAAATCCAGACCTGATGTCGTTCGAGCTGTTGTCGGGTCATGTAGCCAGTTTCGTAGAACGACAGCCCTGATCAAATAGGCGATTGGAACGGCACCGCTCTCCCTCGCAATTGCCCGCGCGCATTGTTTAATGATCGCTGCATCTCGAATGCCTGCGTGCTGATCTCATAATTGACGGTCGATTGCAGCGCCGAACTTACGAATGGCCGAACACAACCGTAAAGCTTGGCCGTCGCCACAACCTATTGAAAAGAGCCCCGTTCGCGGCGCTTAACGAGCGAGGTGCCGGTTAAGTCGGAAAGAGACAGAGACGGCAGAATGGGCCTGACAGCCACGGCTGCCCGGTCTCCGCGGTAAACCCGATTTCGGCAAAGCTCTTTGAAAGCGAAAGAAAAATGGCCGCGCGAGCGGCCACGGCGTCGGTTCGTGCGAGTGAGTTGGCGGAGAGGGTGGGATTCGAACCCACGGTACCCAAAGGGTACAACGGTTTTCGAGACCGCCCCGTTCGACCGCTCCGGCACCTCTCCGCATCGGGGTCGATTTGCAAGGCGGCGGACCTTATCGCAAGGCCCCGGGCCGTGCAACCCTGCCGGCATGGCGCCGGCCGGGGCCGGACGGGGCTAGGCCAAGGCTCTGGTTGGCAAGGCGTTTCCGGTCGTTAGAATGCCTCCTTCCGAAACCCATAAGAACGTCTCAAGGAGGCTCCCCATGACCATCACCCGCCGCCATCTCGGACCGCGCATGGCCCAGTCCGTCGTGCATGGGGATACCATCTATCTCGCGGGCCAGGTGGCGACCGACACGGCGGGCGGCGTCGCCGGCCAGACCGAGAGCATCCTGGGGCGGATCGACCAGCTCCTCGCCGAATGCGGCTCCGACAAGTCGAAGCTGCTTTCCGCCACCATCTACCTCACCGACATCGCCACTTTCGGCGAGATGAACGGCGTCTGGGAGAAGTGGGTGGACGGCAAGAACGTGCCGGCCCGCACCACCGTGGAGGCGAAGCTGGCGGCGCCGCAATATCTGGTGGAGATCACCGTCATCGCCGCCCGCTAGGCGGCGGTGGCCGCTCAGGGCTGGCGGGGCAGGGCGACGCCGATCATGGCGTCGCGCCCGACCAGCGCGGCGAGGCGCGCCTCGTCCCAGCCCTCGGTCCCCTCGGGCCGGCGCGGCAGCACCAGATAGCGCATGTCGGCGGTGGAATCGTGCACCCGCACGGTGGTCCGATCGGGGATATGGGTGCCGAATTCCTCCAGCACCGCGCGCGGCTCGCGCACCGCGCGCGAGCGGTAGGCGCGGCTCTTGTACCAGTCCGGCGGCAGGCCGAGCAGGAAGCGCGGATAGCAGGAGCAGAGCGTGCAGACCACCATGTTGTGCACCTCCGCCGTGTTCTCCACCACGACCAGCTTCGTCGGCCCCATATCGATGCCGAGTTCGGCGCAGGCGGCCGAGCCATCGGCGAGCAGCCGGGCGCGGAACGCCGGGTCCGTCCAGGCGCGCGCCACCACCCTCGCGCCGTCCGTCGGGCTGCGCGCGTCCATCGCCTCTACCGCGCGGCGGATCTCCTCGGCGCTCAGCACGCCCTTCTCGATCAAGAGTTCGCGCAGCGCGATCTCCATTGCCTGATAGTCGGTCAGGCCATCGTCCTGGTCCGGCCGGTGCGGATGGGGATGTGCATGGTCATGCCCATCATGGCTATGGTGATGGTCGTGCCCGTGCGTATGATCGTGCTCATGCGGCATGGTTCTCTCTCCCTTGCGCCGGGTCGAGCCAGTGGTCGTAGATCTCGATGTCGATGCTGTCGCTTTCCGGGCCGGCATAGTCGGGCCAGAGGTCGCGCTGGCGGAAGCGCACCCGGTAGAGCGCGCGCCGCGGCCTTCCGTCGCGGCCATAGGCCAGTTCCTCCGGATTGCCGAAGAAGCCGCAGATGCGCTCGATCACGCCTTCATGTCCGCGGCAGTACCAGGGCGTGCGCATATGGCCCGGCCCCGTGCCGCCGCGCACCCGCACGCGCTCGCCGGGGCGGAAGCGGGCCGGAAGCTGGTCGTTCGCGGTCATCTCAGGCGGCGCTCCCGCGCGCCTTGACCTCGGCGATGCGCTCCGCCAGCTCGGCGACGCCGACCTGGCCGCGTTCGATCATCACCTGCGTGACGGAGCTGATCCAGCGCTCGTAATAGGTGAGGCGGTCGTAGGCTTCCGGTCCCAGCCCCTCGATGCCGCGGCGCAACTCGTCCACCGTCATGTGCCCCTTCGAGGTGAGCAGGACCATCATCGCATCGACGCGCTTTTCCCACAGCGCGTAATCATGCTCGACCGGCACCACCCGGTCCGCCGCCTGTCCGCCCATGTCGTGATAGCCGCGCAAGCTCATCGCTTCCTCCCGTGGCGCCCGCGCCGTCAGGATGCCCGCCGGCGCCGCGCAGGGCAAGGGGTCAGGGCGGCCGGTGCAGGACGAAGCGGAAGAATAGCGGCGCGAACAGCACCACGAGGCCGATGCGGATCACGTGCATGGCGGAGACGAAGGCCGTCTCCACGCCGAGCGCCAGCGCCACCAGCGCCATCTCCGTCAGACCGCCGGGTGAAAGCGAGAGGGTGACGGCGTCCGCCGAAAGACCGGTGAGGCCGAAACTCGCCCAGGTGAAGAAGGCGGTGACCGCCAGCATCAGCAAGGCCGAGCCGACCGCCAGCATCAGCACGCGGGCCACGTCGCGGAAGGCGAGGCCGGAGAACCGGCTGCCGACGCCCGCCCCCATCATCACCTGCGCGAAGGCGACCAGCAGGAACGGCGGCTTGGAGGAGGTGAGGCCGGCCAGATGCACCGCGGCCGAGAGCAGCATCGGGCCCAGGAGCTGCGCCGCCGGCATGCGGAACATGCGCGCGAGCGGCCAGCCGAGCGCGGCGCAGGCGAATAGGATGGCGGCGTCGAGCATCTCCATGTCGAGGCCGAGCGCGGCGCCGGCCGCCGTCGGCGGGGACAGGGCGGCGAAGCCCGGACTGAAGAAGCGGAAATAGAAGGGGATGGTGAAGACGACGATCAGGATGCGCACCGAATGGACCAGTGCGATGGCGCGCATGTTGCCGCCCATCGCCTCGCCGACCAGCACCATCTCGTTGAAGCCGCCCGGCGCCGCCGAGAAATATGCGGTGGTGCCATCGAAGCGGGCGAGCTTGCGGAAATAGACATAGCAGATGAGCGTCGTCACCGGCATGTAGAGGAGCAGCAGGCCGAGCCCCTCGATCCAGGTGAAGAGGCGCTGTCCGAGGTCGGGGGTGAAGGCCGAGCCCAGCATGACGCCGAGCACGGTGATGAAGATCTGGCGCGGCACCATCGGAATCGCCGTGCGCACCCCGGAGAAGGCGGCGATGGTGGTGGCCACCATGGCGCCGAGCATCCAGGGCAGGGGCAGGTTGGCCCAGGCGAAGATCGCGCCGCCCACCCCGCCGATCGCAAGCGCGAGGAGGAAGCGCCTGATCCTGTCCGCGCGGTCCCCCTTGCCTGATTTCTCCGTCTCCGCCGCCACCTCCGTCACTCGACGAAGCTGCCGAGGCGCACGGCGGTCTGGCCTTTCTGCAGGCGGCGGTTGGGCATGATCAGGATGCAGTCGTCGTAGGGCGTCGCCACCGGGCGCTCGCCGTCATGGGCGATGACCGTGCCGCGCCGGGCGATGATCTCGAGGCCGAGAAAGTCCTGGGTGAAGCGGAAATTGTCGGTCTCTATGGTGACCGCGTCGGTCACGCGCACGAAGCGCTGCGGCGGGGGCGCGGCGGCCGCGAGATGGGAGGCGATATCGCCCTTCTGCACGCAGCCGGTCGCCAGCAGGAAGCGCAGCATGCATTCGATGGCGACGGTGCGCGAGGATTTCTCCCAGTGCTGGCCGCATTCGACCAGCAGCGCGGTGCGCGGCGAGCCCTCGTCGGCGAAATCGTTGTAGTCGCGCATGCGCGCTCCCGCGGAATGGCCGGCATCGGCCACCAGCAGCACCGGCACGCCGACCGCCTCGGCGAGGCGGCGCCCCTTGGCCTGCAGGCCGCAGAGCATGAGCGGCGCGGTCGCCGCCTGCATGGAATGGATGTCGAGCAGGTAATCGACCGTGCGCAGCAGCGGCCGCATTTCCCGGGCGCGTGCCAGTTCCCGGCTCTGGCGCGGCCCGTCCAGCACCGCGTCGGTCCAGAGGCGGTTGAAATCCTCGTCGAGATAGCGCGAGGCGGAAGGCTGCGCCGGGTCGAAACTCTCGTAGGCGGCCACGTTGGCGAAGGAGAGGGTAAGGCGCCCGCGCCGCGGCCGGATATTGGAGCGGAACAGCAGGTCGAGCGCATGCGCGCCACAGACCTCGTTGCCATGGGTCAGGGCATTGACCATGACATGCGGGCCGGACTTGCCGCTGTCGAACGACGTGACGTAAGGGATGCCCGTGTTTCCCGCCGCATGGGCGGAAATGTCGATCGGTCCCAGTTCGACGGGATACTCTTCCTGCATGTCTCCGGCGCTCCCTTTCCTCGATCCGTCAGAGCGAAGCATGATCGATCGGCTTGAAGCGGTCGAGGGGCTGTCCGACCGCCGGCATCGGATATTTCAGGCCGGTGGCGCAATTGAACAGCACGACGCGATCAGTTCGCCCGACGCGGCCCTCCGCCAGGGCGCGGCGATAGGCGGCATAGGTGGCGGCGCCCTCCGGGCAGAGCAGCAGTCCTTCCTCCCGCGCCACTTCGGCCAGCGCCGCCTTCGTGTCGGCATCCTCGACCGCGATGGCGAAACCACCCGATTCGCGCAGCGCATCGAGGATGAGGAAATCGCCGATCGCCACCGGAACGCGGATCCCCGCGGCCACCGTATGCGCGTTCTGCCATGGTTCGGCATGCCGCTTGCCTTCGTCGAACGCCTTGACGATGGGCGCGCAGCCGCTTGCCTGCACGGCCACCATGCGCGGGCGCTTGCCGCCGATCCAGCCCATGGCTTCCAGCTCCGCGAAGGCTTTCCACATGCCGATGAGGCCGGTGCCGCCGCCGGTCGGATAGAAGATCACGTCGGGAACCGCCCAGCCGAGCTGTTCGGCAAGTTCGATCCCCATCGTCTTCTTGCCCTCGACCCGGTAAGGCTCCTTCAGGGTCGAGGTGTCGAACCAGCCGGCGGCCGCCTTGCCCTCGCCGACGATCCTGCCGCAATCGTTGATCAGGCCGTTGACCCGGTAGAGGCGGGCACCCTGGAGGGCGATTTCCGCCATGTTGATGGCGGGCGTGTCGTCGGGGCAGAAGACCACGGCCTCGATGCCGGCGCGGCTGCAATAGGCGGCAAGCGCCGCCCCGGCATTGCCGTTGGTCGGCATGGCCATCTTGGCGATGCCGAGTTCCTTCGCCATGCTCACCGCCATGCAGAGCCCGCGCGCCTTGAACGAGCCGGTCGGCAGCCGGCCTTCGTCCTTGACCAGGATTTCGGCCCCGCCGAGCTTGCGCGCCAGGCGCGGCAGCTCGACCAGGGGTGTCGCGACCTCGCCGAGGGAAACGATATTTTCAGCCCGGCGCACCGGCAGCAGCTCGCGGTAGCGCCAAAGGCCGGGCGGACGGGCGGCAATCTCGTCGCGGCTGACGGCGCGGGCGGCGGCGGCAAGGTCGTAGCGGACCAGGAGCGGATAGCCCTTGGGCGAGAGGTTGTGCGGCTGGTCGGCCGGCAGGCGCTCGCCCGTCATGGCGCATTCCAGATGGGTCACGAAAGTGGGGCGGTCCGGAAAATACATGTTTTTCATGGCCTCGGTCCGATGGCGCGCGAAGCGCGGGGCGAGCAGTCTACAGGCCGGCCTTCCGCATGGAAAAGCCCCTACGGTTTTGTGAAGATAACCGACCCTGCCCGCGCCGCTTGCCAGTCCCCGGCCCGTCTGGCATGGTCAGCCGCCAATGGACCGGCGATCGGAGCGCGCGGGCGCCCGCCGACCGGTTCTTCCGCCAAATAGGGAGTCCACGACATGCAGTTCAAGAGAGCACGCATTGCCGCGCTGATGGCCGGCGCCATGATGGCGGCCAGCCCCGTGCTGGCGGAGGAAATCCGCGTCGGCCTGAGCGCCGAGCCTTCCGCGCTCGATCCCTACTATCACAATCTCGGCCCCAACAACCAGATGGCGCAGCACTTCTTCGACGCCCTGATCGGCCAGGACGACGAACTGCGCCTCGTGCCGGGCCTCGCCACCGCCTGGAAGCCGATCAGCGACACGGTGTGGGAGTTCAAGTTGCGGCCGAACGTGAAGTTCCACGACGGCACGCCCTTCTCGGCCGAGGACGTGGTCTTCTCGATCAACCGCGTGCCGAAGGTGCCGAACACGCCTTCGCCCTTCACCATCTTCACGCGGCCGGTCAAGTCGATCAAGGTGATCGACCCGCTCACCATCCATATCGAGACCAACAATCCCTATCCGCTGCTGCCCAACGACATGTCGCGCATCATGATCATGTCGGCGAAGGCCGCCGCCGGCGCGGCGCCGGAGGGCAAGACGACGGAGCAGCTCTCCAAGGGCGAGGGCCTGGTCGGCACCGGGCCGTTCAAGTTCGTCGAATGGGTGCGCGGCGACCGCCTGGTGGTGGCGCGCAACGATGCCTACTGGGGCGGCAAGACGCCGTGGACCAAGGTCACCTTCCGCCCGCTCTCGAACAACGCCGCGCGGGTCGCCGCGCTGCTCTCGGGCGGCGTGGACGTGATCGAGAATCCGCCGACGACCGATCTCAAGAAACTGCGCGAGAATCCCAACGTCACCATCACGCAGGCGATCTCCAACCGGGTGATCTACATTCACCTCGACAGCTTCCGCGACCCGACGCCGGGCATCCCTGACGCGCAGAAGAACCCGCTCAAGGACCAGCGCGTGCGCGAGGCGCTTTCGGTGGCGATCAACCGCGACGCCATCGCCAACCGCATCATGGAGGGCCTGGGCATTCCCGCCGCCGACTTCCTGGTCTATCCGATGTTCGGCACCCGCAAGGACACCCCGCCGATCCAGTTCAATCCGGAGCGCGCGCGCAAGCTGCTCGCCGACGCCGGCTATCCGAACGGCTTCTCGGTGACGCTGGGCGCGCCGAACGACCGCTACATCAACGATGCGGACGTGGCGCAGGCGGTGGCGGCGATGTGGACGCGCATCGGCGTCAAGACGCAGGTCGAGGCGGTGACCCGCACGGTCTTCTTCAAGAACCGCGACGAGTTCAAGTACAGCGCCTATCTGGCGGGCTGGGGCGCGGGCACCGGCGAGATGTCCGATCCGCTGCGCGCCCTGGTGGCGACGCCGAACCGCGACAAGGGCTTCGGCGGCACCAACAAGGGCCGCTATTCGAACGCCAAGGTCGACGCGCTGCTCGAGGAGGCGCTTAAGACCGTGGACGAGAAGAAGCGGGAGAAGCTGCTGCAGGACGCGGCCGCCGAGGCGATGCGCGATGTCGGCCTGATCCCGATTCATTTCGAAGTGTCCCCCTGGGCGGCAAAGAAAGGCCTCAAGTACAAGGCGCGCGCCGACCAGTACACGCTGGCCCACAACGTGGTGAAGGACGCGAAGAACTGAACGGCTGAAGACGCGGGGGACGGCGGCGTTCCGTCCCCCGCCTGTCCGCCATGCTGGTCTTCATCATCCGCCGCCTGCTCCAGTCGCTGCTGGCGCTTGCCGTCATGTCGCTGCTGGTCTTCGTCGGCGTCTATCTGATCGGTGACCCGGTCGCCATCCTGGCCAGTCCCGACGCGACCGAGGTGGATCGCGAGCAGATCGCCCGCGCGCTCGGTCTGGACCGGCCGCTCTGGGAGCAGTATGCGGTCTTCGTCGGCGAGGCGCTGCGCGGCAACTTCGGCAAATCCTTCGTCTTCGGCCAGCCGGCCATGGGGCTCATCTTCGAACGGATGGGCGCGACCGTGGAACTTGCCCTGGTCGCGACCGTGGTTTCCATCCTTGTCGGCCTGCCGCTTGGCATCTATGCCGGCCTGCGGCCGGACGGGATTGCCGGCCGCTCGATCATGGCAGGCTCGATCCTCGGCTTCAGCCTGCCGACCTTCTGGGTCGGGTTGATGCTGATCATGATCTTTGCCGTGCAGCTTGGCCTGCTGCCGGCCTCGGGGCGCGGCCAGGTGGGGAGCTTCCTCGGACTGCATTCCTCGCTGTTCACGCTCAACGGCATCGTTCACCTGATTCTTCCGGCGACGACGCTGGCGCTGGTGCGCGCCGCGACCACGATCCGCCTGGCCCGGGCCGGTGTGCGCGAGGTTCTTCACATGGACTACGTGAAGTTCGCGCGCGCGAAGGGATTGCCGGAGCGGCGCGTCATCGGCGTGCACGTGCTCAAGAACATCATGATTCCGATCGTTACCGTGACCGGCCTCGAAATCGGCTCGGTGATCGCCTTTGCGGTGGTGACGGAGACGATCTATGCCTGGCCCGGCATGGGCAAGCTGCTGATCGATTCCATCGTCAATCTCGACCGGCCGGTGGTGGTTGCCTACCTGATCGTGGTCCTGTTCATCCTCGTCATGCTGAACCTGATCGTCGATATCCTCTATTCCGTCCTCGACCCCCGGGTCCGGCTCGGGGAGCAGAAGGGATGAGCGCGGCCAGGCAGGACGCGGCCGCCGCCACCCCCGCCATGCGGGTGGAGACGCCGCTGGCGCGGTTCTGGTCGGAGTTCGCCGAGAGCCGCCTGGCGCTGTTCGGCCTCGCCCTACTGACGCTCGTGGCGCTGATCGCGCTGCTGGCGCCGCTGATCGCGCCGCAGAACCCCTACGATCTCAACCAGCTCGACATCATGGATGCCCGCCTCGCCCCGGGCGAGGTGAGCGGCGACGGACGCATCACCTATTGGCTCGGCACCGACGGCCAGGGGCGCGACATGCTGAGCGCGATGATGTATGGCCTTCGCATCTCGCTCTCGGTCGGCGCGCTGAGCGCGATCTTCGCCATGGCGCTCGGCACCATCGTCGGCCTGGTTGCCGCATGGCTCGGCGGCCGCTGGGAAGCGGTGATCATGCGCATCGTCGACATCCAGCTCGGGTTCCCCGCCATCCTGGTGGCGCTCATCCTGCTCTCCGTGCTGGGCCAGGGCGTGGACAAGGTCCTGATCGCGCTGGTGATCGTGCAATGGGCCTATTTCGCCCGCACCGCACGGGGCTCCGCGCTGGTCGAGCGGCGGCGGGAATATATCGAGGCGGCAAGCTGCCTCGATCTTTCCGGGCCGCGCATCGTCCTCCGCCACCTGCTGCCGAACTGCCTGCCGCCGCTCATCGTCATCGCCACCATCCAGGTGGCGGAAGCGATCGCGCTGGAAGCGACGCTCTCCTTCCTCGGTCTCGGCGTGCCGGTGACCGAGCCCTCACTCGGCATGCTGATCGCCAATGGCTTCAATTTCCTGCTGTCGGGCTACTACTGGATCAGCGTGTTCCCGGGGCTCCTGCTGGCGGTCGCCATCGTCGCCATCAACCTGGTCGGCGACCAGCTCCGCGACGTGCTCAATCCGAGGCTCCGGAAATGAGCGAAACGCCAACCCTCGAGGTCCGCAACCTGCAGACCCATTTCTTCACCCGCGAGGGTGTGCTGAAAGCGGTCGACGACGTGAGCTTCACGGTTCGCGCCGGCGAGATCATGGGTCTCGTCGGGGAGAGCGGTTCGGGCAAGACGGTGACCGGCTTCTCGGTGCTGGGCCTGGTCGATCCGCCGGGGCGCATCGTCGGCGGCAGCATCCTCTTCAAGGGCGAGGATCTGGCCCATGCCGGCGAGGAGCGGCTGCGGGCGCTGCGCGGCTCGCGCATCGCCATGATCTTCCAGGATCCGATGATGACGCTCAACCCGGTCCTGCGCGTCGATACGCAGATGACCGAGGCGATCCTGGCGCATGAGCAGGTGAGCGAACGGGCCGCGCGTGCCCGCGCGGCGGCGGCGCTCGCCATGGTCGGCATCGCCTCGCCAGAGGAGCGGCTGCTTGCCTATCCGCACCAGTTCTCCGGCGGCATGCGCCAGCGCGTCGCCATCGCCATCGCCATGCTGCACCGGCCCGACCTGATCATCGCCGACGAGCCGACCACGGCGCTCGACGTGACGATCCAGGGCCAGATCCTCTACGAGGTGCAGAAGCTCTGCCGGGAGACCGGCACGGCGCTGGTCTGGGTTACCCACGATCTCACCGTCGTCGCCGGCCTCGCCGATACCGTTTCGGTGATGTATGCGGGCAAGATCGTCGAACAGGGCCGGGTCGACGACGTGCTGGACCGGCCGCTGCATCCCTACACCAACGGCCTGCTTGGTTCGGTGCCGAGTCGCAACCGGCGCGGCCAGAAGCTGCGGCAGATTCCGGGCATGACGCCTTCGCTCCTTCGCCTGCCGCAGGGCTGCGCCTTCCGCAGCCGCTGCCCCCGCGCCGACCAGGCCTGCACGGAAATGCCGGCGCTGGCCGAACTGGCGCCCGGCCATCTGGCGCGCTGCGTGCATCCGCATCTGGAGACGGCCGGCGCATGAACGCGAACACGCCCATCGTGGAACTGGAGGGCATTGGCAAACGCTTCGTGCGCAAGATCGATCTTGCCGGGCGCATCGCCAACGTGCTTGGCAGCGGCCAGCGCGAGCAGGTGGTACATGCGGTCGATGACGTCTCCTTCGCCATCGCCGAAGGCGAGGTGGTGGGGCTGGTCGGCGAGTCGGGTTGCGGCAAGTCGACGCTCGGCCGGGTGGTGGCCGGCATCCATGCGCCGAGTTCGGGCCGGCTCAGATATCGTGGCCGCGACGTCACGGAGCTTTCCGGCGCGGCGCGGCGTGCCTATGCGCTCGGCGTGCAGATGATCTTCCAGGACCCCTACGCCTCGCTCAATCCGCGCCTGCGGGTGGCGGAGATCGTCGGCGAGGCGCCGCGCGTGCATGGCACCGTGCCGAAGGCGGAACTGCCCGCCTTCATCGATGGCATCCTGACCCGGGTCGGCCTCGATCCCGCTTTCAAGCGGCGCTACCCGCACCAGTTCTCCGGCGGCCAGCGCCAGCGCATCGGCATCGCGCGCGCACTTGCGGTAAAGCCCGATTTCATCGTCTGCGACGAGGCGGTCGCGGCGCTCGACGTGTCGATCCAGGCCCAGGTTCTGAACCTGTTCATGGATCTGCGGGAAGAATTGGGGCTCACCTATCTTTTCATCAGCCACGATCTCGGCGTGGTCGAGCATCTGAGCGACCGCGTCGTGATCATGTATCTCGGCCGTGTCGTGGAAGTCGCCGCCACCGAAGAGCTGTTCGCCCGACCGAACCATCCCTATACCCAGGCATTGCTGGCGGAAGTGCCGCGGCTCGATGCGCGGCGCCGGCAGTTCATGCCGGTCAAGGGCGAGATTCCCTCGCCGCTCGATCCGCCGGCGGGCTGCCATTTTCATCCGCGCTGTCCGCATGCGATGGAACGCTGCCGGCTGGAGGCGCCTTCCTTGCGCGAGATCGCGCCGGGGCATACCAGCGCCTGTCACCTCAACGACGCCACCCTCTGACCCTCACCCAACCCTCTCCCACGTTAGTGGGAGATGGCTTCCGGTCTCCCTCTCCCACGTTAG
>JAHCJR010000073.1 GCA_026126165.1 Alphaproteobacteria bacterium
AAGCCGCGCCGCAAGCCCCGTCGCGGCCTGTCGCGCTGCCCAATCCGCCGCCGCGCCAGGGCGGCCGCTTCGAATGGCCGGTGCGCGGGCGGGTGATCTCCGGATATGGACCGAAATCAGGCGGCCTGCACAATGACGGTGTCAATATCGCCGCGGCCCGGGGCAGTGCGGTGCGTGCGGCGGAGAACGGCGTCGTCGTCTATGCCGGCAACGAACTGCGCGGCTATGGCAATCTGCTGCTGATCCGCCACGCCGATGGCTGGATGACCGCCTATGCCCATAACGACAGCCTCCGGGTCGGGCGCGGCGACCGGGTGAGCAAGGGGCAGATCATCGCCACCGTGGGCGCGAGCGGCAACGTGGCCGAGCCGCAACTCCATTTCGAGATCCGGCGCGGTTCGCAGGCGGTGGACCCGATGCCCCTCCTCGGTCCGCTTGCCGGCGCGGTCTAGTCGAGACTGCGCCCGAGCCGGCCGGCCAGGTCCTGGATGAACTGCCAGGCGACGCGGCCCGAGCGGGCGCCGCGCGTGACCGACCATTCGATGGCTTCCGCCCGCAGCGCCTCTGGCGAGATCGGCAGCCGGTATTTCGCGGCGTAACCGTCGATCATCTCGAAAAACTGATCCTGGCTGCAATTGTGGAAGCCAAGCCAGAGCCCGAAGCGGTCGGAGAGGGACACTTTCTCTTCCACCGCCTCGTGCGGATTGATGGCGGTGGAGCGCTCGTTCTCGATCATCTCGCGCGACATCAGGTGGCGGCGGTTCGAGGTGGCGTAGAAGATCACGTTGTCGGGCCTGCCCTCGATGCCGCCTTCGAGCACGCCCTTGAGCGACTTGTAGCTGGCATCGTCCGCATCGAAGGACAGGTCGTCGCAGAACAGCACCCAGCGCCGGTCGATCCGGCGCAGCAGGGCAAGCAAGCGAGGCAGGCTCGGGATGTCCTCGCGGTGGATCTCGACCAGGGCCAGCGCGCCGGGCCGGGCGGCGTTGATGCGGGCATGGACCGCCTTGACCAGCGAACTTTTCCCCATGCCGCGGGCGCCCCAGAGAAGCGCGTTGTTTGCCGGCAGTCCATCGGCGAAACGCTGGGTGTTCACCATGAGGATATCGCGGACCCGCTCTATCCCCTTTAGCAGGTCGAAATCGACCCGGCTTACCTTGCGGACCGGCTCCAGCCGGCCGGTCTCCAGGTGCCAGACGAAGGCATCGGCCGCAAAGGGGTCGGCGGTATCGAGTGGCTTTGGGGCCATACGCTCGAGTGCCTCGGCGATGCGGGCGAGCAGGGGGGCGAGGGACTTGATTTCTTCGGTCATGCGGGCAATTGCGGAATGTTTCCCCAGGACGTGCAGCGAGACCCTAATTCCGCGGTGGCCGGCCCGTCAACGCGCGAACCCCCGCCCCGGGCGCGCGGCAGGCCGGAGGGCTTTGCAATGGCAGGCCGGGGGGCTATAGTCCGCGCTCCTTGCAATCGCAACGCTTCGAGGTTCTTGCGATGTTCGTGTCTCCCGCCTACGCACAATCGGCCGGGGGCGGCGGTTTCGATTTCATGTCGATCCTGCCGCTGATCCTGATCTTCGTCGTCTTTTACTTCCTGCTGATCCGGCCCCAGCAGAAGCGCGCGAAGGACCACAAGGCAATGCTGGAGGCGATCCGGCGCGGCGACACGGTGACCACGGGCGGTGGCATCATCGGCAAGGTCACCAAGGTGAACGAGGACGGCACGGCGCAGGTCGAGATTGCCGAGGGCGTCCGGGTCAAGGTGGTCAAGGGCACCATCATCGAGGTTCGCGGCAAGGGCGAGCCGGTGGCCGATCAGCCCTCCGCCGCGGGCGGCGCCAAGCCGGCGGAAGGCGGCGAGCAGAAGGGCGGCCTGCTCTCCAAGCTGAAGAAGTAAGGCCCGAGGGCCGCGTTTCGGCGCGAGGACGCGATGCTCTATTTTTCAAAGTGGAAGATCCAGGCCATTCTCCTGGTCTGCTTCCTCGGCATCGCCTATTCGGTGCCGAACCTGCTTTCGCGCGAGCAGGCAGAATCGCTGCCGACCTGGCTGCCGCACCAGCGGGTCAATCTCGGCCTCGACCTGCGCGGGGGATCGCATATCCTGCTGGAAGTCGATGTCCGCGCCGTGGTGCGCGAGCGGCTGGAAAACCTGGTGGAGAGCGTGCGCCGGACCCTGCTCGACCAGCGCATCGGCTATACCGGCGGCATCAACATCGTCGAGGATCGGGTTGTCGTGAGGCTCCGACAGGTCGATCAGTTGCCGCTCGCCATGGAAAATCTGCGCAAGCTGGCGGCTCCTGTGACTTCCAGCCTTCTCGGGCAGAGCGGCACCTTGGACATCCAGGTCCAGTCGCAGCTGGATGGCCAGATCACGCTGTCCTACACGGAGGCGGCGATCCAGCAGAAGGTCACCAACGCGGTTCAGCAATCCATCGAGATCGTGCGCCGACGCATCGACGAGACCGGCGTCAACGAGCCGACGATCCAGCGTCAGGGCGCGGACCGGATTCTGGTGCAGCTTCCGGGCCTTGACGATCCGGAGCGGGTCAAGCGGCTGCTCGGGCAGACGGCCAAGCTCACCTTCCGCATGGTGGACACCTCGCCGGAGGCGGCCGCGGGACAGGTCCCGCCGGGCTCGGAAAGGCTGCCGGCCGACGACGAGGTCGGCGCCGACGGCCGGCCGCGGGAATATATCGTCCGCAAGCGTGTTGAGGTGGCTGGCGACAACCTGGTGGATGCACAGCCCAATTTCGACCAGAGGACGGCGCAACCGATCGTGAATTTCCGCTTCGACGCGGTCGGTGGCAGGCGCTTCGCCGAGACGACGCGCAACAATGTCGGGCGGCCCTTCGCCATCGTGCTCGACAACAAGGTAATTAGCGCGCCGGTGATCCGCGAACCGATCCTTGGCGGGTCGGGGCAGATCAGCGGCAATTTCACGGTGGAATCCGCGAACGATCTTGCGGTGCTGCTGCGCGCCGGCGCCCTGCCGGCGCCGCTGCGCATCATCGAGGAACGCACGGTCGGCCCCGATCTGGGTGCGGATTCGATCCGTGCCGGTGTGATCGCCTCGGTGCTCGGCTTCGTGCTGGTGATCATCTTCATGATCGCCTCCTACGGGCTGTTCGGCATCTTCGCCAACATCGCCCTGGTCATGAACCTGTTCCTGCTGATGGCCGCGCTTTCCGTCCTTCAGGCGACGCTGACCCTGCCAGGCATTGCCGGCATCGTGCTCACCATGGGCATGTCGGTCGATGCGAACGTGCTGATCTTCGAGCGCATCAAGGAAGAATTTCGCGGCGGCAAGAGCGTGATGAACGCGGTCGAGGCAGGTTTCCGGCGGGCCTTCACGACGATCGTCGATTCGAACCTGACGACCATTCTCACCGCCGCGATCCTTTTTGCCTTCGGCAGCGGCCCGGTGCGCGGCTTCGCGGTGACGCTCAGCATCGGCATCGTCATTTCCATGTTCACGGCGATCCTGGTCTGCCGCCTGATGATCGTCACGTGGCTGCGTCGCGCGCGCCCCAAGACGCTCGTGATCTAGGACCGGCCAAGGACAGCGCGCATGCGGCATCTCAAGCTCATTCCGGAAAAGACCAACTTCACCTTCATGCGCTGGCGCAACATCGCCTTCGCGCTGACGGCCCTGCTGACCCTGCTCTCGGTCGGATTCTTCTTCGGTCGCGGCCTCAATCTCGGCATCGACTTTGCCGGCGGCATCGTGATCGAGGTGCGCTCGCCCGAGGCAGCCAGTCTCGGCCAGATGCGCGCGGTGTTGAGCCGGCTGCCGCTGGGCGAGGTGGCACTGCAGGAATTCGGGTCCAGCAACGACGTGCTGATCCGCATCCAGCGCCAGGAAGGCGACGAGCGTGCCCAGCAGGCGGCGGTCGAACAGGTCCGCGAAGCGTTGAAGCGCGATGTGTCGGAGGGAATTTCTTTCCGACGGGTCGAGTTCGTCGGGCCGAAAGTCTCCGGCGAACTGATCGAGGCGGCGATCTATGCGGTCCTGATCTCCCTCATCGGCATCCTGGTCTATATCTGGTTCCGGTTCGAGTGGCAGTATGGCCTTGGCGCGGTCGTCACGACGGTCCACGACGCGATCATGACCGTCGGCTTCTTCGCGGTGACCGGGCTCGAGTTCAATCTGACCAGCGTGGCGGCGATCCTTACGGTGATCGGCTATTCGATCAACGATACGGTGGTGGTCTATGACCGCGTGCGCGAGAACATGCGCAAGTACAAGACCATGCCGCTCGAAACCATGCTCGATCTCTGCATCAACGAGACCCTCTCGCGCACGGTCATGACCGGCGCCACCACCTTGCTGGCGCTGCTCGCGCTGTTCATGTTCGGCGGCGAGGTGATCCGCAGCTTCACGGCGGCGATGATCTTCGGCATCATCGTCGGCACTTATTCCTCGGTCTTCGTCGCCGCGCCGATCCTCATTCACCTGAAGCTCAAGCGGGGCGGTGAGAAGGGCGAGGGCGCAAGCCCGGCGGGCGCCGAGGCGGACTGAGCTGGAAAATGCCCGATATCACGCCGCGCCTCGCGGCCGGTCGGCAGCTCATCAATGCTTACGGAAACGGGGGCTTCCGGGTCGCCGGGGTCGCCCATGCCGGCTCGATCCTCGTCTTTCCGGGGCGGACGCTGGCCTGGCCGGTGGCGCGCTTCGAGGATCTGGCGCCGCAGTCGCTGGAGCCGGTCCTTGCCGAGGTGCCGCGCGTGGAGCTGCTGGTGATCGGCCTGGGACCGGCGCTGCGGCGGCTGCCCGATCCGCTGCGCAACTGGCTGCGCGCGGCGGGTATCGCCGTCGACGGGATGGATACCGGCGCCGCCTGCCGCACCTTCAACGTCCTGCTGAGCGAGGAGCGAAGGGCGGCGGCGGCGCTGATCGCGGTCGACTGACCCGGCGGATCAACCGAGGCCTTGCTGCTGGCCCACCATGCAGTAGAGCATCGGGATCGACAGCAAGGTATTGGTGCGTGAGAAGAGCATGGCGGTGCGGGCCGCCTTGGCCTTGACCGGCGCATCGGCCTGGACCAGCCCCAGCGCCTTCTGCTGGTTGGGCCAGATCACGAACCAGACATTGAAGGCCATGATGAGCGCCAGCCACATGCCGATGCCGATGGTGCGTACCGAACCGTCGGCCAGGCTGAGCGCGCTGCCGAGATAGCCGTTCAGATGCGCGGTGATGAGCCCGAACAGCACCGTGGCGGCGGCCGCCCAGCGGAACCAGAAAAGGGCGTTCGGCGCTATGACCTTGCTGACCGCCGGCTTCTGCTCGTCGGGTATCTTCGGCATGGAGGGCATCTGCACGAAATTGAAGTAGTAGAGCAGGCCGATCCAGAGAATGCCGGCCAGCACATGCAGCCAGCGGAACAGGAACTGCCAGAAATTGCCATCGCCGATCGCCGCCGGATGCAGGATAAGATAAAGGAGGACGGCGAGCGCCAGGCCAATCCCGAGCGTCTGGTGCAGGTTCTCGAGCGGGTTCTTCATCTGCGGCTCTCCCTAGTGGACTGATATCCCGGTTCGCGAGGAACAGGTGCAGGATTTTTATCGATTCGATATAAATTATAGCATGATTTTCCTGTGTCAGGGTGACGGCCGGCCGCGGGTGCGCCCGGCCGCCTCTGTCGTGTGCCCATGACGCCGGCGCAGGTGCATTGCGCGGCCGAGGCCCATGCCCACGATTTCGACCGCTGGCTCACCACGCTCTTCGCCCCCGAAAGCCGACGCGGCCATGTCCATGCCCTTGTCGCCTTCAACCTGGAACTGGCCCGGATTGCCGACCAGGTAAGCCAGCCCCTGCTTGGCCAGATGCGCCTGCAATGGTGGCGGGAGGCGCTCGAGGGAATTGGCGAGGGGCGGCCGCGAAAGCATCCGGTGGTCCTGGCTTTGGCGGAAGCGAAGGCAAGCTGCGAGCTGCCGGCTGCTGCGCTGCTCGACATGATCGACGCAAGGGAACTGGACGTGGCGGGTGGACCGCCGGAAACCCTGGCCGATCTGGCTTTTTATGGCGAGCGGACCGCGGGCAGCCTGAACGAACTGACGGCCCGGGTATTGGGCGTGACGGAGCGATCCGGACTTGCGCGGGCGCGGCGGCTGGGTGGTGCGGTGGCGCTGCTCGGGCTGCTGCGCTCCCATCATTACCATGCGGCGCGGGGCCGCGTCTTCCTGCCCCGCGAACTCATCGAGGCGCAAGGGCTGAGCGCCGACCGTCTTCGGCAGGAAGACCACGCATCGGCGCTGGCAGGCATGGCCCGTCTCGTCGCGACGGAGGCCGGGGCGCGGCTCCAGGACCGGGAGCGGGCGGATCCCCGGCTGCTGCCGGTGCTGCTGCAGGGGCGGCTGGCCCGGCTCTATTTGCGGCGCCTGGCGGCAGCCGACTATGACCTGACCGACCGGCGCCTCGTTCCTTCCGGCCCGCGCCGGCAGCTCGCGCTGCTCGCCGGCTGGCTCACGCGCCGGCCCTGAGCGCCGTGGGCGCCGGAGCGGCCGCTCCGTCCGCCATGGACAGCCAGGCGCCGAGATCGGCAAGGGCGCGCCGCGTCATCGCCTGTTTCCGGTCGTGCCTGCGCACCCGCTCCGGCAGGGGCGGAAAGAGGCCGAAATTGACGTTCATCGGCTGGAAAGTCGTGCCATCCGCTCCGCCGGTGATATGCCCGAGCAGCGCGCCCATGGCGGTCGTGGGTGGTGGCGGTGCCGGTGTCCGTCCGGTCGCTTCCGCTGCGGCGAAGCGGCCGGCAAGCAGCCCGATGGCAGCACTTTCGACATAACCCTCGACTCCGGTGACTTGGCCGGCGAAGCGCAGCCGGGGCCGCGCGCGCAGCCGCAGCAAGGCATCGAGCAGCCGCGGGCTGTTGATGAAGGTGTTGCGGTGCAGGCCGCCGAGGCGTGCGAATTCCGCGCCTTCGAGGCCGGGTATCATGCGGAAAATACGGGTCTGCGCGCCATGCTTGAGCTTGGTCTGGAAGCCGACCATGTTGAACAGCGTGCCCAGGGCATTGTCCTGGCGAAGCTGCACCACGGCATAGGGACGCCGGCCGGTGCGCGGATCGGTCAGGCCGACCGGTTTCATCGGGCCGAAACGCAGCGTCTCGCGCCCCCGCTCGGCCATCACCTCGATCGGCAGGCAGCCCTCGAAGTAAGGCGTGTCGCGCTCCCAGTCGCGGAACTCGGCCTTCTCCCCGGCCAGCAGGGCGTCGATGAAGGCTTCGTAGCCCGCCTGATCGAGCGGGCAATTGATGTAGTCCGCGCCATCTCCGCCCGGGCCGGGCTTATCGTAGCGGGACTGGAACCAGGCGCGCGACATGTCGATGCTGTCGCGATGCACGATCGGCGCGATGGCATCGAAGAAGGCGAGCTGATCCTCGCCGGTGAGCTGCTGCACTGAAGCGGCGAGGGCGGGCGAGGTCAGCGGGCCGGTGGCGAGGATCACGCTGCCCCAATGTTCCGGGGGCAGCCCGGTCACCTCCTCGCGGCGGATCTCGATCAGGGGATGGCGCGCCAGCGCACCCTCCACCGCCTGCGAGAAGCCGATCCGGTCCACCGCCAGGGCGCCGCCAGCCGGCAGCTTGTTGCCATCGGCCGCCGCCATCACCAGCGAGCCGGCCCGGCGCATTTCTTCGTGCAGCAGGCCAACCGCGTTGCGTTCCCAGTCGTCCGAGCGGAAGGAATTGGAACAGACCAGCTCCGCAAGCCCCGCCGTCTGATGCGCTTCCGTGCCGCGCACCGGGCGCATTTCGTGCAGAATCACCCTGACGCCCGCCTGCGCGAGCTGCCAGGCCGCCTCGGAACCGGCGAGGCCGCCTCCCACCACATGCACCGCCCCCGGGGGCCCTGCGTCGATACCGCTCATGCCCCCTATTTGCTACAGCGCGGCCCCGGTGGCAAGGGCCGGCGGTTGGCAGTTCTGCAAATGTCACATAGGCTTGGACGATGCTGCTGTGGCGGAACTTTCAAATTGCGCTCCGCTCGCTCGCCCGGCACCCGATGCGAACCGGGCTGACCGCGCTCGGCCTCGCCGTCGCCGCCTGCGCCCTGGTCACCGTCATTGCCATTGGCAGGACCGTGGAACAGCGCGTGATCGAGGAAGCGGAACGGCTGGGCGCGAATGTCATTGCGGTCACCGCCAGCGCCAGGCGGGTGGCGGGCGTCAGTCTTGGCGGCCAGACGCGGCCGAGTCTGGACGACGGCGACGTGCTGGCGATCCGCCGCGAGATCGAGGAAGTCGAACTGGCCGGCGGCGTCTGGTGGAGCGGCGGACCGCTGATCAACGGCAATCTCAACTGGACCACGCGCATCCATGGCGTGCATCCGGAATATCTGGATGTGCGCAACTGGCATGCCGAAGAGGGGCGCCTGTTCTCCGAAAGGGAACTCGCCCTGGCGGAAAAGGTCGTCGTGCTGGGCCGGACGGTGGCGGAAAAGCTGTTTCCGGATGGCGGCCCGATCGGGCAATCGATCCGCATCCGCTCCGTGCCCTTTCTCGTCATCGGCGTGCTCGAGAGCAAGGGGCAGAGCGCGCAGGGCACCGATTACGACGACATTGCTTTCCTGCCGATCACCACCGCGCGCAGCCGCATGCCGACCATGCGTGCCGTCGACGTCCGCAACATGACCGGTGTCGCCCAGTCGATGCAGATCGGGACGCCGGCCGCGGGTGCCGGCGATCAGCCCGCCGGGAGCGAGGATCCGCGACGCCAGCGCCCGCTCTTCGCCGCGCGCCAAGGGGCGGGCGCGGACCGCACCTATAACCAGATTGCCCCGGCCATGGTGAACTCGATCCATGTGCGGGCCGTGTCGAGCGAGGCCGTGCCGAGGGTGCGGGAGCAGATCGCCGTCCTGCTCCGCCAGCGTCACGGGCTGCAGCCGGAACAGCCGGACGATTTCACCATCCGTTACATGTCGGAAGGTCTGGAGGCGCGCCACGAGGCGGCGCGCACCCTGCAGGCGACGCTGCTCGCGGTGACGGTGGTGGCCCTGGTGGTGGGGGCGATCAGCGTCGCCAATGTCATGCTGGCCTCCGTCACGGAACGGCGCTACGAGATCGGCATGCGCCTCGCGGTGGGCGCGCGCCGCCGCGATATCCTCTGGCAGTTCCTGACGGAGGCGCTGGCGGTCGCCGGTGTCGGGGCCGTCCTTGGCATCCTGGCCAGCCTGGTCGCCGGCATGGCCGTCGCCAGCGCGCTCCTGCCGGACCTCTTCATTCCGGTCTGGGCGCATGCCGCGGCCTTACTGGCGGCGGCCTGCACCGGGCTGCTGGCCGGCCTGCCGCCGGCCCTGCGCGCGGCGCGGGTCGATCCGGCGGTGACCCTGCGGAACGGCTGAGGCTCAGCGTACCTGCGTGACCTTGAAGGTGAGGGCCGTCCCGTCCCCCTCGCGGATGGTCACATATTCTCCAGGGCGGAAAACATGTGCATCCAGCCTGAAGAAGGGCTCGTCGTCCTCCTCGCCGGGCTCGTAGGAAAAGGCCCATTCCCGATGGCGCGTGTGGTGCAGCTCGCCCAGCCGGTCCGGCTCGCCCTTCCAGAAGCGGCGCACCCGGCATTCCTTGCGAAGGTCGCGGAAGGCGTCGGCGTCGATATGACCTTCGGGCGTGAGCGGCGCGCGGAACTCGTAGCCATATTCCGACGATCCCATCGGGTGCTCTGGTGTGCGGGCCAGCTCAAGTCGGATGGTTTTGATCGGCATCGTAAATTCCTGACGGATTTCAGCGGTTGCGGGGATGGGCCTGGAGAAAGTTGGACAGGGCTCGCCGCAACGCCAGGACGTGAACGAGGTCGCCGCGGGCCCGTGCCCGCTGGATGTCCTCGATGATGAAGCGGCGGATCTTCGGCGGGCCGTCCGGCTGGTGCACCAGATACTGGCCGAGTGCCGCCGCCTCGATCTCGGGGATATGCTCGTGCTCGGCGATCGCCGCCACTTCTTCCTCGCTAAGCTCGCAGAGCGCCAGACAGTCCTCGATCGAGATCAAGCCACGTCTCCCCCGTGCATTACCCTTTGCAGGCTAGGACGGCCGGCGGCCGGTCCTCATTGACCTGAATCAAGCAGCCCGTCAGCCTCCGGCACTCCGCCTGCGCGGCCGGGTCGGAAGCTCGCCCGTTCGCCGAAGATAGGGCTTGAGGTAACGGCCGGTATGGCTGGCCGGCTCGGCGGCAACCTCCTCGGGCGTCCCCTCGGCCACGATCCGGCCGCCACCATCCCCGCCCTCAGGCCCGAGATCCACGATCCAGTCGGCGGTCTTGATGACTTCGAGATTATGCTCGATCACCAGCACCGTGTTGCCGGCATCGACGAGGGCATGCAGGACCTCGAGCAGCTTGCGGACATCGTCGAAATGCAGGCCGGTGGTCGGCTCGTCGAGAATGTAGAGCGTGCGCCCCGTGGCGCGGCGCGAAAGCTCCTTGGCGAGCTTCACGCGCTGCGCCTCGCCGCCCGAAAGGGTGGTCGCGGGCTGGCCGACCTTGATATAGCCGAGGCCGACCTCCTGGAGCATCTGCAGCTTCTCGCGCACCGACGGCACCGCCTTGAAAAATTCGACGCCGTCGTCGACCGTCATGTCGAGCACGTCGGCGATGGAGCGGTCCTTGAAGGTGATCTCCAGCGTCTCGCGGTTGTAGCGCCTGCCCTTGCAGACATCGCACTGGACATAGACGTCGGGCAGGAAGTGCATCTCGATCTTGATCAGGCCATCGCCCTGGCAGGCTTCGCAGCGGCCGCCCTTGACGTTGAAGGAGAAGCGGCCCGGTTTGTAGCCGCGCGCTTCCGCTTCCGGCAGGCCGGCGAACAGTTCGCGGATCGGCGCGAAGGCCCCGGTATAGGTGGCGGGGTTGGAGCGCGGCGTGCGGCCGATCGGCGACTGGTCGATGTCGATGATCTTGTCGAGATGTTCCAGGCCGTCGATGCGCTGATGCGGCGCCGGATGTTCCTTGGCTCCATTGAGCCGGCGCGCCACCGCCTTGTAGAGTGTCTCGACGATGAGTGTCGACTTGCCGCCGCCCGAAACGCCGGTCACGCAAGTGAACACGCCGAGCGGCAGCCTGCAGGTGACGTTCTTCAGATTGTTGCCGGTCGCGCCGACGATGGTGACCGAACGCTGGCGGGTGATCCTGCGCCGTTCGGCCGGCATCGGGATCTGGCGCATCCCGGTGAGATACTGCCCCGTGAGCGAGGCCGGGCTCGCCATGATCTCCGCCGGCGTCCCTTGGGCGACGATGCGCCCGCCATGGACGCCGGCGGCCGGCCCCATGTCGATGACGTGATCGGCGGCGCGGATGGCTTCCTCGTCATGCTCGACCACCAGCACGGTATTGCCGATATCGCGCAGCCGCTCGAGGGTCTTGAGGAGCCGCGCATTGTCGCGCTGATGCAGGCCGATTGAGGGCTCGTCCAGAACGTAGAGCACGCCGGTCAGGCCCGAGCCGATTTGCGAGGCAAGGCGGATGCGCTGGCTTTCGCCGCCGGACAGCGTCCCCGAACTGCGCGAGAGCGTCAGGTATTCAAGGCCCACATTGACCAGAAATCCGAGTCGCTCGTTGATCTCCTTGAGGATGCGCGTGGCGATCTCGCGCTGCTTGGCGGTGAGCCTCGGTCCCAGCCCCTCGAACCAGCGTGCCGCCTCGGCGATCGACATTTCGTTCACCTCGCCGATATGCAGGCCGGCGATTTTCACCGCCAGTGCTTCCGGCTTGAGGCGATGGCCACCACACGCTTCGCAGGGCGATGCGTTCTGGAAACGCGACATCTCCTCGCGCACCCAGGCGGAATCGCTCTCACGCCAGCGCCGCTCCATGTTGGGGATCACGCCCTCGAACGGCTTCTTCGTGGAGTAGCTGCGGATGCCGTCGTCGAAGGTGAGGGTGACGACCTCCTCGCCGGAGCCGTAAAGGATCACCTCGCGCGCCTTCTGCGGCAGTTCGCGCCAGGGAATCGTGGTCGAAAACCGGTAGTGCCGCGCCAGGCTTTCCAGCGTCTGCATGTAGTAGGGCGAGGTCGAACGCGCCCAGGGCGCGACGGCGCCATCGCGCAGGCTCAGGCCCTCGTCCGGAATCACCAGATCCGGATCGAACACCATGTTCGAGCCGAGCCCGTCGCAGACCGGGCAGGCGCCGAACGGATTGTTGAAGGAGAAAAGCCGCGGCTCGATCTCGGGGATGGTGAAGTCCGAGACCGGGCAGGCGAAGCGGGCGGAAAAGATGGTCCGTTCGCCGCTATCGGCATCCTCGGCCCAGGCGATGCCATCGGCCAGTCCCAGCGCGGTCTCCAGGCTGTCGGCGAGGCGCGAGGCGATACCCTCGCGCACCACGACCCGGTCGACCACCACATCGATATCGTGCTTGAGCTTCTTGTTGAGCGCCGGGACCTGGCCGAGTTCGTGCATCTTGCCGTCGATGCGCACCCGCTGGAACCCACGCTTCTGCAACTCCGCCAGTTCCTTGCGATATTCGCCCTTGCGGCCGCGGATGAAGGGGGCGAGCAGGAAGAGACGGGTTCCCGCCTTCATCGCAAGGACGCGGTCGACCATCTGCGAGACCGTCTGGCTCTCGATCGGCAGGCCGGTCGCCGGCGAGTATGGCACGCCGACACGGGCGAAGAGCAGGCGCATGTAGTCGTGGATCTCGGTGACCGTCCCGACGGTCGAACGCGGATTTCGGGAGGTGGTTTTCTGTTCGATGGAGATGGCCGGCGAAAGGCCCTCGATATGGTCGACATCGGGCTTTTGCATCAACTCCAGGAACTGCCGCGCATAGGCGGAGAGCGACTCGACATAGCGCCGCTGGCCCTCGGCGTAGATCGTGTCGAAGGCGAGGGAGGACTTGCCGCTGCCCGAGAGGCCGGTCAGCACGACCAGCCGGTCGCGCGGGATATCGACATCGACGTTCTTGAGGTTGTGTTCGCGGGCGCCGCGGATGCTGATGACTTTGTTCATGGGACCGGAAGTGGAGGGACGAAGGAACGAGATAGACGCTTCGAGGCGCCTGTCCAGCCGCCGCAGGCAGGGATGACCGAACATCCTTCGCCCGAACGGCCCGCTGGAAAGCGACGCGCCTTTCCGGCTATAGTGCACCATTCGTTCTCACTCTTGAAGCTCCCGAAGGAAGTCGCATGGCAGGCAGCGTCAACAAGGTCATTCTCATCGGTAATCTGGGCCGCGATCCGGAGATCCGCAGCACCCAGGACGGGACGCAGCTCGCCAACCTCTCGGTGGCCACCTCCGAGACCTGGCGCGACCGGCAGAGCGGGGAGCGCCGGGAGCGGACGGAATGGCACAGGGTCGTGATCTTCAACGAGAATCTCGTGAAGGTCGCCCAGCAATATCTGCGCAAGGGCTCCAAGGTCTATCTCGAGGGCACCTTGCAGACCAGGAAATGGACCGACAAGGACGGCCAGGAACGCTATACGACCGAAGTCGTCCTGCCACGGTTCCGGGGCGAGCTGACCATGCTGGATGGCCGGGGCGACGGCGGGAGCGGGGGCGGCGGATCGTCCTACGACGAGACCGCCGGTGGCATGTCGGGCGGCGGCAGCGGCCGCGCCGTCCCTGCGGGCGGCAAGGGGCAGGATTTCGACGACGAGATTCCTTTCTGAGGCGCGGGACGGGAGCCCCGCCAAAGGGGTCGCCGGAAAGGCGAAATCGTTGATGATTCAGAAGGTTTTCTGTTAGAATTCCAACCTTGGATTCGTTGTCTTCGCCGCCGCCTGCGACGGGCGGCGCGTTTTGTACCTGGAACCGCATGTGACGGACACGCCTCCCCCGCAGCAGCAGGATATCGCGCCGGTCACCATCGAAGAGGAGATGAAGCGCTCGTACCTCGGGTACGCGATGAGCGTGATCGTTTCCCGTGCCCTGCCGGACGTACGCGACGGGCTCAAGCCGGTGCACCGGCGCATCCTGTTCTCGATGCACGAACAGGGCTATGGCTCGGACAAGCCTTACCGGAAGTCGGCGCGCGTGGTCGGCGACGTCATGGGCAAGTACCACCCGCACGGCGATCAGGCGATCTACGACGCCATGGTGCGGATGGTGCAGGATTTCTCCATGCGCCTGCCGCTGCTGGACGGGCAGGGCAATTTCGGCTCGATGGACGGCGATCCGGCGGCGGCGATGCGCTATACCGAAATCCGCATGGCCAAGCCGGCGGAGGCGCTGCTCGGCGATATCGACGAGGGCACGGTCGATTTCGAGCCCAATTACGACGACACGACCGAGGAACCTTCGGTCCTCCCCGCCCGCTTCCCCAATCTGCTGGTCAATGGCGGCGGCGGCATCGCCGTCGGCATGGCGACCAATATTCCGCCGCACAACCTCGGCGAAATCGTCGATGCCTGTATCGCCCTGGTGGACGATCCGGGCGCAGGCATCGAGCGGCTGATGGAGCTGGTCGCGGGGCCGGATTTTCCGACCGGCGGCATCATTCTCGGCCGGGCAGGCATCCGCAGCGCCTTCATGACCGGGCGCGGCTCGATCGTGATGCGCGGGAAGACACATGTCGAGGAAGTGCGCAAGGATCGCGAGGCGATCATCGTCACCGAGATTCCCTACCAGGTGAACAAGGCGTCGATGATCGAGAAGATCGCCGATGCGGTGCGCGCCAAGCGGATCGAGGGGATATCGGACCTGCGCGATGAATCGGACCGCGACGGGGTGCGCGTGGTGATCGAACTCAAGCGCGAGGCGATGGCGGAGGTGGTGATGAACCAGCTCTACCGCTATTCCCCGCTGCAGAGTTCCTTCGGCGTCAACATGCTGGCGCTCGACGGGCGCAAGCCGGAGCTGATGAACCTGAAGCAGCTCGTGGCCGCCTTCGTCGATTTCCGCGAGGAAGTGATCACCCGGCGCACGCGGCATCGCCTGGGCAAGGCGCGCGAGCGGGCGCATGTCCTCGTCGGTCTCGCCATCGCGGTCGCCAATATCGACGAGATGATCCGCCTGATTCGCGCCGCGCCCGATCCGCAGACCGCGCGCGAGCAATTGACGGGGCGGGACTGGCCGGCGGCGGACGTGGCCTCGCTCATCGCCCTGATCGACGATCCGGGCCGGGTGGCGGCTGAAGGATACTATCGTTTGTCGGAGGCGCAGGCGCGCGCCATCCTCGATCTGCGCCTGCAGCGCCTGACCGCGCTCGGGCGCGACGAGATCGGCGACGAGCTGAAGAGTATCGCCGCGGAGATCACGGATCACCTGGAAACGCTGTCCAGCCGGCCGAAACTGCTCGGCATCCTGAAGGCGGAACTGCTGGAGATGCGCGAGCGCTTCGCCACGCCCAGGCGGACCGTCATCGAGGAGCTGGAGTTCGAGACCGATGTCGAGGACCTGATCCAGCGCGAGGACATGGTCGTCACCGTCTCGCATGCCGGCTACGTCAAGCGGACGCCGCTCTCGACCTACCGTCCGCAGCGCCGTGGCGGCAAGGGGCGCACGGGCATGGCGACGCGGGACGAGGATTTCGTGACCCGCGTCTTCGTCGCCAACACGCACCAGCCGGTGCTGTTCTTCTCCAATATCGGCCGCGTCTACAAGCTCAAGGTCTACCGGCTTCCGGAGGCGGCGCCGCAATCGCGCGGCAAGGCCTTCATCAATCTCCTGCCGCTTCAGCAGGGGGAGCGGGTTCAGGCGGTGATGCCGCTACCGGAGAACGAGGAAAACTGGGGCGGGATGTATGCCTGCTTCGCCACCGCCAAGGGCAACGTGCGGCGCAACGCGCTCTCCGACTTCACCGATGTCAAGGCAAACGGCAAGATCGCCATGAAGTTCGAAGGCGACGATGCCGACGACCGCCTTGTCGAGGTGCTGCCCTGCACGGAAAGCGACGACATCCTCCTCAATGCCCGTCGCGGCAAGAGCATCCGCTTTTCCGTCGCCGACCTGCGCGTGTTCCAGAGCCGGAGTTCCGTCGGCGTGCGCGGCATGCGTCTGGCGGCTGGCGACGAGGTCATCTCGATGGCAATCCTCCGCCATATGGAGGCGACGCCGGAGGAACGGCGGGCTTACCTGAAATATGCCGCGCAGCAGCGCCGCCTGCTTGGCGGCGAGGAAGCCGACGTCGAGGCACCCGCGTCCGACGAGGACGAGGAGCGCGGCGCCGAGGAGGTGCTGCTGTCGCAGGACCGGCTGGCCGAACTTGCGGCCGCGGAACAGTTCGTTCTGACCGTCACGGACCGGGGCTTCGGCAAGCGCACGTCGTCCTACGAATACCGCCTGACCGGGCGCGGTGGCCTCGGCATCAACAATATCAGGACCGGGGAGCGCAATGGCGACGTGGTCGCCGCCTTCGCCGTCGAGGAGCAGGATCAGATCATGATGGTGACGGCGGGCGGGCAGATGATCCGCTGTCCCGTGGACGATATCAGAATTGCCGGTCGCGGGACCGGCGGTGTAACCTTGCTGCGCACGGCGGAGGGCGAGAAAGTCGTCTCCGTGGCTCGCCTCGGCGATGGCGCCGGCGGGGAGGACGAGTCCGGCGATGACGCCGAACCGGAGGGCGGCGAGCAGGCGCCCGAATGACAATCGGAGGGCGTATCTTGGGCGAACGGATTGGTCTCTATCCCGGCACTTTCGATCCGATCACGAAAGGCCACTACGACATCATCACGCGCGCGGCCAAGCTCGTCGACCGGCTGGTCATCGGCGTTGCGGTCAATATCGGCAAGGGCCCGATGTTCACGCCCGAGGAACGCGTGCGCATGGTCGAGGGGGAGATCAAGCGGCTCAACGGTCGCAACATCGAGGTGCGGCCCTTCGACAACCTGCTGATGCACTTTGCCATCGAGATCGGCGCAGCCTTCATCATCCGCGGGCTGCGCGCGGTTTCCGATTTCGAGTACGAGTTCCAGATGGTCGGCATGAATGCCCGCCTGAATTCCGAGATCGAGACGGTTTTTCTCATGGCTTCCGACAATCACCAGTTCATTGCTTCGCGGCTGGTGAAGGAGATCGCCATGCTGGGTGGCGACATCCGCTCCTTCGTCTCGCCGGCCGTCGCCGAGTTGCTGCTCGCCCGGGTCGAGGCGAACCGCCATGCCGGAACCGCAGGCTGAGGGCGCGGGCATGAGCAAGCGGTTGGGTCGATCGATCACGCGGCGATGCCTGTTGGGCCTGCTGCCCGCGGCCGCCATTGCCTGGCCGCCGGCGCCCGGCGCCCATGCCAACGACCTCGAGAACATGATCTATCTCGACACCAGGCATGGCCGGGTGGTCATTCGCCTGCGTCCGGATCTGGCGCCGAACCATGTGCGGCGCATCAAGGAGCTGACGCGGCAAGGGTTCTACAATGGCGTACCGTTCCACCGCGTCATCCGCGGCTTCATGGCGCAGACCGGAGATCCGACGGGCACCGGCACAGGCGGCTCCGGGCAGAAGCTGAAGGCGGAATTCTCGACCGCCAGGCATGTGCGGGGGACGGTGTCGATGGCGCGGGCCCAGAGCCCGGACAGCGCCGACAGCCAGTTTTTCATCTGCTTTGACGCGCAGCCATTCCTGGACGGGAAATATACGATCTGGGGCGAGGTGGTGAGCGGCATGGAAGCCGTCGATCTTGTCCGCAAGGGCGACCCGCAGACCGGCCGCGTCGTCGATCCCGACCGGATCATTCGCATGCAGGTGGCCGCCGACGCGCGCTAGCGCCCGGCCGGCTTTGCGTTTCGCAGTCACGACTGGAGGGTTCCGCCATGGCGGCCGATCTGGAAAATACGCTCTATCTCGAACTCAAGGACGGTCGCGTGGTGATCGAGCTGCGGCCCGATCTCGCCCCCAATCACGTGCGCCGCATCAAGGAACTGGTGCGCGAGGGGTTCTATGACGGGATCGTCTTTCATCGCGTGATCGAAGGCTTTATGGCGCAGGGCGGCGACCCGACGGGCACGGG
>JAHCJR010000074.1 GCA_026126165.1 Alphaproteobacteria bacterium
GGCGCGGGAGTTCATGGCGGGCGGCGGCGAGGCCGGCTATTTCCGCTTTCGCCTCGACGACGACGATCCGCGCGCCCGCCGCCTCGAACGCATGGTCGCCTGGCGCAACCGGACCTTCGGACTGCCCTATGGCGACCAGGGCCTGCTCGTCTCGCGCCGGGCCTACGATCGCATCGGCGGCTTCCGGCCGCTGCCGCTGTTCGAGGATGTGGATATCGTGCGCCGGCTCGGACGCGCCAGCCTGCGCAGGGTCGAGGCGGATGCCATCACCTCCGCCGGCAAATGGCGGCGGGGCGGCTATCTGCGCCGCTCCGCCCGCAATCTCTTCTGCCTTTCGCTGTATCTGCTGGGGGTGAAGCCGGCAGCCATAGAAAGGATCTATCGGTGAGCGCCGAACGCCATCTGGTCGTCTATGTGAAAGCGCCCCTTCGCGGCCAGGTAAAAAGCCGTCTGGCGCGGGGCATCGGCTGGGGCGAGGCGACGCGCTTCTACCGGTTGCAGACCATGGCGCTGCTGCGCCGGCTGGGCCGGGACCGGCGCTGGCGGCTGTGGCTCGCGGTGGCACCCGACCGGGCCGTCGGTGGCGGCTACTGGCCGGCCGGACTGCCGCGCCTGAAGCAGGGGCGGGGCGACCTCGGCCGGCGCATGCCGGCCACCTTCCGCCGGTTCCGCGCCGGCGCGGTGCTGATCGTGGGCTCCGACATCCCCGACATCTCGCCGGCGCGGATTGACGAGGCGTTCCGGCGGCTGGCTGCCGCCGACATCGTCTTCGGTCCGGCGCCCGATGGCGGCTATTGGCTGGTCGGCAGCCGTGGCCGCACCTTGCAGCAGGTGCAATTTGCGGGCGTCAGATGGTCGAGCCCGACCACTCTTGCGGATTCCCTCGCGTCTCTTGGCCGGTTCCGGGTGGCATTCGCCACAAAACTGGCGGATATCGACGACAGGGCCGGCCTCGACGCCTGGCGGCGGACCAAATCGGGACGCCTGCTCAAGGTCTCGTGATTTGAGCCAAGCCTTTGCCGTGCTAGGTTTTTTGCATGAACAGCAGCGCGCCGATTCCAGTTCGTAAGCCCCTCGATCCCGCCAAGTTCCAGCATCCCCTGGTTACCGCCAAGGGCGAACGCCGCGCCTCGGTGGCGCTCGGCCGGCTGGAGACGCTCTGGTTCAATACCGGGACGCTCTGCAATCTGACCTGCGTCAACTGCTACATCGAAAGCAGCCCGACCAACGACCGGCTCGTCTACCTGACGCGCCAGGAGGTGGCGGATTATCTGGACGAGATCGCGCGCGAGGGGCTCGGCACGAAGGAGATCGGCTTCACCGGCGGCGAGCCTTTCATGAATCCGGACATCGTCGCCATGCTGGAGGATGTCCTCTCGCGCGGCCTGCGCGCGCTGGTCCTGACCAATGCCATGCGGCCGATGATGAAGCTGGCCGCGCCGCTGCGGGACTTGCGC
The DNA here is from genome assembly GCA_026126165.1 of Alphaproteobacteria bacterium. GTDB lineage: Bacteria > Pseudomonadota > Alphaproteobacteria > Ferrovibrionales > Ferrovibrionaceae > JAHCJQ01. Next base: position 1,458 of record JAHCJR010000074.1, read on the forward strand.
GAGCGGCATGGCGAGCGGCTGACGATCCGCGTCTCGCTCGACCATTACGGCCAGGCCCTGCATGAGAGCGAGCGCGGCGCGCGCAGCTTCGAGACCACCTTGCACGGGCTGAAATGGCTGTCGGACAACGGCTTCAACGTGCATGTCGCCGGCCGCACCCTGTGGGGGGAGCCGGAGGCGCAGCTCCGCGCCGGTTATGCCCGGCTGTTCGCGGAACGGGGCATCCGCGTCGATACCGCCGACCATGCGGCACTGGTGCTGTTCCCCGAGATGGACCCGGAAGCCGACGTGCCGGAGATCACGGAGGCCTGCTGGGGCATTCTCCATGTCAGCCCGGAGGCGATGATGTGCGCCAGCTCGCGCATGGTGGTGAAGCGCAAGGGCGCCGGGCGGCCGGCGGTGGTCGCCTGCACCCTGCTGCCCTACGATCCGGCCTTCGAGCTTGGCGCCAGCCTGCGCGAGGCGTCCGGCGCCGTGCCGCTCAACCACCCCCACTGCGCGCGCTTCTGCGTGCTGGGCGGGGGAAGCTGCAGCGCCCCCACCTGAACCGCCCCCACCCGAACCGGCGGAGCGCGACCATGCGATCCATTCTCGATCTCGGCGATATCGACGAGCCGCTCCTGCTGTTCGGCGGCAGCTACGGCAATCTCGAAGCGACGGAGGCGCTGCTCGCGCAGGCGCGCCAGCTCGGCATTACCGGCGCGCGCATGATCCATACCGGCGACGTGGTCGCCTATTGCGCCGATCCGGCGGCGACGGTGGCGCTGGTGCGCGGGACGGGCATGGCGGTGGTGCAGGGCAATTGCGAGGAATCGCTCGGCGCCGGCTCGGAGGATTGCGGCTGCGGATTTGCCGAGGGCACCGTCTGCGACCGGCTCTCTGCCGCCTGGTATGAATATTGTGTGCGGGAACTCCCGGCTGAGGACCGAAGCTGGATGGCGGGCCTGCCCGCCCGCGTCGAGTTCCGCATGAACGGCGCCAAGGTCGCCGTGGTGCATGGCGCGCCCTCGCGCATCAACCGCTTCGTCTTTGCCTCCGATCCGCTCGAGGACAAGCGGCGGGAATTTGCCCTCGCGGGCAGCGATGTCATCGTGGGCGGCCATTCCGGCCTCCCCTTCATCCAGCCGGTGGATGGCCGGCTCTGGGTCAATGCCGGCGCCATCGGCATGCCGGCCAACGACGGCACGCCGCGCTGCTGGTTCGCCCTGATGCGCCCGCAGGGCGATGGCGTGGAGGTCGAGATCCGCGCCCTGGTCTACGATCATGCCGGCGCGGCGGCGCGGATGCGCGAAGCCGGCCTGCCGCGCGAGTACGAGCAGGCATTGCGTACCGGTTTCTGGGACAATATGGACATCCTGCCGCCGGAGGAGCGCGCCCGGCGGGGCCGGCCGATCGCCTGGGAGCGGCTCTCCTGGATGCCGGACAGTCACAGATTCGCCACAAGCGAACTCTAGCCTTCCCCCGGTTCGAAACCGGGGCCCGGGCTATTCGCCGTGTATTCCAGTCACAGGCTTGTATTGTCGGCCGCTCTCGCGGGCCTGCTGGTCGCATGCGGGCCGGCGCCCTATTGGGCGCGGCCCAACACCAGCACCGAACAGGCCAACCGCGACCAGCAGGAATGCTTCCAGCTCGCCTGGCGCGAGGCACGCTCAGAGGCGTTCTTCTTCAATTCCTTCTATGGCCCGTTCTACGGACCGCCCTATTACGACCGGTTCGGGCGTCGTTACTACCGCGCCCATCCCTTCGGCTTTCACGACACTTTCTACCGCGAGCAGCAGCTCATAAATTTCTGCATGCGCGCGCGCGGCTATTACCTTGCCTACCCCTCGACGGAGCCGGTGGCCACGGCGCCCGTGCCGATGCCCCCGGCACCGGAATTCGTGCCCTATCCTTTCGGCTGGGTCGATTCGCGTCCGCCGGAACGCCCTTCGGGTCCGCACGCGGAGTAGGCTAGTATCATTCCGGCAATCCGGGGGGATCGATCTTGGGCAAGCTCTTTTCGCTGCAAGTGGGTGCGCGTCGGTTGCGCATGTGGACGCTGCCTCGAAGTTCCTACGCCTGCCTGTAGTTCAGCACATCATCGCTCTGACAGATCGATCCGTGAATGCCGAGCGCGGCAACCATGTGGCGGTGCATGGCATCTTCGGAAATCCCTCCGCCTGGCGATCTCGCCCATGACGCATCGGCGATCAGTGTGTACCTATGGCCAACACTCGCGCCGGTTACAATCGTCGCGAGGCAGCACATCGAAGAACCATAGCCCATCACATAGATCGGCTCGCCCTTGAATCCGTCGATCAATGGCCCGTATGCGGGGTTTGTATAGGCAGCCAGTTGCGACTTGACGATTCGGTGTTCGCCAGCTTCAGGTTCGAACCCTTCCACAAACCGGCCAAATTCACCATCCTTGTTGAACACAGCGCCATCCTGAAGATGCTGCACATGCACGATATTGAATCCGTTCGCTCGGGCGTGACCCAGTACGGCGCGCGCCTGTTCGAGGCTACCTGCGCCGTCCGAAAGATAGAAAGGGCGACCAGGCGTGAAATACTCGCGCTGAATATCGACAACGATCAGTGCTGGATTGGCCATGTAGATGATCCCTTCAGTTGGATTGAGCAAGGTCAGGCTTCGGCGCCGAGCGCCGGTTGGTTCCGCTTGGATGACAGCATGTACTGCATTCGCTCGACCGATGATTCCAGGATGCCGGGGCGATCCCATCGGCCCTCTGGCCGATTCAGAACGTGTGGACCGTGCTCGAGACCAAGAACCCGGCGCTTGAGCGGCAGGTCGGCTTTCATCTCAACGTAGCTATGGTCGGAAAATCCGAACGGTTCCCGGATCGGCGTAAAGCCATAGCTTTCATAAAAGCCTTTCAGTTGCATTGGACACGACCTTGAGGCGGAGTTTCTTTTTTTCCATATTGCGAACTCTCAGTTCAGGATTTCGATGACGCCGTCCTTGTTGCAGAAGGTTCGTCCTGCGACGCTGAAGGACTGAGTTTCTTTCTTCAGATTTGCGAGAACGTCGCCACCATGCGCGTGGTCATTCCTGTAGCGCCCTTGCGAATTGCAGTCGCGGAGACCTTGTCGCGGCGACGAACGGCCAGCGGATAGATCCATCCGCATTCGTCGTAGATGCTCCGGACCCACATGCCCCCAAGATCGCTGCCGTGCAGGCCATGCAAGGCCTTACGAGGATGCATTCTGCGGATTGCAGAGATCACTCCGTGGAAGCCACGATCCCTATAGATCTCCGGCAGCCACATGACTTGGACCCTGTCCTGTAGGCCACTCTCCTCAAGAGCAAGTTCGATCAGAATTCTGCGTGTCTGCGGGGGATAGAATCGGTTCCCTGTAGGAAAGTAATTGACGTGCGCGTCTGCTTTCGAGGTGCGTTCAAGCACGTCTAGACCGCCTTCATTGGTGGCAACTCGAATCTCTTTCTTTGAGAGAGCATGGGCGTGCAACTTGGGAACAATGGTTGGATGGACAATAATCTTTTCAAGATGCCGTTCTGCCAGTGCCTGCCGAATGATCTCAACGTGTGTTTTATGAAAGGGGTTGAATGTGCCGAAGAAGATTCCAATTCCGTGAAGCGGGAACCATGTCCCACGGATGTCCGATAGCAAGCCCATGGCGAGAACAATTCCACCGAATGTCATGCCTAGCATGACGAAGCCGGGTTTGATCAAGGGCAGTCCGGTCGTAGCCAGAGCCGTGACAAGCACATTTGCAGAGAGTGCTAGAAGTACGTTGCGATTCTGGTCGCCGATGCCACGATTGTAAAGAAGCAGTGCCGCATACTGCGCGCCTTGCGATGCGAGCGTGGTCAGGATCGCCACTCCAAGAACGCCGCCAATTCCCTCCAGTGCCGCACGGGGCATCACCCCGCCCCAGAGAAATACCCAGAATACGGCGAAGTTGAACGCCAGCTGTGGTGCCAATCTGGCAAGGCGGCCCAGGGTAACCAGCGCGAATTGGAGATTGACGAATTCTTCCGCGCGGTTACTCAGTCTTGAATAGATAGGCAGCAACAGCCCAACGAACATGGCCGTGCCTATGAGCGCTGGATTGCTCCAGGCATAGTGCGCCCAGGCATATGCGGTATACATGGTTGCGCCGATGCAGGCGGCCACGATGTTGGATGGGCTCAAAATATAACGTTTCAGTGAATCGAACATTCGCTCTTCCGTGCAAATCCTTGTGCCGGAAGATTGCGCAGAGCCGGGTCTTCGCCTATTGACAAAATCCGTTCAAGCCTATTCATGAATGAATAATGAAACGGCTCGACGACATTCCTTATTTTCTTGCGGTGGCGAGATGGGGCAGCCTCAGCGAGGCGGCCAAGCGTTTAGGATCATCCCAGCCCACAGTCGGCAGGCGGATTTCCGCACTCGAAGATGAACTCGGGTTGATCCTGTTTGATCGGGTGAATTCCGGATACGCGCTGACCGAGGCAGGCAAACTTTTGATCGAGAAGGCCGCTGCGGTGGAGAGAGCCGCCACGGCACTTGGGGAAGAGGCGCTGAACCAGCATCGCCGGGTCAGAAAGACGATCCGTGTTTCGGCTACCGAGGGGCTGGGAGTTTACGTCCTGACGCCAATATTGACCCGCTTTGGCCGGGAATCTCCGAAGACGACATTGGAACTGATAGTAGACAATGACGCAGTGGACATTCTTCAGCGTGAGGCGGAAATTGCGGTGCGCTTGGTCAGACCCATTGTGCCGGATCTGATTGCGAGGCGCGTCGGGACGCTTTCGTTCCAGCTCTTTGCTTCGCGGGAATACCTTAGGAACAATGCTCCGCCCAACGATCTGAGGGAGATCAGTCGGCATTCATTGGTCACGTTTTCACAACGCAGCTCCATTCAGGACGAAACCTGGCAGGATATCGTCAATTGCAACGCCGGAGCGAAATTCACAACGAACAGCTCTTTGGCGCAAATTGCCGCAATAAGGGCGGGTTTCGGAGTGGGGCTCGTAGCCACCTATGTGGGTGCCATGTTCGACGATCTGGTGCCGATCCTTGGTTCCGAACTCTGGAGAAAACGTGAAATCTGGCTCGCGGCGCATCCAGATATGAAGAAAGTTCCGATTATCGGGGAGACATACAAGCATATTGCGAGATACCTGAAGGCCCTCTAGTCGCATGTCGAGTTGGCGACTGCCGGAACGCCCTTCGGGTCTGCACGCGGAGTAGGCTAGTATCATTCCGGCAATCCGGGGGATCGATCTTGAGCAAGTTCTTTTCGCTGCGCGGCCGTGTCGCGCTGGTTACCGGCGCCTCGCGTGGCCTGGGTCTCGCCATGGCGGGCGCGCTTGCCGCGCATGGCGCGCACGTCATCATCAACAGCCGCGACGCGAAGGCGCTGCGCCGGGCGAAGGCCGCGATCGGCCGCGCCGGCGCGGAGATGGACATTGCCGCCTTCGACGTGACCGACAGCGAGCGGGCGGCGCGCGAGGTGGCGCGGCTTGCCAAGCGCCATGGCCGGCTCGACATTCTGGTGAACAATGCCGGCACCAATCATTCCGCGCCGCTCGATGGTCACGAGACCGACGAGTTCCGGCGCGTGGTCGAGCTGAACCTGACCTCGCTCTTCACCCTGGCGCGCGCGGCGGCGCGACCGATGGCGGAGCGGGGCTTTGGGCGCATCGTCAATATCTCCTCGGTCATGGGCCTCGTGGCGCGGCCGACGATCCCGGGTTATGTTTCGACCAAGCATGCGGTGATCGGCCTGACCCGGGCGCTGGCGGTCGAACTGGCGCCGAAGGGCATCACGGTGAATGCCATCGCGCCGGGCTACTTCCCGACCGAGATCAATGTCCGGCTGCAGCAGGATGCCTCCTTCAACGAGTTCCTGGCGCGCCGGACGCCGATGGGGCGCTGGGGCCGTCCGGAGGAACTGGCGCCGGCGCTGCTGCTGCTCGTCTCGCCCGCCTCGCACTATCTCACCGGGCAGGTGATCGCCGTCGATGGTGGGCTGACGGCGGCGCTTTAGTCGCGGAAGCGGGCCGGCGACATGGCTTCGGTGGAAACACCCCGCTCCGCGAGGTCGGCGGGCAGCGGCAGCCCGCGCGCCAGCGCGGCGACGGCGCGGGCGAGACCGGGTGCGGTCTTGATGCCCGAGCCGCCCTGTCCCGCCAGCCAGAAGAAGCCCGGCGCCAGCGGATCGAAGCCCACGACCGGGTTGCGGTCCGGCGCGAAGGTGCGAAGCCCGGCCCAGCGATGCTTCGGCCGGCCCACCTTGAGATCGGTCCATCGCTCCAGCCGGTCGATGCAAATGGCGACGTCGAATTCCTCGGGCTGCGCATCGCAGGGCGGGGAGGGGGTCTCGTCCGCCGGCGAGGCCATGAGATCGCCGCTCTCCGGCTTGAAGTAGAGCGTCTCTTCCAGATTGAGGACGAGCGGCCAGGCGCCGAACGCCTGTCCCTCCGGCCGGAACGTGAGCGCCGTCCGCCGCTTCGCCTCAAGGCCGATCGGCGGCAGGCCGCAGCTTCCCGCCACTTCGTCCGCCCAGGCCCCGGCCGCGTTGATCACGACCGGTGCATGGTAGCGCCCGGCGCCGGTCTCGATGGTCCACAGGCCCCCATCCACGCCGCCGCCGAGATCGCCGCAATCCATGACCAGCACTGCCCCCGCCGCCCGGGCGGCGCGAAGGTAGCCCTGATGCAGGGCGGCGACGTCGATCGCCATGGCGTGCGGCTCGTGGATGGCGGCCATGCAATAGTCCGCCTTCAGCACCGGCACGATGCGCCGCGCCGCGGCATGGTCGAGCAGGCGGAGCGTGGGGACGAGGCGGGCCGCCTCGGCCATGGTGGCGCCAAGCTCGCCCGCTCTCTCCGCTCCGGCCACGTAGAGGGCGCCGCGCGGGGCGAGGAGCGGTGCCTCGGCGAAGCCCGGCGGGGGATGTTCGAGGAAGGCGCGTCCGCCGCTGGTCAGGCCGCGGATCGTCGGGTTGCCGTAGGCTTCGGCGAAGAGGGCGGCGGAGCGGCCCGTCGCGTGATAGCCCGGCATGGTCTCGCGCTCGAGCAGCAGGACGCGGCCGTGGGGCGCCAGCGCCCAGGCTGCGGAGGCGCCGGCCATGCCGGCCCCGATGACAATGAAATCGCAGGCGCTCTCGCTCACGTCGCTCCGCCGGCAGCGATGTCTTTCTCCCGCGATCCTAGCATCGCGGCGCCCGGCCATGTTGCCCATTCGGCCGCGACGGGCAACAATGCCTTCCTGTCGCCGCGTGGCGCGGCATCGGGAGGGGCGCGTGAACAACGATCTGGTCTGGAAACCGGCGAGCGAGCTCATCGCGCTCTATCGCGCGCGGCGCCTCTCGCCGGTCGAGGTCGCCAAGGCGGTCCTCAAGCGCATCGCCGCGCTCAATCCGAAGATCAACGCCTTCTGCCTGGTGGACGAGGAAGGCGCGCTGCGCCAGGCGCGGGAATCGGAACGGCGCTGGCAGGAAGGCCGGCCCGCCGGCCTTCTGGATGGCGTGCCCGTGTCGATCAAGGACCTGCTGTTGACCAGGGGCTGGCCGACCTTGCGCGGCAGCCGCACCATCGACCCGCGCCAGAGCTGGGACGTGGATGCGCCGGCGACGGCGCGATTGCGCGAGCACAATGCGGTCCTGCTCGGCAAGACGACGACGCCAGAATTCGGCTGGAAAGGGCTGACCGACGGGCCGCTCACCGGCATCACCCGCAATCCCTGGAACCTCGAACGCACGCCGGGCGGCTCGTCGGGCGGCGCCTCGGCGCAGCTCGCCGCCGGTATGGGGCCGCTTGCCATCGGCAGCGATGGCGGCGGTTCGATCCGCATACCCGCCGGCTTCACCGGTGTGTTCGGCCTCAAGCCAAGCTTCGGGCGCGTGCCGGCCTGGCCGGCGAGCCCGTTCGGCACGGTGGCCCATGTCGGGCCGATGGCCCGCAGCGTGGCGGACGCGGCGCTGATGCTCAATGTCATCGCCGAGCCCGACCCGCGCGACTGGACAGCGCTTCCATACGAGGATGTGGACTGGATGCGCCCGCTGCGCCGGGGCGTCAAGGGCCTGCGCGTGGCCTTCAGCCCGCGGCTTGGCTATGCTCGCGTGCATCCGGAGGTGGCGGCGCTGGTCGCGCGCGCGGCGCGGGTCTTTACCGATCTCGGCGCCATCGTCGAGGAGAAGGACCCCGGCTTCGAGGATCCGCGCGAGGTTTTCTGGACCGGCTGGCGGGCCGGCGCCTTCAACGCGCTGGGCCGGCTGCCGCACGAGAAGCGCGCCCAGCTCGAACCGGGACTGGAGCGCATCGTCGAGGAGGGCAGCCGCATCAGTCTGCTCGACTATCTCGATGCCCAGAACGCGCGGACCGAACTCGGCGCGCGCATGCGCCGCTTTCACGAGACCTACGATCTGCTGCTGACGCCATCGCTGGCGGTGCCGGCCTTCGAGGTCGGGCGCATCGTGCCGGAGCCGAAGGGTCCGGACGAGCGCTGGACCGACTGGACGCCTTTCTCCTATCCCTTCAACCTGACACAGCAGCCGGCCTGCTCGGTCCCCTGCGGCTTTACTGCCGACGGATTGCCGGTCGGCCTGCAGATCGTGGGGCCGATGCATCGCGACGATCTGGTGTTGCGCGCGGCCCATGCCTACGAGCAGGCGCAGCCCGGACCGGCGCGCCGGCCGCCGCTGCCGGGTTAGTCCGCAAGCAATGATGGAGCTGCTCAGCGTCGAGGAGATGTCGCGCGCCGACCGGTTCGCCATCGCGGCCGGGATACCGGGCGAGCGGCTGATGGAGAATGCGGGCGCGGGTGTTGCGACGGCGATCATGCAGCGTTTCGCCCCGCGACCCGTACTCGTCCTCTGCGGGCCCGGGAACAATGGCGGCGACGGCTTCGTCGTCGCCCGGCGCCTTGTCGCCGCCGGCTGGCCGGTGCGTCTTGCCCTGCTCGGTCCGGCCGACCGACTGAAGGGCGACGCGGCGCTCATGGCCAAACGCTGGCAGGGTCCGGTTGAAGGTCTCGCGCCGGCGCTGCTCGACGACGCGGTGCTGGTGGTCGATGCGCTGTTCGGCGCCGGCCTCGAACGGCCCATCGAGGGACTCTGCGCCGAACTGATCGGCGAGCTGAACCGCCGCCGGCTCGACGTGGTCGCCATCGACCTGCCGAGCGGCATATCGGGCGATAGCGGCGCGGTGCGCGGCATCGCGCCGCAGGCCCGGCTCACCGTCACCTTCTTCCGCAAGAAGCCGGGGCATCTCCTGCTGCCGGGCCGGGAACATTGCGGCGAGGTGGAGGTGGTCGATATCGGCATTCCCCCGGCGGCGCTGGAGGAGATCAAGCCGCGGCAATGGGAGAACGCGCCGGCCCTCTGGCTGCCGCGCTGGCCCGGTCCGGGCGCGCGCGAGCACAAATATGCGCGCGGCCATGCCCTCGTCGTTTCCGGACCGGGTCATGCGACCGGCGCGGCCCGGCTCGCGGCGCGGGCGGCGCTTCGCGTCGGCGCCGGCCTCGTCACCATCGCGGCGCCGCCCGATGCGGTGGCGCCCATCGCCGCGCAGGTGACCTCGATCATGATCGCGCCCTTTGCCGGGATCGACGGCTTCCGCGCGGCGCTTGCCGATGGACGGCGCAACGCCATCCTGCTCGGGCCCGGCAACGGCGTCGGCCCGGCGACGCGCGCCCTGGTGGAGGCGACCCTGGCGGAGGCGCGCTGGAACGTGCTCGATGCCGACGCGCTCAGCGTGTTCAAGGGCGAGACGCAGACGCTGGCGCGGCTGATCCGCAGCCCGACCGTGCTGACGCCCCATGACGGGGAATTCGCGCGCCTCTTCCGGACCGACGGCGACAAGCTGCGCCGCGTGCGCCGGGCCGCGATCGAGGCCGGCGCGGTGGTGCTGCTCAAGGGCGCCGATACCACCATTGCCGCGCCGGACGGCCGGGCGGTGATCAATGCCAACGCGCCGGCCGATCTCGCCACCGCCGGTTCGGGCGACGTGCTGGCCGGCCTGGTCGCCGGCCTGCTGGCGCAGAAGGTGCCGGCATTCGAGGCGGCCTGTGCCGCCGCCTGGCTGCACGGCGCAGCGGCACGCGCCTTCGGCCCCGGGCTGATCGCCGAGGACCTGCCGGAGATGCTGCCGCGCGTGCTACGCGCTCTTCGCGCCCGCTAGATCGGCCTTGTAGTAGGGGCGGAAATCTATGCCGGCACCGCGCAGCGCGGCGATGACCGCATTGTTGACGGCGAATTGCGTTTCATAGAGTTGCCGGCTCGGCACCCGGTAGCGATAGGCCATGACGAGCCCGGTCGGGCCGAACTCGAGCACGCCGATCTCCGGTGCCATGTCGCTTGGCAATTGCGCGAAGCCGCGCAGCACCTCGCGGATCAGGCCGGTGACCCTGTCCACGTCGCTTGCGTAGTCGACGGCGATCTTCGTCTGCACCAGTTCGTACTGGCGGGTATTGACCAGGATCTCGCCCACGATCTTCGAGTTGGGGATGGTGATGCGCTCGCCGTCATGGCTGGTCAGGAAGGTGGCGCCGAGGCGGATATCCTCCACGACGCCGGTCATGCCGCGGATCGTCACCGTGTTGCCGATGACGAAGGGTCGCGTCAGGATGATGGCGAAGCCGGCGCCGAAGTTTGCGAGCGGCCCCTTGATGGCGACCGTGATGCCGAAGGCGGCGGCGCCGACCATGGCGATCAGCGGTGTGATCGTGATGCCGAAATTGCCCAGGGTCACGATCACCAGCATGACGATCAGCAGCAGCCGCAACCCGCTCGCCATGAACTTGGCCAAGGTGACGTCCACGCCCTTGGCGATGGCGAACTTCTCGATCCGCGTCGCGATCCAGTTGGAGATCTTCCAGCCGACGATCAGCAGCAGCAGCGAGGCAATGATCTGCATGCTGTAGGTGACAAGGAAGGCCGCGGCCATGTCCCAGAGTTGTGTCACCGACTTGATGTCCTGCGGCATGCGCGCCCCCTCTCGCTGAACTGCCCGCGGGCATTCTTGCCCGATGTGGCGGGGCGCGGCAATGCGCCTGGTTGCGGGCCGGCGGACGATGAAGGATGCTTGGGCCATGTCCGACACCGCCGAGCAACCGGGCCTGATCGACCGCACCCTTTCGCGCCTCGGCCGCGCCTTCCGCGATGTCGCGGATTCGGCGCGCGTGGCGCTGACCGGCGTCTATCGGCCCGATCTTCCGGAGGACGATCTGCTGCGGCTCGACCGGCAGATCGCGCTTTGCCTCGACCCGAAGGCGGGCGAGGTCACCTCGCGCGGGCGGGCGGCGGAACTTGGCCGCATCTATCTTTCGCTGGCGCCGGAGGGGCGGGCCCGTTTCCTCGCCCACCTGGCCGGCCGCTACGGTCCGGACGAGACCGCCATCGAGCGCGCCATCGAAGCCTGGCGGCAGGCGGAGGGGGCGGCGGCGCGGGCCCGCGCGGCCGCCGGGCTGCGCAAGGCCCTGGTGGCGCCGCGCGAGAGCCTGCTCCGGCAGTTCAACGCCCTGCCGCAGGGCATCAAGTTCCTTGTCGATCTGCGTGCCGAGCTGCTGCACTTCCAGCGGCAGGACCCCGCGCTCCAGATACTCGACGACGACCTGCTCCGCCTGCTTGCCGGCTGGTTCGATATCGGCTTTCTCGATCTGCGGGAAATCGGCTGGAACGCTCCGGCGTCTCTGCTGGAGAAGCTCATCGCCTACGAGGCAGTGCACCGCATCCAGTCCTGGGATGACCTGAAGAACCGGCTCGATTCGGATCGGCGCTGCTTTGCCTTCTTTCATCCGCGCATGCCCGACGAGCCGCTCATCTTCGTCGAGGTGGCGCTGGTCCAGGGCATGTCCGGCTCCATCCAGGCGCTGCTCGACCAGGAAATGCCGGCGCTCAGCACCGAGGAGGCGGACAGCGCCATCTTCTACTCGATCTCCAACTGCCAGCGCGGGCTGGCCGGGGTGAGCTTCGGCAATTTCCTGATCAAGCGCGTGGTCGATCTCATCAGCCGCGAGCAGCCACGCATCAAGACCTTCGCCACCCTGTCGCCGATCCCCGGATTTCGCGACTGGCTGGACCAGGCCCTGGCGACGGAAGGGGATGGCCTGCTGCGCGGGGAGGAGGCGGATTCCATTGTCGAGGTGGCCGGCGGGGGCGAGCCGGCGGCGGCGCTCCGCAGTCTGCTCGAGCGGGACGACTGGCCGGGCGATCCGGCCGCCGATGCGGCCTTGCGCGGGCCGCTGATGCGGCTTTGCGCCTTCTATCTCCTGAACCAGAAGCGGGACGGCAAGGCCCTGGACCGGGTCGCCCATTTCCATCTCTCGAACGGCGCCCGCGTGGAGCGAATCAACTGGCAAGGTGACAGTTCGATCAATGGGTTGCGGCAATCTGCCGGGATGATGGTGAACTATCTCTACAAGCTCGACGAGATCGAGCAGAACCATGAGGCTTATGCCACCGAGGGCCGGGTGGCGGCCTCGGCCGCCGTGCGCCGGCTGCGTCGGCTCTGATGGACGGGGTGGCTGCGGGATCAGAGCAATACAAGCCGCCGAAATCCACTTCTCCTTGTATCAAGCGAAGTTGACGCGCTCTTTATTCAATCCGGTGCAAGAATTCGTTTACGCCTCCGGCTGATAATTTGCGTCTGCATGGAGGTGTTGCCTCCGTGGAGGGAGAGAGGACAATGTTCTTCAAGCGCCGTCGTGCCGCCGATGATGTGAAGCCGGGTTCGATCTACCACCGCATCTATGCGCCGAACGTGGTGGAAATCGCCCAGGTGACCTGGGTGGGCAAAGGTCCGGCCGGTCAGCCCCATGTCCGGTTCCAGACCTCCTACAAGCGACCCGACAACGAGGAGCCGCAGGGGGACCGCCTGCTGGCTCTGGATACCTTCGCCGAACGCTATCAGCCGCTTCTGGCCGCGCACGCCTGATCCGGTTTCGGCGCGGCCGCGCCGCCCCGTCCGGCCGGATGGGCGGCGCACGCGCCGTTTCGCCGTTTCCCTCGGGCCTTGCCCTTCCGGCAGGCTCCCCGGCGCCGGGACGGCCCGTGCCGGAAAATCCGCCAAACCCCTAGGCATTCCCGAAAACCCTGTGCTATAGAGTGCCGCCTCGCGACCGGCGGGGGTTGTCGACCGACCCGGCGCGCCCGTTGCGTCCGCGCCGCCATCGACGGCCTGGCGGCCGAAGCATCAGCCAAACAGCTCAGGCGGGCGTGGCGGAATTGGCAGACGCGCCAGGTTTAGGTCCTGGTGACAGGAATGTCGTGGGGGTTCAAGTCCCTCCGCCCGCACCAGCGATGGTCCTGGCCTGGCTGCCGGATGGTCGCGACCGGGATTTTGCAACTGTGGAACGGACTGACAGGACATGCAGGTGACAGAGACCAGCTCGGAAGGGCTGAAGCGCGAGTTCAGGATCGTGGTCGGCGCGGACGATATCGAGCGCCGTCTGACCAGCAAGCTCAACGAACTCGGCCAGCGCGTGCGCTTGCCTGGCTTCCGTCCCGGCAAGGTGCCGCCCAAGCTGCTGCGCCAGCAGTATGGCAAGGCGGTGATGAGCGAGGTGCTCGAGGAGGCGGTCAATGCCGGCGCGCAGAAGGCCGTCGCCGACAATTCGCTGCGCCCGGCGCTGCAGCCGCGCGTCGAGGTGACGCGCTTCGAGGATGGCGCCGACCTGGAATATACGGTCGCGATCGAAGTGCTGCCCGACATCGTGCCCGGCGATTTCGGCGCCATCCAGATCGAGAAGCTGGTGGTCAACGTGGATGACGCGCAGGTCGAGCAGGCGCTCGGCCGCCTCGCCGGCCAGCAGAAGACCTTCAAGGCCGCGCCCGAGGGCAAGGCGGCGGCGTCCGGCGATGCGGTGCTGATCGATTTCGTCGGCAAGAAGGACGGCGTCGCCTTCGAGGGTGGCAGCGCGCAGGACCACCAGCTCGAACTGGGCTCCGGCGCCTTCATCCCGGGCTTCGAGGACCAGCTCGTCGGCGCCAAGGCCGGCGAGGCGCGCGAGGTGAAGGTCACCTTCCCGGAAGGCTACGGCAATGCGGAACTGGCCGGCAAGGAAGCCGTCTTCGAGGTCACGGTCAAGGAGGTGCGGGAAGCCGAGCCGGTCTCCATCGACGACGAACTGGCCAAGCGCTATGGCTTCGAGAACCTGGAGGGGCTGCGCAAGGCGGTGCGCGAGCAGATCCAGCAGGAGCATGGCCAGATCACCCGCAACCGGCTGAAGCGCAGCCTGCTCGATGCCCTGGCCGGCAGCCACGATTTTCCGGTTCCGGCCGGCATGGTCGATCTCGAGTTCGAGCAGATCTGGAAGCAGGCGGAGCAGGATCCCGAGATGGCTGCCGCCTCGGAGGAAGACAAGGAAAAGCAGAAGGACGAATACCGCGCCATCGCCCAGCGCCGGGTGCGGCTCGGCCTGCTGCTTTCCGAGGTCGGCCGCCTCAACAATATCGACGTCAAGCCGGAGGAGGTGACCCGCGCCATGATGGAGCAGGCGCGCCGCTTCCCGGGCCAGGAGCGCCAGGTCATGGAATACTTCCAGAAGACGCCAGAGGCGATGGCGCAGCTCCGCGCCCCGATCTACGAGGACAAGGTGGTGGATTTCATCCTCGAACTGGCCAAGGTCACGGAACGGCCGGTGAGCGCGGAGGAACTGCTGCGCGATCCGGAAGAGGCGGGCAAGGACGCCTAGCGGCAGGTGGCGCGGCGAATCTGCGCTATATAAAGAAACGAAGAACCCGATTCCCTGCGAGGCCGGAGATGCCCGACATCATTGAAACCTACATGAACACGCTGGTCCCCATGGTGGTCGAACAGACCAACCGGGGGGAGCGCGCCTACGACATCTATTCCCGGCTGCTCAAGGAGCGGATCATCTTTCTTGTGGGGCCGGTGAACGATGCGGTGGCGAGCCTGGTGACGGCGCAGCTTCTCTTTCTCGAGGCGGAGAATCCGAACAAGGACATCTCCTTCTACATCAACTCGCCAGGCGGCATCGTGACCTCCGGCCTCGCGATCTACGACACGATGCAGTATATCCGGCCGAAGGTCGGCACGCTTTGCATCGGCCAGGCCGCTTCCATGGGATCGCTGCTGCTGGCGGCGGGGGAGAAGGGCATGCGGGCGGCGCTGCCGAACGCCCGGATCATGATCCACCAGCCCTCCGGCGGCGCGCAGGGCCAGGCCACCGACATCGAGATCCAGGCGCGCGAGATCCTGGCGCTCAGGGCCCGGCTCAACAATATCTACGTCAAGCACACAGGCCAGCCGCTGAACGTGGTTGAAAGTTCGATGGAGCGCGACAACTTCATGACGGCGGATCAGGCGAAGGCCTTCGGGCTCATCGACGCCGTGATGGAGAAGCGCCCGACGCCCGCCGGCGGCGAGACGCAACAGCAGGCCGCGGACTGACCCGGCCGGCCGTCGGAGCGCGCCGGTATGGCCTTAATTCTTTGTTGAATGCCAGCCGGTTATGCTTGAGCATGGTTAATGGCGCCGGGACGGGGCGAACCGCCCCGCCCGAGGCCGAAAGGCCACGTCGGCCCGGGTTCACGGCGGGGCGGCCGGAATTGATTTGTTTGCCTTAAGGGCGCCGGGCTAGGATGGCTCCTGCCTGGAGAAGACGGAGTCGCCATGACGAAACTGAGCGGCGGTGATTCTAAAAACACCCTGTATTGCTCGTTCTGCGGCAAGAGCCAGCACGAGGTCCGCAAGCTCATTGCC
>JAHCJR010000075.1 GCA_026126165.1 Alphaproteobacteria bacterium
CCGCCGCCGCCCAGCCGGAATAGCTGTTCAGCATCGACACCACGACCGGCATGTCGGCGCCGCCGATCGGGATGATGATGAGAAAGCCGACGACGAAGGCGAGCAGCGTCATCAGCCAGAACACCTCGCGCGACTGCGTCATGGCGAAAATGGCCAGCAGCACCACGATGGCGATGCCAATGCCCAGATTGACCAAGTGCTGGCCCTTGAAGATGATCGGCGCGCCCGACATCAGCGCCTGCAGCTTGGCGAAGGCGATGATCGAGCCTGAGAAGGTGATGGCGCCGATGACGACGCCGAGGCCCATCTCGATCAGGCTGGCGAGCTTCACCTGCTCGGTGCCCGGATAGACGATGCCATAGGCCTGTGGATTGTAGAGCGCCGCCGCCGCCACCAGCACGGCGGCGAGGCCGACCAGGCTGTGGAAGGCCGCGACGAGCTGCGGCATGGCGGTCATCTTGATCTTGAGCGCCGTCACCGTTCCGATGGTGCCGCCGATCAGCAGGGCGATCAGGATCCAGAGCCAGGCTTGCGCGTTCGGCAGCACGAACATGGTGGTGACGACCGCGAGGCCCATGCCCACCATGCCGTAGATATTGCCGGCGCGCGAGGTTTCCGGGCTCGACAGCCCGCGCAGCGCCAGAATGAAGAGCACCGACGAAACGAGGTAGAGCACCGCAGCGATGTTGGCGTTCATGTCCGGGCTCCCCGCCTACTTCTTCTTTTTCTTGTACATGGACAGCATGCGCTGCGTGACCACGAAGCCGCCGAAGATGTTGACGGCGGCCAGCACGGTCGCGAAGAAGCCGGACCATTCCGACACCGCCGACCCGGCGGTGCCCGCCGCGATCAGCGCGCCGACGATGATCACCGAGGAGATGGCGTTGGTGACCGACATCAGCGGCGTATGCAACGCCGGCGTCACGCTCCAGACCACGTAGTAGCCGACGAAAATCGCCAGCACGAAGATCGCCAGGCGAAAGACGAAAGGATCGAGCGCAGTCGCTTCCATCGTTCAGTTACCCCCCTGCCGGAGCGCCGGATGGACCACCTCGCCGCCGCGCGTCAGCCCGACGCCCTTGACGATCTCGTCCTCCCAGTCGAGCTTGAGTTTCTTGCTCTCCTTGTCGACCAGCGGCGTGATGAAGTTGAGAAGGTTCTTGGCATAAAGTGCGGAGGCATCCACCGCCGTGCGGCTCGGCACGTTGGTATGGCCGACGATGCGCACGCCGTGCGCCTCGACGATCTCGCCGGGGCGCGAAAGCGGGCAGTTGCCGCCCTGCTCCACCGCCAGATCGACGATCACGGAACCGGGCTTCATGCTCTTCACCATTTCCTCGGTGACCAGGACCGGAGCCGGCCGACCGGGAATGAGCGCGGTGGTGATGACGATGTCCTGCTTCCTGATGGTCTGGGCGACCAGCTCCGCCTGTTTCTTCTTGTAGGCGTCGGACATCTCCTTGGCATAGCCGCCGGCGGTCTGCGCCTCTTTCGATTCCTCGTCCTCCACCATGACGAAGCTGGCGCCGAGGCTCTCCACCTGTTCCTTGGTGGCCGGGCGCACGTCGGTCGCCGAAACGATGGCGCCGAGCCGGCGCGCCGTGGCGATCGCCTGCAGGCCCGCCACGCCCACGCCCATGACGAAGACACGGGCCGGCGCGATGGTGCCGGCGGCCGTCATCATCATGGGGAAGGCGCGGCCGAACTCGGCCGCCGCATCGAGCACGGCGCGATAACCCGCGAGGTTCGACTGCGAGGACAGGACGTCCATCGACTGGGCGCGGGTGATGCGCGGCATCAGTTCCATGGCGAAGGCGTCCACCTTCGCGGCGGCATAGGACTGCACCTGTTCCTTCTGCTGAAGCGGCTGGAGCATGGCGACCAGCATGGCGCCGGGCTTCATCATCGCCACTTCGTCCGGCCCGCCCTCCGCCTGGGTCAGCGGCCGCTGCACCTTGAAGACGACATCGGCATCGGCAAGCGCCGCCGCCTCGTCCGGCGCGATCCGGGCGCCGGCCTGGACGAACTGATCGTCGGTCACGGCCGCCGCCAGTCCGGCACCGGTTTCGACGACGACCTCGAATCCCAGGGCGGTGAGTTTCTTCACTGTGTCCGGCGACGCTGCGACCCGCTTTTCGCCCGGCCGGCGTTCCTTGGGTACGGCGAGTTTCATGCCTGCCTCGTTCTTGTTGTGCCCGGCCCCGGGTTCCCGGCCCGGCCTAAGCCTGTCCGGCTAGAGCAGGAATATGGCCATCAGGATCAGCGCGACGATGACCGCCGCCGAACCATAGACTGTGAGCTTGACGAAAGCGGCCCAGGTTTCCCGGTTCTGCCGGATATCCATCACCCCCTTGGACTGATCGCTGGACGCCATGGGCAAACCTCATTCTGTTCTGACAGGCAGGTTTAAGAACGAATTCCGCGCACTATAACAAAGGCTGGCGCGCGGGCAAGCGGCGGCCTCAGGGCAGCGGCAGGTCGAAGCGCCGCAGCGCGCGGGCCTGGCGGCGCTGCAGTGCCTTGACGTCGAACCCGTCGATCAGTTCGTGGAACAGCCGGTGCCAGTTGATCTCGGCTTTCAGGTGCAGGAAGACCCCGCCCAGCCCGATCGCCGCCCGGTCCATGAAGACGAACTCGCGCGGCGGGCGCACGCCGCCCTGCTCGCGCAGCCGCCGCGCCACCTTCTCCGCGACGTCGCGGCCATAGACGCCATCGCCGCCGAATTCCTGGATGCGCCGCGAGCGGTCCTCGAGCAGCGGCGCATAGACGAACTCCGCCCAGATGTTGAGCGTGTCGATCACCTCCTGCGAGAGACCGCTGAAGCCCCAGCTTTCATAGGCATGCACCGCGAGGTCGCGGTTGCCGGTGCGCAGCGCCTCGTAGAGATCGATCACGCCCTGCACGAAGCCCGGACCGAAAACGCGCACGCAGCCGAAATCAAGCAGGTTGATGCTGTGATCGGGGCGCACCGAATAGTTGCCGAGATGCGGATCGCCGTGAATGACGCCGTAGCCATAGAACGGCACGTACCAGGCGCGGAACATGTTCAGCGCGATGCGTTCACGCACCGCGGCCGGGGCATCGACGAAATCCAGCATAGGCCGACCATCGACCCAGGTCATGGTCAGCAGCCGGGCGGTCGAGAGTTCGGGCAGCACCTCGGGCACATGCACGCCCGCCTCCTCGCGCAGCATGTGGGCATAGAGCCCCATGTGCCGCGCCTCCCGCAGATAGTCGAGTTCCTCGCGCAGCCGGGCGGCAATCTCGGCATGGATGTTGCTGGTGTCGATCGAGGGATCGTAGCGGCGATAGATGGCGAAGATCAGGCTGAGCTGGCGAAGGTCCGCCTCCACCGCCGAACTCATGTCCGGGTATTGAAGCTTGCAGGCCAGATCGCGCCCGGCATGGTCCCGCGCCCGATGCACCTGGCCCAGCGAGGCCGCCGCCGCCGCCTCGCGTGAGAAGGCGGCGAAGCGGCTCTGCCAGTCCGGACCCAGTTCCGCCGCCATGCGCCGCTTGACGAAGGGCCAGCCCATCGAGGGGGCGTTCGACTGGAGCTGGGCCAGTTCCTGCACGTATTCCTTGGGCAGCGCCTCGGGGATGGTGGACATGATCTGCGCCACCTTCATCAGCGGCCCCTTGAGGCCGCCAAGCGCCCGCTTCAGATCCGCCGCATGTTCGGCCCGGTCGAGCCTGAGGCCGAGCAGCCGTTCGCCCGCCAGCCGCGCCGCGAGGCCGCCGACCGAGGCACCGACCCTGGCATAGCGGCGAACCCGGCCACCCAGTGAATTGCGCTCGGGCCCGTCCGCCATGCCCTCAGGCGCCCTTTTCCAGCTCGTCGATGAAGCGTTCGATGACGCCAAGTCCCTTCGACCAGAAGGCCGGATCGGTGGCGTCCAGTCCGAAGGGGGCCAGCAGCTCGCGGTGCCGCAGCGTGCCGCCGGCCGCCAGCATGGCGAGGTAGCGATCCTGGAAGCCCTGCTCGGCATCCTCGTAGACCGCGTAGAGCGCGTTCACCAGGCAGTCGCCGAAGGCATAGGCATAGACATAGAACGGCGCATGGACGAAATGCGAGATATAGGCCCAGTAGTACTTGTACTCCTCGTCGAAGCGCAGCGCCGGCCCGAGGCTTTCGCCCTGCACCGCGAGCCAGTGCACGCCGATCCGCTCCGGCGTCAGCTCGCCCTGGCGGCGCTCGGCATGGATGCGCCGCTCGAACTCGTAGAAGGCGATCTGGCGGACGACGGTGTTCAGCATGTCCTCGACCTTGGCCGCGATCATGCGCCGGCGCCGCGCCGGATCGCGATCGCGCGCGAGCAGGGCCCGGAAGGTGAGCTGCTCGCCGAACACGGAAGCCGTCTCGGCGAGCGTGAGCGGGGTATCGGACATCAGGTTGCCCTGCCGCCCGGCCAGCACCTGATGCACGCCATGGCCGAGTTCGTGGGCGAGCGTCATGACGTCGCGCGCCTTGCCCTGGTAATTGAGCATCAGATAGGGGTGCGCGCTCGGCACGGTCGGATGAGCGAAGGCGCCCGATGCCTTGCCCGGCCGCGCCGGCGCGTCGATCCAGGCATGGTCGAAAAAGCGCTGGCCGATCTCGCCCAGCTTCGGCGAGAAGCGGCGATAGGCATCGAGCACGATGTCGCGCGCCTCGTTCCAGCCGATCAGCCGGTCGTCGTCGCCGGGCAGCGGCGCATTGCGGTCCCAGTAGTCGAGCCGTTCCTGGCCGAGCCATTTCGCCTTGAAGGCGTAGTAGCGGTGCGAGAGTCGCGGATAGGCCTCCCGCACGGCGCCGGCCAGCGCCTCGACCACTTCCGGCTCGACCTGGTTGGCGAGGTGGCGTTGCGCCTCAGGCGCCGGCAGCCGGCGCCACTTGTCCTCGATCTCCTTGTCCTTGGCCAGCGTGTTGAGGATCAGCGCGAACAGCCGCACGTTCCTGCCGAACACCGCGCCGAGGCTCTTGGCTGCCTCGCGCCGGCGCGTCTGGTCGCGATCGGAGAGCAGATGCAAAGCCTGCTCGACGCCAAGCTCCTCGCCACCCACGGGAAAGCGCAGTTCCGCCAGGGTCTCGTCGAACAGCCGCACCCAGGCGGCGCGGCCCGGGATCGATTTCTCGTGCAGGAGCTTTTCCAGCTCGTCGGAAAGCTGGTAGGGCCGGAAAACGCGGATGTCGCGCAGCCAGGGCCGGTAGCGGGCAAGGCCCGGCGCGTCGAGCCTGCGTTCCAGTTCCGCGTCCTCGATGCGGTTGATCTCGAGCGTGAAGAAGAGCAGGTGGGACGTGATCTCGGTCGTGCGCTCCTGCATGGTCTGGAAGAAGCGGCCGACTTCCGCATCGCTCATGTCGGTTGCATAAGCGAGATAGGCGAACGACATGATCCGGCCGACGATCTCGCCGATCCGCTCGTATTCCGCCACCGCCTCGCCCAGAGCCGCGCCCGAGAGGGACGCGACCTTGCCCTGATGGGCGGCCGCGAAAGCGCGTGCGTCGGCTTCCGCGCGCTCGAGATCGGAGCGGAGTTGCGGGCTGTCGCGACCGGGATAGAGATCGGACAGATCCCAGCCCGGCAATTCGCCGAGTTTCGCCGCGACATCGTTCATCAATCCACTCCTCGCGCTTTCATGCCTGCCGGAAGATATAGGGGGCGGGAGCCGGCCCGTCGAGGCGCGAAGGGGGCTTAGCCGAGCAGGAAATGCGCCTTCGCCGCCGCGACCGGCCGTGCCGGATCGTCCTGCCATGCCTCGACGCGCACATTGGCGACGCGCCTGCCATGCTTGGTGACGATGCCGCGAGCAAAGGTGCGCACTGGGCGCGCGGAACGCAGGTAGTCGACGGACAGGTTGATCGTCTTCGGTATATGCACCGCCTCGCTCTGCCAGACGAGCTGGACCACCGCCGCCGATTCGAGCAGCGCGCCGACCACTCCGCCATGGAGCGCCGGCAGGCGCGGATTGCCGATGAAGCGCTCGTCAGCCGGCAGGATGCAGACCGGACCCTCGGGCGTCTCCTCGATGGCCAGGCCGAGAAAGGCGAAATAGGGAATGGCGGTCAGGAAGCGGCCGAAATCGCCGCTCTCCTTGGCCTGGCGGATGACATCGAGCATGCTCATCGCGGCCGCGCTCCCTTTACCGCCCTGCCCGCCTCCTGTTCCGCCGCAGGCGGCAGCACCGCCTTGTCGGACGAGCCGATCATGAAGGTGGCGACGCAGTTGGCGATCGGCTTCGCCTCGTCCTCGTTCCAGGCCGTCGAGCGGACGAAGGCGATCTGCCGGGTGAGCTTGTAGCATTCGGCCATGGCATGCACATCCTGGCGCGGCTCCGAGGGGCGGAGATAGTCGATCCTGAGGTCCAGCGTGGCAATCGGCAGCAGCTTGCCGAGCGCCACCTGCACCGCCATGCCGCAGACCGTATCCACCAGGGTGGTGACGGCACCGCCGGCCAGGATGCCGAATTCCGGGTTGCCGATCAGCCGCTCCTGGAAGGGCAACATCAGAACCGTGCGTGCCGCGCCCACTTCCACCACGCGGACGCCAAGCTCCCGGCAATGGGGAATACCCTGATGGACCATCAGTTCGATCATGTGCGGATCGAACGCCACCGGCTTGCGGCTCATGCGGGGGGAACCTCCTCGTCGCGGACGGAGAGGGCTTATACCTTGCCGCGCCCGCCTGCAAACCCCCCATCGACGCCGGGGCACAAGGCATCGCGCGGATTTTCGTTTTACCACTATTACGTGTGTATCAGAATGGAACAAAGCCCGCGAATCGGGTATATTGTTGCTGGATAAGCGCGTCCCGCGCGGGTTCGGGGGAAGGACGTAAGCATGCCCAAGACGATCCTCATCGTCGACGACGACGCCACGCAGCGGCGCATCCTGGAGACGACGCTCTCCCGGCTCGGCTATGGCACGTTGACGGCGCCGGGCGGGCGGGAGGCGATCGAGATCCTGGCCCGCCAGCAAGGCTCGATCGATCTGGTTCTGCTCGACATGGTGATGCCCGACATGGACGGGCTCGAGGTGCTGGAACGGCTGCGCCCGCGCAACCAGAGCATCCCGATCGTGGTACTGACCGCCCATGGCGGCGTCGATCAGGCGGTGAAGGCGATCCGGGCCGGGGCTGACGATTTCGTGGTCAAGCCGGCGAGCCCTGAGCGCCTCCGGGTCTCGATCGAGAACGCGCTCAAGCTCGGCACGCTGACCGGCGAGCTTTCGCGGCTGTCCCGGCATATGGGCGGCACCCTCAAATTCGACGATCTGGTGATGGCGAGCCCCGCCATGCGCCGCGTCGTGCGGCTGGCGGAGCGGGCGGCGGCGTCGAGCATTCCGATCCTGATCGAGGGCGAGAGCGGCGTCGGCAAGGAACTGATCGCCCGCGCCATCCAGGGCTCGGGCGAGCGGGCGGGCAAGCCCTTCGTGGTGGTGAACTGCGCCGCCATTCCCGAGAATCTGGTGGAGAGCATCCTGTTCGGACATGAGCGGGGTTCCTTCACAGGCGCCACCGAACGGCATGTCGGCAAGTTCCAGGAAGCCTCGGGCGGCACGCTGTTCCTCGACGAGATCGGCGAGCTCAAGCCCGACATGCAGGTCAAGCTGCTGCGCGCGCTCCAGGAAGGCGAGGTCGATCCGGTGGGGGCGCGCCAGCCCGTCAAGGTCGATATCCGCCTCATCTCCGCCACCAATCGCGATCTCGGCCGGCTGGTGCGCGAGGGCCGCTTCCGGGAGGATCTCTATTACCGGCTGCATGTCTTCCCGATCCCGGTGCCGGCGCTGCGCGAGCGGCCGGAGGATATCGAACCGCTGATCCGCCATTTCATCGCCGCCTCCGCCGCGACCGAACGCAAGTCCGTGCGCGACATCTCCGCGGAAGCGCTCGACATGCTGCGCCGCTATCCCTGGCCGGGCAACGTGCGCCAGCTCGAGAACGCGATTTTCCGCGCGGTGGTGCTCTGCGATGGCGAGAGGCTCGGCATCGAGGACTTCCCGCAGGTGGCGGAGGCGATGGGCATGGGCGAGCCGGGCACCCGCGCCTTCCCGCGCGAGGTCCCGCCGGGCGGCCCAAATGGCACTGCGGGCATGTTCGAGCGGGCACGGGGCGGCGGCGAAGCCATCGCCGCCATCGACCGAAGCGGGCATCTGCGCAGCCTGGAAGAGATCGAGGCGGACATGATCCGCCTGGCGATCCAGCGCTATGACGGTCGCATGTCGGAAGTGGCGCGCCGCCTGCGCATCGGACGTTCCACGCTCTACCGCAAGGTGCGTGAACTCGGCATCGAACTCAGGGAGAGCGCGTAAGGCCCGGCAGGTCGATCCGGCGGCCCGGACGCCCAATATTGATCGTGGCGGGCCCGCGCCGGGCGGCAATGGCCGGCGGGTTTGCCAGATAGGTCAGTATATATTACCTTTATTCCAATTCTGGTTCAGTTCAGGGAGATGAACCATGCAGCTTGCCGCCGTCACCTTGGACGACAAGTACGCGCTGGAGAAGGGCCGCGTCTATCTCACCGGAACCCAGGCGCTGGTGCGGCTACCGCTGGTCCAGCGCCAGCTCGATGCGCGCAACGGCCTTAATACAGCGGGCTTCATCTCCGGCTATCGCGGCTCGCCGCTCGCCGGCTACGACCAGGCGCTGTGGCGGGCGCGCCGCTTTCTCAAGGAGAACCACGTCCATTTCGAGCCGGGGGTGAACGAGGACCTGGCGGCGACCGCGGTCTGGGGGACGCAGCAGCTCGCGCTCTACCAGGGCTCGCGCTACGACGGCGTCTTCGCCCTCTGGTACGGAAAGGGGCCGGGCGTCGACCGCTCGGGCGATGTCTTCAAGCATGGCAACATGGCCGGCACGGCGCGTCATGGCGGCGTGCTGCTGATCGCCGGCGACGACCATGCCGGCGTCTCCTCCACCGTGCCGCACCAGTCCGACCATGCCTTCATGGCGCACATGATCCCGGTGCTGAGCCCGGCGAACGTGCAGGAGTATCTGGATTTCGGCCTGCTCGGCATTGCCATGTCGCGCTATTCCGGCTGCTGGATCGCCTTCAAGGCGGTTACCGAGACGGTGGAAAGCTCCGCCTCCATCCATGTCGATCCGGACAGTTTCCATCCCGTCCTGCCGACGGATTTCCAGATGCCGCCCGAGGGCCTTTCCATCCGCTGGCCGGACAACTGGGTGGACCAGGAATGGCGGCTGATGAAGCTCAAGCTCTATGCCGCCCTCGCCTTCGCCCGCGCCAATCGCATCGACCGCGTGGTCTGGGACAGCCCGAAGCCGCGTTTCGGCATCATCACGTCGGGCAAGGCCTATCTCGACACCAGGCAGGCGCTGGAGGATCTCGGCATCGACGAGAAGCTTGCCGCCGAGGTCGGCATCCGCCTCTACAAGGTCGGCATGCCATGGCCGCTCGAGCGCGAGGGCGCCCGCCATTTCGCCGAAGGTCTCGAGGAAGTGCTGGTGATCGAGGAAAAGCGGGCGCTGATCGAGAACCAGCTCAAGGAGCAGCTCTACAACTGGCGCGAGGACGTGCGCCCGCGCGTCGTCGGCAAGTTCGACGAGATGGCGAACTGGATCCTGCCCTCGGCCGGCGAACTGACGCCGGCGCTGATCGCGCGCGTCATTGCCGCCCGCCTGTCGCGCTTCTATTCCTCGCCGCAGATCGAGGAGCGTGTCGCCTTCATCGAAGCGAAGGAAGCGGCGGCGAAGGCGGAACCGCCGAAGATCGTGCGCACGCCCTACTTCTGTTCCGGCTGCCCGCACAATACCTCGACCAAGGTGCCCGAGGGGAGCCGGGCGGTGGCCGGCATCGGCTGCCACTTCATGGTCACCTGGATGAACCGCAAGACCGAGACCTTCACGCAGATGGGCGGCGAGGGCGTGCCCTGGATCGGCCAGCAGCCCTTCACCGACGAGAAGCATGTCTTCGCCAATCTGGGCGATGGCACCTACTATCACTCCGGCCTGCTCGCCATCCGCGCTTCGGTCGCGGCGAAGGTGAACATCACCTACAAGATCCTGTTCAACGACGCCGTCGCCATGACCGGCGGCCAGCCGGTCGACGGGCCGATCAGCGTGCCGCAGATCACCCACCAGGTCTTCGGCGAGGGCGTGCGCCGCATCGCCGTGGTCACGGACGAGCCGGACAAGTATCCGCTCGGCACCAATTTCGCCGAGGGGGTCACCATCCATCACCGCGACGAGCTGGAGGCGATCCAGCGCGAGATGCGCGACACGCCGGGCTGCACGGTCATCATCTACGACCAGACCTGCGCGGCGGAGAAGCGGCGGCGGCGCAAGCGCGGCCTCTATCCCGATCCGCCGAAGCGCGTCTTCATCAACGACGCGGTCTGCGAAGGCTGCGGCGACTGCTCGGTCAAGTCGAACTGCCTCTCGGTCGAGCCGCTGGAGACGGAGTTGGGACGCAAGCGCCAGATCAACCAATCCTCCTGCAACAAGGATTTCTCCTGCCTGAACGGCTTTTGCCCGAGCTTCGTCACCGTGCATGGCGGAGCCCTGCGCAAGGCGGCCGGCGGCAAGGCGGGCGCCAAGGCCGCCGATCCCTTCGCCGCGCTGCCGAGGCCCGAGCCGGCGCCGCTCACGGAGCCCCATTCGATTCTCGTCACCGGCGTCGGCGGCACCGGCGTCGTCACCATCGGCGCGCTGCTCGGCATGGCGGCGCATCTCGAAGGCAAGGGCGTCAGCGTCCTCGACATGACCGGGCTCGCCCAGAAGGGCGGCGCGGTGCTCTCGCACGTGCGCATCGCCCGCCAGCCCGAAGAGCTGCATGCGGTGCGCATCGTCACCGGCGGCGCCGACCTGATGATCGGCTGCGACATGGTGGTGGCCGGCTCGACCCAGGCGCTGACCCGCCTCGCCTCGGGCAAGAGCCACGCCATCGTCAACAGCCACCTGATCCCGACCGCCGATTTCACCCAGAACGCCAATGCCGATTTCCACGAACAGTCGCTCAAGCGCGCCATCCGGCAGGCGGCCGGCGACAACCTGACCGATTTCATCGCCGCCTCGGAAATCGCCACCGCGCTGATGGGCGATGCCATCGCCACCAATCTGTTCATGCTGGGCTATGCGATCCAGCGCGGCCTGGTGCCGCTCAGCCTGGAGTCGATCGAGAAGGCCATCGAGCTGAACGGCGTCGCGGTCGAGACCAACCGGCGGACGCTCAACTGGGGCCGCCTCTATGCCCACGACCGCCGCGCGGTGGAGGAACGGGTGCGGCCGGTGCAGCCGGAAGCTCTCGAACCGAAGCCCTTCGCCCGAACCCTGGACGAGATCGTCGCGATCCGTGCCACCCACCTCGCGGCCTATCAGGACGCGGCCTATGCCAGGCGCTATCAGGACCTGGTGCGCCATGTCGCCTCGGTGGAACGGGAAAAGGCCAAGGGCCGGACCGGACTTGCGGAAACGGTGGCGCGCTATGCCCACAAGCTCATGGCCTACAAGGACGAGTACGAGGTCGCCCGGCTCTATAGCGACGGCGAGTTCCTGGCCAAGCTGAACCGGCAGTTCGAGGGCGACTACCGGCTCGAATTCCACCTCGCGCCGCCGCTGATCGCCGAGCGCGATCCGGTCACCGGCCATCTGAAGAAGCGCGCCTTCGGCCCCTGGATGCTGCGCGCCTTCGCGCTGCTGGCAAAGTTCAAGCGCCTGCGCGGCACGCGCCTCGACATCTTCGGCCGCACCGAGGAGCGGCGCATGGAGCGGCGCCTGATCGAGGAGTATTTTGCCCTCGTTGGCGAGATCTGCGACCGGCTGAGCCCGGACAATCACGCGCTGGCGCTGGAACTGGCCGGCCTGCCGGAGCAGATCCGCGGCTTCGGCCATGTCAAGGAAGCGAGCCTCGCCCGCGTCAAGGCGCGCGAGGCAGACCTGCTCGCCCGCCTGCGCCAGCCCTCAGGGATGGTCAGCGCGGCGGAGTAGGCGCGGGGATCGCGTTCAGGCGGTCTCCAGCATGCCGAGTGCCTGCTGGTAAAGCTCGATCAGGGCTTCCTGCTCCTGTCGCTCGGCCCGCTCCAGCTTCCGGAGCTTGATCACCTGGCGCAGGATCTTGGTATCGAAGCCCGCGCCCTTGGCCTCGGCATAGACCTCGCGGATGTCCTGGGCCAGCGCCTGCTTCTCTTCCTCCAGCCGCTCGATGCGCTGGACGATCGAACGCAGGCGATCCGCGGCAAGTCCACCAACCTCGGCCATTCTCGCAACTCCCTTTCGACGCGCCAGGGCGCGGCCGGCGCCGCGCGGAGCGGGACCATAGGCCAGGCCGCCATCCTTTCGCAATCCTCCAGGCGGGAGTGGCCTGTGGATTGCGTGGATAAGTTCAGTGCTTGTGGCTCTTGGCGAAGGCCGATGCCTGTTCGGGCGTGGCTTCCTTCTGGTACTTCGCGCGCCACTCCTCGTAGGGCATGCCATAGACGATCTCGCGCGAGCGGTCCTTGCTCATGGCCAGGCCCTTGCCTTCCGCCGCCTCGCGGTACCAGTTCGACAGGCAGTTGCGGCAGAAGCCGGCGAGGTTCATCAGGTCGATATTCTGCACGTCGGTGCGCTCGCGCAGATGCTCGACCAGGCGGCGGAAGGCGGCGGCTTCCAGCTCGGTGCGGGTCTTCTCGTCCATGGATCGCATCCTCCAATATCCGTTCCTGGAATCTGGTGCGGCGGCAGCGGTTTTGCAAAGGCTCAATCGAGGCCGGCGCGGGTCTCGCGCACCAGCCAGTCGACCACCTCGCCCAGCGCCGCCTCGCGGCTCTTGCCTGCTTCGAGCGCCGCGCGCCAGGCGGCGAGCTGGCCATGGGCCGAGGTGCCGCGGCGCACGATCTCGCGCGCATGCTCGATCTCGGCGACGCAGTCCAGCCGCTCGGCATCGACGCGCACCAGGGCGAACAGTTCCTCCAGCAGGTCTGCATAAGGCACGCGGTGCCCCTTGCCGAAATCCACCAGGTCGCGGTCGAGGCCATAGCGCTGCGCCAGCCAGCGGTTCTCGCGGATCAGCGGCAGCGCATAGATGCGCCAGCGCTGGTTCTGCTGCTTGAGGCGATGCAGCATGGAGAGCAGGCAGAGATAGAGCGCGGCAATGGTGATCGTGTCGTCGAGACGGGTGCAGACATCGGGGATGCGCAGTTCGAGCGTGGGGAAGCGGGCCGATGGCCTCAGGTCCCACCACAGCTTGCTCGCATCCTCGATCAGCCCGGCGCCGACCATGCGCTCGACGAGGCGCTGATACTCCCCATAGCTCTCGAAGCGGTCCGGCAATCCGGTGCGCGGCATGCTGTCGAAGACCGAGAGGCGGAAGGACATGAGCCCGGTCTCCTCACCCTGCCAGAAGGGCGAGGAGGTGGAGAGGGCGAGCAGATGCGGCAGGAAATAGCTCGCCTGGTTCATCAGGTCGATGCGCAGGTCGTCGTCGTCGATGCCGACATGCACATGGAGCCCGCAGATGACGAGGCGCCGCGCCACCGCCGCCATGTCGCGGGCAATGATGTCGTAACGGGCACGGTCGGTGTGCTTCTGGTCGGTCCAGCGCGCGAAGGGGTGCGTCGAGGCGGCAATCGGCGCCATGCCGTGGCGTTCCGCCACCTCCGCCACCGTGCGGCGCAGATGCACGAGATCGGCGCGTGCCTCCTTGACGCTGACCGACTTGCGCGTCGCCACTTCGATCTGACTCTTGAGGAATTCCGGGCTGACCTGGCCGGTGAGCCGGGCCTCGCATTCCTCCAGCATGCCGGCGGGCGGATCGCGCGCCAGATCGCGGCTCTGCAGATCGACGAGCAGATACTCTTCCTCGATCCCGAGCGTGAACGAGGGCTCCGACGTCATACTCAATACCGCCGTTCGGCGAAGGGAGCGTGTCGCGCAAGCACCAGGCGCAGCGCCGCGGCCAGGCGGTTGGCCCAGATTTCCGCGCCGTGATGGGTGTCGATCAGGTCCTGGCGGATCTCGATCAGCACATGCGGCAGCCCCGCCTCCGCCGCATGGCGGACCATGGAATAGCCGACCTCCGACTTGCCGGAATAGGGTTCGTTGTCGCCGACGACGATCGAAGGGTCCTCCGCCAGGGCCGCCATCAGCGGCACCGGCAGGCGCGGATCGCGGTTCCACAGGATGCCCACATGCCACGGCCGCTCGAAGCCGCGCATCACCGGCGTGAAACTGTGGATCGAGACGAAGAGCGGCACCGGAACCTCGGCCCGCAGGCGGGCGAGTTCGGCCTCGACCGCCGCATGATAGGGCGCGTGGAAGCGGGCGATGCGCGCCTCGATCTCGGAGGGCGGCAGGTCGCGGTTGCCGGGCACCACCGTCCCGTCGGAGACCTGGCAGATGAACGTCGGATCGTCGCTGCGGCGGTTGCAATCGACCAGCAGGCGCGAATAGCCGGACAGCACCGCGCGGGCATCGAGAAGATCGCAGAGGCGCGTCGTCACGTCGGCGGCGCCGATGTCCCAGGCGATGTGGCGCCAGAGTTCCGCCTCGTCCAGGCCGAGCGTGCCATAGGCGCGCGGCAGGGCGCGGCTGGCATGGTCGCAGACGAGGAAGACCGGGCTCTTGCCGTCCGGGTTCAGGACCCGCGCCGGCGGCGGATCGTCGGGA
Source organism: Alphaproteobacteria bacterium (assembly GCA_026126165.1). Lineage (GTDB taxonomy): Bacteria > Pseudomonadota > Alphaproteobacteria > Ferrovibrionales > Ferrovibrionaceae > JAHCJQ01. The sequence goes on from JAHCJR010000075.1 coordinate 14,583, forward strand.
TGGGGCGGAAATGCAGGTTGCATGGCGGCGGGACTATAGCCGAAAATCACCGGCAGGAAACCGGCCGCACCGGCAAATCTTCAGCGAAATGTTCCGCATGACCCGCGCCCGCGCCATCGAGCTTGCCACCGCCTACTTCGACGAGGGACGCTTCACCGCCGACCTGGCGCGCCGCGTGGCCATTCCCACCGAAAGCCAGAACCCCGACCGGGCGGCGGCGCTGCACGACTATCTGGAGCGCGAGATCCGCCCCTGCCTCGAGGATCTGGGCTATGCCTGCCGGATGGAGGCCAACCCGGTCGCCGGCATGGGGCCCTTCCTGCTGGCGGAACGCCACGAGGGCGATGAGTTGCCCACCGTCCTCACCTACGGCCATGGCGACGTGATCCGCGGCCAGGACGAGAGCTGGCGCCCCGGCCTCTCGCCGTGGGAACTCCGCCAGGAGGGCGAGCGGATGTATGGCCGGGGCACCGCCGACAACAAGGGCCAGCACAGCATCAACCTGGCGGCGCTCGCCTGCGTCATCGCCGCGCGCGGGCGGCTCGGCTTCAATTCCCGCATCCTGATCGAGACCGGCGAGGAGACAGGCTCGCCCGGCCTGCACGAGATCGCCCGCCGCCATGGCGAGCGGCTGCGCGCCGACATTCTGGTCGGCTCGGACGGGCCGCGCGTCCGCCGCGACTGTCCCACCATCGTCATGGGCACGCGCGGGGCGCTCAATTTCGATCTCGCCATCGAGCTGCGCGAGGGCGGTCACCATTCGGGCAACTGGGGCGGGCTGCTCGCCAATCCCGGCGTCATCCTCGCCAACGCCATCGCTTCGATCATCGATGCGAAAGGCCAGGTGAAGATCGCCGAACTCAAGCCCGGCGGAGGCATCCCCAATTCGGTGCGCAACGCGCTCGCCCGCGTGCGACTCGAAAGCGGCGAGGGCGCGCCCGAGGTAAACGAATGGTGGGGCGAAGCGGGCCTAACGCCGGTCGAGCGGGTCTTCGCCTGGAACACATTCGAGGTGCTCGCCTTCAAGACCGGCAATCCGGACCGCCCGGTGAACGCCATTCCGCCCAGCGCCCGTGCCCACTGCCAGATCCGCTTCGTCAAGGGCAGCGACGAGAAGGACTTCCTGCCGGCGATCAGGCGGCATCTCGACCGCCATGGCTTCCAGGCGGTACAGGTGAGCGCGGCCAGGGATGTCTACTTCCCGGCGACGCGCCTCGATCCGGAGCATCCTTGGGCGCTCTGGTGTCGCGACTCGATCCGGCGCACCACCGGCACGGAACCGGATGTGGTGCCCAATCTGGGCGGCAGCCTGCCGAACGACGTCTTCACCGACCTGCTCGGCATGCCGACGCTGTGGATTCCCCATTCCTACGGCGCCTGTTCGCAGCATGCGCCGAACGAACATTTGCTTGCCCCGCTCGCCCGCGAGGGGCTGGCGATCATGGCCGGAATCTTCTGGGATCTCGGCGAGCCCGGACTTCCGGCAAGGAGCGACGCGGCGGTATAGGATGTCCGTGCGGGTCGGGGCTGCCCCGCACGGAGACGACGAACAAGCAGGCGATACAAGTCATGTCGAGCCCCCACGCCATCCCGCGCCACGTCCCGCTTGCCCATCCGCTCGCCATGCCGGCGCTTGTACTCGGTGCCTTCGCCATCGGTGCCTCGCCCATCTTCGTGCGCTGGAGCGAGATCGGACCGGTCGCCACCGCGTTCCACCGCATGCTCTGGGCGCTGCCGCCGCTCTGGCTCTGGATGCGCTGGGAGATGGCGGCAGGCCGAAGGCCGCGCCTGCGGCCGGGCGATGCCTGGGCGCTTACCCTCGCCGGCCTCTTCTTCGTCGGCGACCTGATCTTCTGGCACTGGTCCATCGGACATACCAGTGTCGCCAACGCGACGCTCTTCGCCAACTTCGCGCCGATCGTGGTGGCGCTCGGCGCCTGGGCGCTGTTCGGACAGCGCATCACCTCGCGCTTCCTTGCCGGCATGTGCCTGGCTTTCGCGGGCGCGGCGATCCTGCTTGCTGCAAGCAGCGGCTTCGGCGGCGGCCGTTTGCTGGGCGATGCCTACGGCCTCGTCACCGCCTGCTTCTTCGGCGCCTACATGCTGGCGATCGCCGGGCTGCGGGCGCGCCTGCCCACCGCCTTCGTCATGTTCTGGTCGAGCCTCGTCACCTGCCTCGGACTGCTGGCGGCGAGCCTCATCGCCGGCGAGCGGCTGTGGCCTTCGAGCTGGGCCGGCCTCTGGGTTCTGGTCGCGCTCGCCGTCGTCAGCCAGGCGGCGGGCCAGGGCCTGCTCGCCTTCGCGCTGGGCCACCTGCCCGCCGGTCTTTCCTCGCTCGTGGTCCTGCTCGAGCCGGTGGCGGCGGCGCTGCTCGGCTGGCTTCTGCTCGGCGAGATGCTTGGTCCGTGGGAAGGATTGGGCGCCATGGTGATTCTGGCCGGGATCGTGCTGGCCCGGCGCGGCGCGACATCCTTGACGAAGTGAGATTGCGGG
>JAHCJR010000076.1 GCA_026126165.1 Alphaproteobacteria bacterium
CGGCGGGGTTGCCGGCGTCCTCAGCCGTTCGGCCACCGCGCCCAGCCGGTCTCGCAGCAGCAGTTCGGCCAGCGCCCGCTGATCGGCGAGCGCCAGCGCGACGCCACGCCTCGGCAGCTCGCGCGCCAGCAGTCCGGCGACCAGGCGCGTCAGCTCGCCATGGCCGCTGGTGAGCAGCAGGTTCTCGCCGATCAGTCGCGCCACCTCCGGCGCGAGCGCATGGCGCAGGCCCGCAAGCGGTTCGCCCGCCATCTCGGTTCCGCGTGGCGTGAAAGGCGTGACGGCGTCGGGAGAGACGGGCCTCATCCGTTCAGGACTTTCCGGCGAGCCAACCGAACAGCGAACGTCTGGACGCCACCTTCGGCGCGCCGGCGAGCCGGGTCACCAGCCGCCGCATGGCCTGCGCCAGGCGGGATTCGCGCGCTGCCTCGGGCACCGGCTTGCCGGCGGCGGCGGCGCGGGTCTCGGCATCGATATCCCAGGGCAGGGTGAGGAAGGGCGGCTGACCAAGACTGCGCTCGAAATCGGCCATCGAGATGTTCTGCGATTTCGTCGTGGGCCGCGCCGCGGCAAGCAGCAGCAGCTCCGCACCCGGCGCGCTTTCGCGCACCAGCGCCTGCAGGCGCATGGCATCGCGGATGCCGGCAAGCGTCGGCTCCGCCAGAACGACGACATGGCTTGCCTCGGCGAGGATGCGGGCATGTTGCAGCCCGGGTCCGCGCGGCAGGTCGAGCACGATCCACTGGCACTTTTCGCGCAATGCGCCGAGCAGGGTCGCGACCGCGGCCTCGGAGAGTGTCAGCCGGTCCTCGATCGGCTCCTCGCTGCCGAGCACGAACAGATTGGCGCCGACCTTCTCTGAGGCGCGCTCGATGAAGAGGCTGTCGATGCGGTCCGGCTGTTCGAGCGCCTCGCGCAGGCCGCGGCCGGGCGCGATGTCGAGGGCGAGCGGGATCGTGCCGAACTGCAAATCCAGATCGACGAGCGCGGTCTTCTGGCCGCGCTCCTCGGCAAGGATCCAGGCGATGCCGATGGCGATGCCGCTGGCGCCGAGGCCGCCGCGCGCGCCGATCACCGCGACCGTGCGGGCTTCCCCGCGGGAAGCCTGGCCCTCGCGCGTGCCGGCACGTTCGGCGAGGGCCGCGAGAATCTGCTCGGCGCTTGCCGGCTTGAGCAGGTATTCGCCCGCGCCGGCCGCGCGCAGGTTCCGATAGAAAGCAATGTCGTTCGCCTGGCCGAGCGCCAGTATGACGGTGCGCCCTTCGGTCGCCGTGGCGAGGGCGGAGATGTCGAACAGGGCGGTCTCGCCCGCCTCGATATCGACGATCAGGAAGTCCGGACGCTGTCCGGCGCCGATCTCCTGCAACGCGGCCTCGGCGTTGCCGGGTCGCACTTCGGCCCGCGGAATGCCACTTCCCGCCAGCGCCTGGCGCAGCAGCGCCGCCTGTGCCTCGTCGCTGGTGAAGGCGAGAAGGCGGGCCTGTCCGCCGACCATCAGCGTCCTCCCGAGCCTTCCGACGTGGTGCCGGGACTGGCCGGCAGGCGGGAGGTCTCGCCGCGCCGGTAGCGGTCGATCTGTCGCGCCGCGAAGGTTCCGTCCGCCGGGCCTGGATTGCGGCCATGGACGAGATCGCCCGGATTGGCGACCATCATGCCGAGATTGGCGGCGTTGGCGCAGCCAAGCACGTTGAGGCTGCGGGCCGCTGCTTCGTCGAACAGGCTGCGGTTGTAGCCGGGACAGGAGGGCGGAGTCGCCACGTGGCGATGCACGAGCAGCTCGAAGCGTTCGGCGCCGGGCTCCGGCGTGTCGCTGAAACCGGTGCCGGCAAGGCGCAGCCCGAAGCGCCCCAGCGCCCGCTCCAGCGTCTCCTCGCGGCCTTCCAGCAGGAACTCGTTGCCGGCGGCGGCCTGCGGCGCCACCAGCACCGCCTGGTCGCCATAGCCCGCGCCGATGCGCTTCAGGAAATCGGCGAGCGCGCGCTCTTCCTGAAGGGCAAGGTGGCTGGCGCCGGGCTGGAAGCGCAGCGGATGGCGGAAGGCGACCAGATCGACGCGGGTCTCGCGCGGCGTCTCCGCTTCAAGCCGGCCGACGCTGCAGCCGGCGAGCGCGGGCAATGCGAGCGCGATGCCGAGCGAGAGCAGGAGGTGACGGAAGGGGCGCATGGGAGCTGCCTTCATTCGAGGATGAACCCGGCGGGGCCGCGCAGGCCCTCGCCGTCGCGGTCGCGCGGTCCGCCGGCGCCGCGGCCGACGCGCTGGCGGAAGGTGGCGCCGGTCAGGATGCGTTCGACATCGTTCGGCGCCACGAAATCATCGAGCGGGCTGGCGAGCTTCTGCGCCGAGACCGGACGGACGACGTAAGGCGTCACCACGATCACCAGTTCGGTCTCGTTGCGGCGGAAGCGGTCGGAGGTGAGCAGCGCGCCGATGATCGGCACGTCGCCGAGGAAGGGGAATTTCTGCAGCTCCTGGCGGGTGTTGTTCTGCAGCAGCCCGGCGATGGCGAAACTCTGGCCGGAGCCGAGCTCGACCGTGGTCTCGGCGCGCCTGGTGGTGAGCGCCGGGATCGAGATGCTGTTGATCTGCACCGCGCCGGCCTGCGAAAGCTCGCTCACCTCCGGCCGCACCCGGAGATTGATCCGGTCGCCCTCGATCAGGCTTGGCGTGAAGTCGAGCGAAACACCGAAGCGGCGATACTGCACGGCGAAGACCGGCACTCCGCCGCCGCTCGATTGCGGCACCACGATGGGAAACTCGCCGCCGGCCAGGAAATTCGCCGTCTCCCCGGTGAGCGCGGTGAGGTTCGGTTCGGCGAGGACCGTGACCAGCCCCTCCTGCGCCAGCGCGTCGATCAGCGCGTTGACATCGGCGGTGCGGTTGCGGAACTGGCCGAAGATGTTGTCGACCACGCCGCTGCCGAGACCGGAATTGTTGCGGATGACCCCGCCGGCGCCGTTGCCGACGATGTCGGCGCCGACGCCGAAGAGCAGCAGGAAAGAACCGAGGCGCACCGCAGATTCGCTGTTCACGCCAAGCTCGCGCAGGCTGGTGCGCGCCACCTCGGCGATGCGCACGCGCAGATTGATCTGGTTCGGTGCCACGAGCTGGAGCTGGTTGACCAGCGCCGCGTCGCTGGCGACGAAGCGCCGCGCGATGCGCCGCGCATCCTCCGCCTGCTGGCCGCTGGTGACGATGCCGGTCAGGATCAGCGTGCCTTCGGCGCTCCGGACTTCGATCTGGTTGCCCGGCATGGCCGCATCGAGCGCGCGGCGGAGCTGGGAGAGATTGTGGCTGACGCGCACGCGTGCATTGAGCAGGACCTGGTCGTTGCGGTCGACGGCATAGAGCACCGTCTCGCCCGCCCGCTTGCCATGGACGTAAAGGATGCTGGGCGACTTGCTCTGCAGGTCGGCGATGTCGGGGTTGGCGATGAAGACCGTGTCGGCCGGGCGCGGCAGGCGCACCAGCGTGCCGAGATCGGCTTCGATTTCCAGGGTCTGGGTGGCATCCGTGCCGATGACCCGGGCGCGCGGTTCGCCCGACGGCGTCTCGGCGGGGCGGGCGGCGCGGGCGAAAGCGGCGAGGGCTGAGCCGGCGCGAGCGGACGCGGCGGGACCGCGCGCGGCTGCCCGCCCAGGTCCAGCGGCAGGTGGCGTGGTTCGCGGCGCGGCGGAAAGGCGGCGCGGGTGGCGGGGTTGGCGGCGCGTCCTGCGGCTCCGGCGGTCCCGTCGAAGCGCCTCGGCTCGACCGGCGGTGCGCCGGGCAGCAGGCTGCGCGGCGGCAGCGCCGCCAGGGCCGGGCCGCGCGCGCCTTCGGCACCATCGCCGTCTCCCTGCTCGGGCGCGCCGTCCCTTCCGTCAGGTATTCATCCAGGGCAACGGCGCGCTGCCCGGACGATGGAATGGCCGGGGAGATGCAGGCTGCGGTCCGGCCTGTCGCCATGCACCAGGGCAAGCGCGCGGGCATTGCCGGTATCGAGCAGCAGGCCCCGTTCCGCCGGCAGGCGGTAGCGCTCGCCGGCCTTGAGCAGCCGCGCCACATGGACGCGCCCGTCCGCGCCGCGCACGCGCAGCCAGACCTCGGCGCTGGCGCGCAGTTCGGCCGCGCCGGCATCGACACCGGCCGCGCCGGCCGGTGCCGCAAGGATTGCCACCAGCAGGGCGGCGAATATGCGCGCGCGCATCCTCACGGCTGCGCCACCCTGTCGAGCGGAGCCTGGACGCCCTGCGCCGCGGCCGCGGCCGCGGCGGCGGAAGGCCCGCCCGGCACTTCGCGCACGCTCTCGCGGCCCTTGCCGCGCAGCACGGTGAGCGTCGTGCGCGGCGGCGGGGGAGGTTTGACCCTCTCTGCCGGCCGGCGCCGCGTGCCCTCGGCGATCGCGGCGCTGATGTCGCGATCGTAGGTCGGACTTGCCCGCGCTTCCTCGCTCGCCGCCTCGCCGGCCAGGCTGCGCAGCGCGAGATGGACCTGGCCCATCTCCGCCGCCACCGCCACCAGCTCGGCCTGCTTGGGCGTCAGCGCGAGGCTCGCGGTCCGCCCGACGATGGCCTCGCCGGGCTTGCCCTCCACCTTCTGGTCGATGGCGATGACGCGCAGGTTGCGGGCGATGGTCTCGCTGACGCGGCGGGCGCGGCCCTCGCCGGGTAGCGACTGGGTCAGGATCAGGTCCACCCGGTCGCCGGGATGGATCAGGCCGGCGACGCCGCTGGTCGGCGTGACGGCGAGCGAGATCGCGCGCTCGCCCGGCTCGAGCACGGCGGCGAGGAAGCCGCGCGCGTTGCTCAGCACCAGCTTGCTCTCGATCAGAGGTTCGCCCGCGGCGACGGGCTGGCGCACCAGCGCGCCGACATAGTCTTCGAGCGGCCTGGCGCCCTGGCGCAGATAGGTGGGCGGCAGCGGACCTTCGGGCCAGGGCTGCCAGCGCAGGTCCTCCGCGCGCAGGAAGGCGCCGATGGAAAGCGGGCGGGCAGCGACGAGGATCCGCTGTTCCTGCCGCGGGGCGGGCGCGGCCGCCACCGGGACGTTGCCGCGCTGGCTGTCGATCCACAGCCGCGCCAGCAGCGCCGCGCCGCCGGCCGCGACCAGCGCCACGAGAATGAGGATGATGCCGCGCTTGTTCATCTTGGCAGGAACCGCCGGTTTTCGTCAGGCCGGGCCGCGTCCGTCCGCCGGACGCCCGTCGAACAGGCAGGGTAGCGAGAAAGCCCCTCGCGCCCCAATCAAGAGACCGTCAGCGAGAGGAAGAGCCGCTGCGCCACGAAGAGGCCGCCGAACGCGATGGCGAGGCCATAGGGCAGGACATAGTGCCGCCGGCCGCCGCGCACGCGCACGAAGTCGAGCAGCAGTACGCCGAACGGCGAGGTGGCAAGCGTCAGCATGGCAAGCGCCAGGATGCCGCCGGCGAGCGTGGTCACCAGCACGAAGGGCAGCGCCTGGTCGAGGCCGGCCCAGAGCGCGACCGCCGACATGAACTTGACATCGCCCCCGCCCATCAGGCGGAAGGCGAACAGCACGGTATTGGCGCAGAAGATCAGCAGGGCCACGGCGAGCGACTGCGCCATCTCCAGCGCGGTGAGGTTCAGCAGGCCATGGGCCAGGTAGAGCGCCGCCAGCGCCAGCGGGATGGCGTTCGGAATCACCATCCGGCGCAGGTCGCTGATCGCCGCCAGCACCAGCAGCCAGACGAAGGCATAGAGGATGAGATGCGCCGGATCGAGCGGCGGCAGCCAGCCTTGCAGAATGTCCATGAAATCCGGTCCCTGACGGAGCGAGCGGCGCGGCGGCGGCGGGATGTGGCTTCCGGCAAGCAGAAGGGGCGGGCCATGCCCGCCCCTTCGCCGGATCGTCCGGCCGGGCGAGCCGGCCGCGTTGATTACGGCGTGGTCGCGCCGCCGCCGGCGCCACTGGCCGCGTTGCCAAGCTCGGTCGAGATTCTGCTGAAGATGGTCTGCAGGCTGCCGCTCATGGTGGTGAGCGCGGTGATGATCGCGACCGAGACCAGGCCGGCGATCAGGCCATATTCGATGGCGCTGGCACCCGACTCGTCCTTCATCAGGCTAATGGCAAAGTCCTTCATTCTCGCACCTCTCTGTTGTCGCCATCGGGAGCGATGGCCTTCGTTGCGCGGCACCGCCGATCGGCTCCGATGCGCCGCGCGTCGCATCAAGCCTCGCCGCATCGGCGCGCACAGGGAATGCAATTAAGCGTGAGCGGAGGCCGCGCCGCCGCGATCAGTTTCCGGGCAGGAAGACCTTATCGCCCCAGTGCGGATGGGCGTTCTGCCTGAGCGCCACCGACTGATAGGCGCGGATCGGAATGGATGCCGGGAATCCGGGCAGCAGGAAGCTGAATTGCCCGACCGCCTCGACATGCAGCCGCAGATCGACGCAGCGGTCGCGATAGCCGGCATCGTGATCGACGCTGACCGCCACCGGCCCGGCATCGAGGGTGAGCGCGCGCTCGCGCACCATGGCGACGAGGGTATCGCGCCAGGCCGCCACTTCCGCCTCGACCTGCGACTGGTCGCAGACGGAATCGGTATAAGTGGGCACCGCCACCTGGGCCTGGCGCGCCGTCACCTGCACCGCGCTCTGCAGGGAGTTGCGCAGCATCGTGTAGCGCGCCAGATCGACGATGCCGACCATGAGCAGGAGGACGATCAGCAGGCCGAGCGCCGTCTCCACCGCGGTGGCGCCCGCCTCGGCGCGGGAAAGCCGATCAAGGCGGCGCAGCAGGGATCGCGTGGCAACAGGAAGGGAGAGCATGGCCGTCATTGCATCCGGTGGCGGGATTCGGCGACGATCTCCGCCGGCAGGGGCAGGAAATCCAGCTCGATCAGGCGGCGGAAGGGCCGGCTGATGCGGACGTTGAAATAGTAGCGGTAGGCCTGCCCGTTCGGGCAGATCTGCCCCGGCGCGCCGTAGCTGCAGGATGGCGCCGCGCTGTCGTAGCAGTCGCAGGTGACGAAGACATCCGCCCTGACGCCGGCGCTGGCCCAGTCCTGGCAGCCATCGGCGCTGCCCTGCCTGGCGCAGTCCTTGAGCGAGTTGGCGAGCAGATAATTGCGCTTGATCGATTCGAAATCGTAGTCCGCCGACGGATCGGCGGTCAGCACGGAGAACTGCGCCGCCTGATGCGCCGTATTCTCCGCCTGCGCCCGCTCGTAGGCATAGCGGCCGAGATCGATGGCGGCGACGAGCAGCAGGAGCAGCAGGGGCAGCGCCACCGCCAGTTCGACCAGGGCGCTGCCGCGCCGGTCCCGCCGCAGGTGCCGCGCCAACTGGAACATCCCGCTTCGCCCTGTCGTCATTGCACTCACTCCACCAGCCGTACCTGCGGCAATTCCGGCGGCAGCGTCCCGAGCTGCCCGCACTGGCCGATACCGAGCCGGACATCGGTCTGGAGGAAGATCCGCCTCCCGATCAGCACCAGGCAATCGGGATTGCCGGTCGTGGTTGCGCCATTGCGGATGGCGATGTCGTTACGCGGCGCGTAGACGGCGCCGGAAAGTCGCATCTCAGCGCCCCCGGTCAAGGTCATCGCCGTGCTGGCGGTGGCCGGCAGGGTCGAGGCCGGGTCGAACATGAGCACGATGCCGGTGAAACGCTGGCCATCCTCCGGACGCGGGGCGGTCAGGGTGACGAAGGAGCCGGCATCGAATTTCGCACCGATGGCGGTCAGCGGCGCGTCGTAGCGACGGCTGAAGATGATGGTGACCCCCGCGCCGGTCACCACCGAATTGGCGCGGGCGTTCATGAGCCACTGCACCACGTAGATGCCGGGATCGAGGTTGAGCGTGCCGCCGCCCATGATCTCCAGCGAGCGGAAGCAGCGTTCCGTCGGCCGGACGACCTGGCCGGAAAAGACGGTCAGATGCGTGGCGTTCTCGCCGGCCGGGCAGAGGTTCGCGAATTCCTCGGCACTGAGGCCGCTGATCGGATGGTAGGGATCCTGGATGCCGGGGCCGAAGGTGACCGTCGCCTCGGTCCCGCGCGCCTGCTGGCGCAGGCCGCCCGCCGACCAGAAGCGCTGCACCGCGTAGCCGGTGACGCCGCGCAGGTCGATGGCCTGGTCGTGCTGCGAATTGGCGACCACGGCGCAGTCATAGGCGTAGAGCGAGCCGGGCAAGGTCGGGTTGGAGTCGATTGCCGCGCGCGAGGACGTATCCAGCGCCAGCGCGCAGGCGCTCTCGCGCGTCTGCACCATGGAGACCGAGCGCGCGGCGATGCGCACCTTGCCTTCGGCCCCGGCACCGAAGAAGAGCGCGCCGACGACGGAGGGAATCTCCCGCGTGACCTCGACCTCGACGCTGTTCTGGTGGGCGACATGCGGGCCGGTGCGCGCCGGGCTCGCAACCGATATCTCGGTGCCGGCCTGTCCTTCGAGCAGGCCGCGGCGCGCCAGTTCCTCCATGGCGCTCTGCCGGCCGCAGGTGTCGCCGTAGCTGGCGAAGCATTCGAAACGCAGACCGCGCTGGAGTTCCATCGCGGCGGAGATGGCGGCGGCGTCGCTCGCCGCCTGGAAGCGGCGCTTCTCGACATAGAAGACCGCGCTTTCCGCCACCAGGAAGACCAGCGCCGCCAGCACCGGCAGCGTGAGCCCGATCAGCAGGGCGACATTGCCCCTGTCCTCCCGCGCCAGGCGGCGCAGCCGCGCCGGCAACGCCGCAAGATTTCCCAGCACGACCGGAAGCACCCGCCTGAAGCGGGGCGCGGTCGGGATGAGTTGGGCCCTGGCGATCATCTGTGTCTTTCGCTGTCGGTCCCGGCGCAGGCTCTCGTCTCGCAGGCTCTCGTCTCGCAGGCTCTCGTCTCGCAGGCTCTCGTCTCGCAGGCTCTGGTCCCGTTCGCCTTCCGGCCACGCCAGCGCGCGATAAGCGAATCTGGTGCAGCCAGCATCGGCGACGTTATCGGCAAGCTGCCCGAAGCGCAGCCGCCTCGCGCTCATTTCACGCGCAATTGATCGCGCAATCCGCGATTCAATGAAAAGTGACCACCGGCGCATCGCCCGCGCTGCTAGAACGTCCGCCGTGCGACTTGGAACCTTCCATGGAACGGCTGCGGGAAAACTGTCGGCCATTTGTCTGATGATGGCGCTCGCGGCCTGCCAGGACACGATGGCGAGCGCGGCGCGGGCGACCTATCCGCTGGCGCCGGCCGGCTATCACTCGCTGGTGCGCGTCGCCGATGGCGCGGCGGAGGGCGGCGACTGCAACTCTGCCATCGGCCTCTATCGCCGCGCCAGCGAACTGTGGCCGCTGGATGCAGACGTGCGGGCGCGGCTCGGGCGCTGCCTGATCCGGGTCGGTGCCTTCGCCGATGCGGTGGAAGTGTTCGATACGCTGCTCCGCCTCAGCCCCCGCGATGCCACGGCCCGGCGCGGCATGGCCAACGCGCTGATCTCGCTCGACCGGCCGGAAGCGGCATTGACCCACCTCCAGGTGGCGCGCGAGGTCGCGCCGGAGGACCCACGCACCTATAACAGCCTCGGCGTGGTCGAGGACATGCTGGGCCGGCACGAGGCGGCGCAGGCGCAGTATCGCGCCGGGCTCGAGCGCGAGGAGGCGAACCTTTCGCTGCTTAACAATCTCGGCCTGTCGCTGGCGCTCTCCGGCAAGTATGCGGAGGCGGTGGCCCTCCTGCGCCCGCTCGCCATCCATCCGGGGGCGAGCCCGCGCACGCGCCAGAACCTCGCGCTGGTCTATGGTCTGGCCGGCGAGCACGAGCAGGCGGCGCGCATCGCCCGGCTCGATCTCGACGAGGCAAGCGTGCGCAAGAACCTCGCTTTCTACGCGACGCTCAGGGCGCTCAAGGATTCGCGGAAGATCGTGCGGCTCAATGCCGGCGTCGGCGAGCCGGCCGCGCCGCCTCGGAACTGACCCGACGGCGCAGCGCGAAGCCGAGTGTCAGCAGGCCGAGGCCGAGCAGCCCGAGGCCGTTGCCCTCCGGCACTTCCGGTGCCGCCTTCTCGCGCGAAGCGGTGGTGACATAGCCATCGCTGCGGCGCTCGGCGCCGATGGATTGCACATGCAGCGCGATGCGGAACTCGCCCTCCAGCATGCGCGCGACCACTTCCTCGAAGCTGAAATCCTCGATCAGCAGGAAGCGGAGCGTGAGGAATTCCCAGGCCGCATTGACGCCGTTGCCGCTGACCCCGCCGGGGCCGGCGTTCGAATCGGCGCTGAAATCGGCGAGGAAACCGATCTCGTTGCCGCCCGGCACGTTGTGCGGCGTGGCGCCGAGGCCGAAGCTCACGCCCTGGCTGCGCGCGGCGATGGAGAGGCTGCCGACGCTGAAAGGTTCGATATCGTCGAAATAGATGTCGGTGATCGACGCGGCGATGCCGACCGCGTTGGTGAAGGTAAAGTGGATCGCGTTGTCGCCGTCCGGCGTCACTTCGAGCCCGAGCTGGCCGGAAATATCCTCGGTGCTGTTGTCGGTGAACTTGATGAAGCTGAAGGGGATGGCCATGGCCGGTCCTGCGGCGGCGAGCGTCAGGCCGGCGGCAAGCACAAGGCAACGGAGGATGTCTGCGGACGGCAAGGCGCGCTCCTGCTTCCAGGCGGCCCCGCCGGCGGGCGGGGCGGGCGCGTCATCCAATCACGGCAAAGGTTAAGGTTCCGGCAATGCGGCCCGGCCGGGCGCAAAAAGAGAGCGGGCGGACCTTTCGGCCCGCCCGCCCGGCACGCGAAATATTCCGGTCTCAGATCTGGCGGCGGCGGCGCACCGCGTAGCCGAGGCCGAGCAGGCCGAGGCCGAGCAGGCCGAGCGTCGCCGGCTCCGGCACGTTGGTTTCCGTGTCCGGGCCTTCCACGCCGAGCAGGCGCACCTGGCGCACCTTGGCCATCGGCACTTCCGCGAGCAGTTCGGTCCGGGTGATCTGGAACCCGTCGGCGGCATCGATGGTGAAGGTGTTGTTGCCGTTGCTGCCGATGGTGAAGGTGGCGGACGCCTCCTGGCCGTTCACGTCGGCCGGTGTATAGAAGACGGTGATCGTGAGGTCGCCCGACTGGTTCGGATTGCCCCGGTCGACCTGGAGTTGCGGCACATCGACGAAGAAGACGATGGTGTTGTAGCTCAGTGTCGGATCGGCCATGAAAATGGCGAGGTCGGTGAACGTGCCGGTCTGGGCGGTGATTTCCGACTGGCCGCCGGCGCCGACGATCACGGAGGTCGATTCGAAGTTGACCTGCGGTCCGGACAGGTTGTTGAGACGACCCTCGATCGTGGTCCCGACCAGGGTCAGGTTCGGATCGTTGAACAGAACGTTGTTGCCCGAACCGGAAGCCTGATCATTGAACGTGATCGGGCCGACGGTGATCGGCGCGGCGTGAAGCGCGCCACCCGCCAGCAGCGAACCGGCGAGAGCGAATGCGGCAAGGAACTTCGACATTGGGGCACCGTGCAGTGAAACTGACCTACCTGCCGCGATGCAGCAAGCATGCCAGATGCACGGTGAAGAAATTCAATGGGTTAGCGGGGCGGTGAACGGTATTTATGTAAGAAACGGGCTAATCTGTAAACATATCCGACATTGGGTGATCGCCGCCGGCGACGGACCGGAGCTCGTCGGCCGCGAAACAAAAAGGGCGGGCCTTGCGGCCCGCCCTTCAGGCGAAGGATCGGATGGTGCCTTACGACACCCGGCGCCGGCGCACCGCGTAGCCGAGGCCAAGCAGGCCGAGGCCCAGCAGGCCGAGGGTCGCCGGCTCGGGAACGGGAATGTCGATGCTCTCGCCGCGGCCGACCATGGTGATGTGCGAAAGTTCGGAGACGTTGCCGCCCGGGTTCAGGAGCTTCATGGTGAAGGTGCCCTCGCCGGTCGTCGGATCAACAGTGATCAGCACGTCCTCGAAGAGGTAGGCTGCCGCATCTGGCGCCCCGCTCTTGAGAATGAAGCCGAGATCCATCAGCGCCGGAATATTCGGCTCGCCCGCCGCCTCGCTCCACGTGATCGTGAAATCGCCGGTCACCTGGTCCAGATCGGCGGTGATGGTGAAGTTGATGCCGAACGTCCCCTGCTCAAGGCCCTCGTCGTCGAACTTGGCCAGGAAGACAAAGCCGGGGCCGAACACGGTGTTGAAACTTGCAGTCTCCTCCGAAGGATTGCCGGACGCGGTGATCGCGCAATTCGACGCCGCGTAGTTCGTGGCGCCGATGGTGAGCGAGACATCCGTCGTGTCGAGGGGAGCCGCAGCCGGGCTGCAGGCCGCCGCATAAGCAGTCGTGGGCGCGAAGGTCGCCGTGGCGAAGCCGAGTGTGACCGCGAGCGCCGCACCCGCCAGCAGGCCACCAAACCGATCCGTGATTGCCATTGTCCGTCCCCGAAAAAATAGGTCTGCAAAGTTTCTCGGGGAAATTAGAGCAATTAGCGTGCCAGGAGCTGCCGCGCGGCCGGCCAATCTAATCGACGGGAAATTAACGATGAATCTTAACGGTATTCGGATGCCCGCCCTGTGCGCGTCGGATTTCTTTACAACCCTGTAAAGTGTAGGAAGTTCCGGCGCTAGATTCCACCAAAAACGCGCCGCAAAAGGTCGGTCGTTCGCGCCGCCGGATTGGCCCGGATGGCCGCTTCTTCCTTCGCCAGATAGTGGAAGATCCCGTCCATGCCCTTCTCCAGAACGTATCGGGTGAGGTCGGCCTTTGCATCCGGGACGAAGGGGAGCTGGCGGTAGCGGCCGATGAAGGCATCGTAGGACTGGATCGCACCCGCCTGGGCCAGTTCGGTCTCGACGATGGGCTGCATGGCGGTGGCGAGCGGCTTCGACATGCGGCCCTGGAAATAACGGGTGGCGGCATCGTTCGGGCCGCGCAGGATGCGCTGGGCATCGTCGAGCGTCATGTCGGTGATCGCCTTCCAGAAAATGTCCTTCGCCTGGGGCGCGGCGGCCTCGGCCGCGCGGTTGAGGCGGATTTCCAGATCGTCGGCAAGGCCGCTCTGGCCGACCAGGGCAAGCGCCTGGCGCGCCCGTTCCAGGGTCGGCGGCAGGGGAATACGGATTTCCGGGTCCTTGAGATAGCCGTCCGTGCGGCCAATCCGTCCGACCACCCGTTCGGTGCCGAGGCGCAGCGCCTCGCGCAGGCCCACCGCCGTATCGCCGGACTGGGCCAGGACCGCCCGCGCCGGCACCAGGGCGAGGGCGAGGGCCGAGGAAAGAAAGCGGCGGCGCTGCATCGGCTGAATCCCCTTGCTAGACTGGCGCCAGTCTACACGAAGCCTGGGGGGAAATGCGCATGCGCGTCGTGATTGCCATGATGGAGCACGAGACCAACACTTTCTCGCCGGTGCCCACACCGCTCGCCCGCTTCGCCCGCGGCCGCGACACCCCGCCCGAGGGGCCGGAGGTGCTGGCCGCCTACCGGCGGACCGGCAGCGGGATCGGCGGCATGATCGACACGGCGGAGAAATGGGGGGCGGAGATCGTGGCGCCGATCGCCGCCAATGCCTGGCCCTCCGGCCCGGTCGAGGACGAAGCCTACCGCTACATCACCGACCGCATCGCCGAGGCCGTGGACAAAGGCTGCGATGCGGTGCTGCTCGACCTGCACGGGGCGATGGTGACGCGCGCGCTGGACGACGGGGAGGGCGCCCTGCTCGCCAGGCTGCGCCGGATCGCGCCCGGAATTCCCATCGGCGTCTCGCTCGACATGCACACCAACCTCTATCCGGAAATGGTGGAGAACG
Organism: Alphaproteobacteria bacterium; assembly: GCA_026126165.1. Lineage (GTDB taxonomy): Bacteria > Pseudomonadota > Alphaproteobacteria > Ferrovibrionales > Ferrovibrionaceae > JAHCJQ01. The sequence goes on from JAHCJR010000076.1 coordinate 13,687, forward strand.
CGACCGTCATCGCCGGCTATCAGACCTATCCCCATATCGACCAGCACCGCACCGGGGTGCGCGCGGCGGAGGCGATCTTCCGCATGCTCGATGGCAAGGCGAACCCGGTCATGGTCTGGGGCAACCGGCCGATGCTGCCCCATGTCATGCGCCAGGGCTCGGAATTCGGGCCGAACAAGCTGTTGCAGGACCGCTGCATCGCCATGGAAGAGGAGGGGGCGCTCGCCGCCTCGCTCTTCGTTGGCTTCCCCCATGCCGACATTTCGCTCGCGGGACTCTCGTCCGTCATCGTCACCGATGGCGACCGGGCGCGGGCGGAAGCCTGGCGCGACGAGTTGCTGGATCAGGCCTGGAAGAGCCGCGAGGCCTTCGTCTACCGGATCGAACCGCTCGAACAATCCCTGGCGCGGGCGAAGCAGGTGAGCGAGGGGCCGGTCATCCTGCTTGATCACTACGACAACGCCGCCTCCGGCGGCACCATGGATACGATGACGGTGCTCAAGGGCATTCTCGATGCCGGACTGGAAAACGTCGCTGCCTTCGCCATCCACGATCCGGACGCGGTGGCGGAGATGATGCGCGCCGGCATCGGCGCCGAGGTGACCCTGCCGCTCGGCGGCAAGATCGACATGCCCTCGATCGGCATGAAGGGCGAGCCGCTCGTGGTGAGCGGGCGCGTGCGGCTGATCTCGGACGGGCGCTACCGCAATATCGGCCCGGCATCCGTCGGCGTGCTGATGGATATGGGGCCGAGTGTCGTGCTCGATACCGGCAAGGTGGAGATCGTCGTCATCTCCCGCCACCAGGAACCGAACGATCTCGGCTGCCTCCTTTCGCTCGGCATCGATCCGCGCCAGCGCCGTTTCGTCATGCTGAAAAGCCGCGTGCACTGGCGCGCCGGCTTCGCGCCGATCATGAAGGACGTAATCGAGTGCGCCGGCACCGGCGTCTGCACCTCGGACTATTCGATGCTCAAATTCCGCAAGGTGCGCCGGCCGATCTATCCGCTCGACCTGATCAACGATCCGGCGCCGTGAAGCGGCTGCACGCCCTCACCCAACCACTTGATCCGCTTCGCGGCTCAAGCCCGGAGGGTGAGGGTGGCGAGGATCAGCGCCTCCGGCGGGCGGACGGCCGCCCGCCCGCATATCCCAGCAGCGCCAGTCCGAGCGCGAGCAGCCCGAGGTTCGAGGGCTCGTCGACCGGCGATGGCGCCGAGAGACCGGGTCCGGTCAGCGCAAGCTCCATCTCCGTCTCGCAGACGACTTCGATCCTGGTGGCGGACGATTGCGGACGGCCTTCCCGGCAACGCAACTGGCCGAATTCATTGCTGTAGGAGAATGACAGAAGGTCGACAAGGGCGTCCCGCAAGGCATCCTCGGCTGTCCGCTCCAGGAAGCCCTCGAACGCGGACCCGACCAGGCCGACAACCGAGGTCGCGAATTCCAGATCGACCTCGAAATCGTAGAACCAGGTGAAGGTGCTGTTCTCGAACAGAAGGCGGGCGGTGGTTTCGTCCGGCCCCTGCTGCAGCGCCGCGGCGATGGTGCCGAGATCGATCGTGTCCCAGATGCCGGTGCCCTTGACGGTCAACGTCGCGCCGGCGTTGTTGAGGCCGGCCTGGATCGTCGCCGCCTCCGCATTGGCCAGGGCCTGGTTGATCGGGCCGTAATCCTGGTCCGCCACCACGGTGAATGTCGGCTTCATCGCGGTATGATCGGTCGCCGCCGTCTGCGAAGTCGGGTCGGCCGTCAGGCTGGCGGTGCCGGCATTGAAGTCCACGACGCCGCCCATGGCGAAGTCCCAGGGCGGGAAGGCGATGCTGGTCGATCCGTTGGGAAACATCCTCACGGTGCAGCGATAGACGGGGCAATGATCGCCCTGATTCTGGTTCTGGAGGGGCACACTGGGCGGATCGGCAAGGTCGATGGTCAGGCTGCTGATCGGCGCGGTGCTGTTCAGCACCAGCACGCCACCGGACAGTTCGCCATGGAGTTCGCCGGAAACGCTGTAGTCGCTGGTGGAAAAACCACCCGAGAGGCCGATCGTCGCGGCCTTGGCGTTAAATGAAAGGGCTGCGATGGCCAATGTCGCCATGCCGACAACGCCCGGAATATTGCTCATGACCTGCCCCCATTGTTTTCGTTGACGTCTGCAAGTCCTGTATCGCGATGCGAAAATGTCGCCCCAAATCGTCGCGAGACCTGAATTCTCAGCAAGACTTGCGCCAGACTTCGTTTGTTTTTCCGGTTCAATCCGTTAGCCGTGATTGTCCCGGAACGGGGCATCGGAAATTGTAAAATTTTCCGGCAATTGGGAAGGAGTCTTTACAGATCGAGGGCATCCATTTGCCTGGTTCCCCAGGCGAGCCGCGGCTCGCGGTGCGCGCCGCTTTCCCTCACCCAACCGCTTGAGCCGCGAAGCGGATCAAGCGGTTGGGTGAGGGTTGATTGAGGGCGCGAGCGAAGGTCAGCGCGCCTTCATGCCGGCGATATAGGCGGCGATGTCGTCGATCTCGCGCCGGGTCAGGCTGAGATCGGGCATCAGCGGGTGTGGCAGCTTCATGAAGCCCTTGAGGCGCGTCTCGTTCATCGCCGGATCGTTCGCCATGGCGCGGAAGGTCGGCACGCCGTCGGTGGCCGGGCCCGGCTGGTCCGCGCCGATCAGGTGACAGCTCGCGCAGTAGCGTTCGGACAAGGCGCGGCCATTGCGCTGATCCGCCTGCTGGCCGAGGGCGGGCAGGGCGGCGAGCAGGCAGGACAGGAAGATCGCGCCGCCCGTAATGGATTTCATCGCCGCCTCCGCCTGCCGGTTGCCTCGCGGGAAATAAGGTGCGTGTCGCCGGGTTCTCCGGCATTGACGTGGATCAAGCGGCGCGCAGGCGCTCTGCCATGGCAAGGATACCGGGCAGGCAAGAGCGGCCGGTTTCCGCGCCGAAGGTCTCGGCCACCAGCAGCGCATGCCGCCGCGTCTCCTGCCCGCCGGCCAGGTCCGCCAGCGCCTCTCCGATGCGCATCCGACCGGCATCCGCCGGCAGGATGCGCGCGAGGCCAAGCAGGCGCAGCCGCTCGGCATTGAGCATCTGCTCGCGGCTGTTCCTCATCGGGAGGATCAGATGCGGCCGGCCGGCGGAAAGGGTCGCCTGCGCCAGCCCGAGGGAGCCGTAGCTCACCGCGAGCGCGTTGCGCGCCAGCGCCTCGTGCAGCGGCGCGGGCCGGCGATGTGCCCGGAAGCCGGGCCGGCTTTCCAGCCAGGCCTGCCATTCCGCCGGCGC
>JAHCJR010000077.1 GCA_026126165.1 Alphaproteobacteria bacterium
TCATCACCGGCATCGGCCGGGTGATGGGGCAGGAATGCGTCATCGTCTGCAACGACGCGACGGTCAAGGGCGGCACCTACTATCCGATGACGGTGAAGAAGCATCTGCGCGCCCAGGAAATTGCCCTGCAGAACCGCCTGCCCTGCTTCTATCTGGTGGATTCGGGCGGCGCCAACCTGCCGAACCAGGACGATGTCTTTCCGGACCGGGAGCATTTCGGCCGCATCTTCTACAACCAGGCCAACATGTCGGCACAGGGCATTCCGCAGGTCGCCGTCGTCATGGGAAGCTGCACCGCCGGCGGCGCCTACGTGCCGGCGATGTCGGACGAGAGCATCATCGTGCGCAACCAGGGCACGATCTTTCTTGGCGGTCCGCCGCTGGTGAAGGCGGCGACGGGGGAGGAGGTGACGCCGGAGGAACTGGGCGGTGCCGACGTACATTCCCGCGTCTCCGGCGTGACCGACCATTACGCCATGAACGATGCGCATGCGCTGGCGCTGGCCCGGCGCATCGCGGGCGGCCTCAACCGGCGCAAGTCGGTGCCGCTCGATCTCGCCCCGCCGCGGCCGCCGCTCTACGATCCGAAGGAAATCTACGGCATCATCCCGAAGGACGTGCGCATTCCCTACGACGTGCGCGAGGTGATCGCGCGCATCGTCGATGGCAGCGAGCTGGACGAATTCAAGAAGCTCTACGGCACCACCCTGGTCTGCGGCTTCGCCCGCATCTGGGGCTATCCGGTCGGCATTCTCGCCAATAACGGCGTGCTGTTCTCCGAAAGCGCCCTCAAGGGCGCACATTTCATCGAACTTTGCTGCCAGCGCGGCGTGCCGCTCGTCTTCCTGCAGAACATCACCGGCTTCATGGTCGGCCGCAAGTACGAGGCGGGCGGCATCGCCAAGGACGGCGCCAAGATGGTGACGGCCGTGGCGACCGCGAACGTGCCGAAATTCACCGTCATCATCGGCGGTTCCTATGGCGCCGGCAATTACGGCATGTGCGGACGGGCCTATAGCCCGCGGCTGCTCTTCATGTGGCCCAACGCCCGCATCTCGGTGATGGGCAGCGAGACCGCGCCGGCGGTGCTGGCGCAGGTGCGCCGCGACAGCCTGGCGCAGCAGGGCAAGAGCTGGAGCGCGGCGGAGGAAGAGGCGTTCAAGGCGCCGATCCGCGCGCAGTATGAACGCCAGGGACATCCCTACTATGCCTCGGCCCGGCTCTGGGACGATGGCATCATCGATCCGGCGGAGACGCGGCGCGTGCTGGCGCTCGGCCTCTCCGCCGCCTTCAACGCGCCCGTGCCGGAGCCCCGGTTCGGCATATTCCGCATGTAATCCGGAGGCAGTGCCATGGCCGACCAGCAACCCTATCTCGTCGAGGTGACGCCGGAGGGGATCGCCACCGTCACCCTCAACCGTCCGGAACTGCACAACGCCTTCAATGGCGAGCTGATCGAAGGACTGGCCGATGCCTTCGACGATCTGGGAAAGCAGGATGGCGTGCGCGTGGTCTGCGTGCGCGGCAACGGCAAGAGCTTTTCCGCCGGCGGCGACCTCGCCTGGATGAAGCGTTCGGCGGAACTGACCCACGAGCAGAACGTGGAGGAGACGCTGGCGCTGGCCAGCATGCTGCGCACGCTCAACGACTGCCCGAAGCCGACCATCGCGCTGGTCCATGGCAATGCCTATGCCGGCGGCATGGGGCTTGTCGCCGCCTGCGACATCGCCATCGCCAGCGAGGATGCGGTCTTCTGCCTGTCGGAGGTCCGGCTCGGGCTGATCGCGGCGACCATCTCGCCCTATGTCATCGCCGCCATCGGCCCGCGCCAGGCGCGCCGCTTCTTCCTGACCGCCGAGCGCTTTGGTGCGGCGGAGGCGCTGAAGACCGGCCTGGTGCACGAGGTGGTTTCGGATGCCGTCGGGCTCGATGCGGCTCGCGAGCGTTTCGTCAGGCACCTGATGTCGGCCGGGCCGGAGGCGGTCGCCGGCAGCAAGCGGCTGATCGCGCATGTGGCGGGCAAGCCGGTCGATTCGGAACTGATGCTCTACACCGCAAAATGCATTGCCGAGGCGCGGGCGAGCGAGGAGGGGCAGGAGGGACTGGCCGCCTTCTTCGATAAGCGCAAGCCGCGCTGGGCGACCATGGAATAGGGGCGGGGACGAACGTGGCGCTGTTCCGCAAGATACTGGTAGCCAACCGCGGCGAGATCGCCTGTCGGGTGATGCGCACCGCGCGTCGGCTCGGCATCGCCACCGTCGCGGTCTATTCAGACGCCGATGCCGGCGCGCCTCATGTGCGCATGGCCGATGCGGCGCATCGCATCGGGCCGCCGGCGCCGTCCGAAAGCTATCTGCAGGCGGCGCGGGTGATCGAGGCGGCGCGCAGCAGCGGCGCGGAGGCGGTCCATCCGGGCTATGGCTTTCTCTCGGAGAACGCGGCCTTCGCGGAAGCCTGCGCCGAAGCGGGTCTCGTCTTCATCGGCCCGCCGCCGGCGGCGATCCGCGCCATGGGTCTCAAGGGCGCGGCCAAGGCGCTGATGGAGAAGGCCGGCGTGCCGGTGGTGCCGGGCTATCACGGCGACGACCAGTCGCCGGAGCTGCTGGCCGCGGAAGCGGCGCGCATCGGCTATCCGGTGCTGATCAAGGCGGTGGCGGGCGGCGGCGGCAAGGGCATGCGCCGCGTCGATCGGCCGGCGGAGTTCGCGGCGGCGCTCGACGGTGCCCGGCGCGAGGCACGCGGCGCCTTCGGCGACGACAAGGTGCTGATCGAGAAGTACCTGGTGAAGCCGCGCCATATCGAGATCCAGGTCTTCGCCGACATGCAGGGCAACGCCGTGCATCTTTTCGAGCGCGACTGCTCGCTGCAGCGCCGCCACCAGAAGGTGATCGAGGAGGCGCCGGCGCCCGGCATGCCGCCCGCCATGCGCGAGGCGATGGGGCGGGCGGCGGTGGCGGCCGCGCGCGCCATCGGCTATGTCGGCGCCGGCACGGTCGAGTTCATCGCCGACGTGGCGGAGGGGCTGCGGCCCGATGCCTTCTACTTCATGGAGATGAACACGCGCCTGCAGGTCGAGCATCCGGTGACCGAGATGATCACCGGACAGGACCTGGTGGAATGGCAGATCAGGGTCGCCGCCGGCCAGAGGCTGCCGCTGGATCAGGAAGCGCTTGCCATCGACGGCCATGCCTTCGAGGCGCGCGTCTATGCCGAGGATCCGGCGCGGGGCTTTCTGCCTTCCATCGGCCGCCTGCTCCGCCTGCGCCCGCCGGCCGAGGGGCCGCATGTGCGCGTCGATAGCGGCGTGGTCGAGGGCGACAGCGTGACGCCGCATTACGATCCGATGATCGCCAAGCTGATCGTCTGGGACCGCGACCGCGCCAGCGCGCTGCGCCATCTTGCCTCGGCGCTGGAACGCTTCGAGGTGGCGGGGCTTACCTCCAACGTCGACTTCCTCGGCGCCGTGGCGCGCCACCCGGCCTTCGCGGCGGGCGATGTGGATACCGGCTTCATCGAGCGGCATCGCGGGGAGCTGCTTCCGGAAGCCGCCGCGCCGGGCCAGCGGGCTCTTGCCGTGGCCGCGGCGGGCGTGCTGCTGGAACGCGCCCAACAGGCACGCGCGCAGGCCGCGCGCTCGGGTGACCCGCATTCACCCTGGAGCGAAGCCGACGGCTGGCGGCTCAACGATCTGGGCCGCGCCGACCTGCGCTTCCTTTCCGCCGAGGGCGAGCATGGGGTGAGCGTGCATTACCTGACGCGCGGCTGGCGCTTCGAGATCGGCGGCGCGCGGCTCGAGGTGCAGGCGGAGATGGACGGGGACGGGCGCCTCGCGGTCGAGATCGACGGCGTCCGGCTTTCCGCCACGCTCGTTCGCCATGGCGGCGAACTCACCCTGCTCATGCCTGGCGAGACGGCGCGGCTCTCGCTGTTCGATCCGCTGGCAGTGACCGATGACGACGAGGGCGCCGGCGATCTGGTCGCCGCGCCGATGCCCGGCCGCATCATCCAGGTTCTTGCCGCGCCGGGTCTGGACGTGGCGAAGGGACAGCCGCTGCTGATCCTCGAGGCGATGAAGATGGAGCATACGATTGCCGCGCCGCGTGCCGGCACGATCGAAAAGATCGCCTACGCCGCCGGCGACCAGGTGGCGGAGGGCGCTACGCTGCTCACATTCCGCAGGGAGGAGTGAGATGGCCTTGCCGAACCAGGTCAGGATCTGGGAGGCGGGTCCGCGCGACGGATTGCAGAACGAGCCGGGCAGCGTGCCGACCGAGGTCAAGGTAGAGCTGATCGAGCGGCTGGCCGATTGCGGCCTGCGCTTCATCGAGGCGACCAGCTTCGTTTCGCCCAGGTGGGTGCCGCAGATGGCCGACAATGCCGATGTCATGGCGCGGCTCGAGCGCCGGCCGGGCGTCGCCTATCAGGTGCTGGTGCCGAACCTGAAGGGGCTCGAGGGCGCCATCGCCGCCGGCGCGGATCATGTCGGCATCTTCGCCGCCGCTTCCGAATCCTTCTCCCGGCGCAACATCAACTGTTCCATCGCCGAGAGCCTCGAACGCTTCCGGCCCGTGGCCGAGGCCGCACTTGCGCGGGGCATCAAGGTGCGGGGCTTCGTCTCCTGCGTTGCCGGCTGTCCCTTCGAGGGCGAGATCGCGCCGCGCGCCGTCGCCGAGGTTACCGGCGCATTGCTGGCGATGGGATGCAGCGATGTGGGCCTGGGCGATACGATCGGCGTCGGCACGCCGCGCAAGGTCCAGGCGATGATTTCCGCCTGCCTGGATGTGGCGCCGGCCGAACGGCTTGGCGTGCATTTTCACGACACTTATGGACAGGCGCTCGCCAATATCCTCGCGGCGCTCGAACTGGGGATCGGCATCTGTGACAGTTCCGTGGCCGGACTCGGTGGCTGTCCCTATGCGCCGGGCGCCACCGGCAACGTGGCGACCGAGGACGTGGTCTACATGCTGGACGGCATGGGCATCGAGACCGGCATCGATCTGGCGCGGCTGGTGCGCACCGCCTGGTGGATCAGCGAGCGGCTGGGCCGCGAGCCGGTCTCGCGCGTCGCCCGCGCCATGCGGAACCGCGTCGCGTGAGCCTGGCTCGCCTGGGCGCGCTCGCCTCGTCCCTGCTTGCGCTTGCCGTGGCGTTCGGCGTCGCCCCGGTGGTGCCGCAGGAGATGCGCGCCGCGGCCGCGCTCGCCATATTCGCCATCGGTCTTTGGGCGACCGGTGTCCTGCCGGAGCATGTCACGGCGCTCGGGCTGTTCCTGTTCGCCATGCTCTTCAAAGTCACCGCGCCCGCGGTGATCTTTTCCGGCTTCCATTCGGCCGCCCTCTGGCTGGTATTCGGCGGGCTCGTCGTCGGCGTCGCCGTGCGCCGCACCGGGCTCGGCGAGCGTCTGGCGCAGATGGCGGTCTCGCGCGTCGGTTCTTCCTACGGCCTTGCGGTGAGCGGCGTGATGGCGATCAGCATCGGCATGGGCTTTCTCATGCCCTCCTCGATCGGCCGCGCCACGCTCGTCGTGCCGGTCGCCGCCGCGCTGGCGGAAGGCATGAAGTTCGCCCAGGGTCGGGCGGGTCGCACCGGGCTGGTGCTGGCGGCGGCGTTCGGCGTGCATATTCCGACCTTCGCCATCCTGCCGGCGAACGTGCCGAACATGGTGCTGCTGGGCGGTGCCGAGACGCTGCACGGCATCGTGCCGGTCTATGGCGAATATCTGCTGCTGCATTTTCCGGTACTCGGCGTGCTCAAGGCGGTGCTGATCGTGCTGTTGATCCTCTGGCTCTATCCCGACCGGCCGGAAGCGGGGGCGCGCGCGGTGGAACGCGGGCCGCTCAGCGGGGACGAGCGGCGGCTTGCCTTCATCCTCGTCCTGGCGCTGGGCTTCTGGGTGAGCGATTTCGTGCATCACGTCAACCCGGCCTGGATCGGGCTGGCGGCGGCGCTGGTCTGCCTTGCGCCGGGCATCGGGCTCGTGCCGCAGAAGGCATTCGCCACCGATATCAGCTACGGGTCCATGTTCTACGTTGCCGGCATCATGGGGCTCGGCGCCATGGTGGCCGACAGCGGCCTCGGGCTGGAACTGGCGCAGGCCATGCTGCGGGTACTGCCGCTGGCGCCGGGGCAGGATGCGCAGAATTTTGCCGCGCTTTCCGCCGTCGCGACCCTGATCGGCCTGGCGACGACCCTGCCGGGCACGCCCGCCGTGCTGACCCCGCTGGCCGGCGAGATGTCGCGCGCTGCCGGCTGGTCGGTCGAAGCGGTGCTGATGATCCAGGTGCTTGGCTTCTCCACCGTCGTCCTGCCCTACCAGTCAGCGCCGCTGGTGGTGGGGATGCAGCTCGGCGGCGAGCGGATCGGCCCGGCGGTGAAGCTCTGCCTGATACTCTCGGCCGTGACCGTCCTCGTGCTCTTTCCGCTGGATTATCTCTGGTGGCGCCTGCTCGGGTGGATCTGATAGACAACGCGGCAATCATGACCCTGAACCTGATCAAGCTCTGCGTCGGCATCGATTCGATCGAACATCTGCAGAAGGTGCAGAAGCAGCGTCGGGGCCGGCGCAAGGTGAATTACCATTACACGCGCCAGATGCCCCAGCGCGGCGAGGAGATCGTCGGTCGCGGTTCAATCTACTGGGTGATCAAGGGCTTCATCCGCGTACGCCAGCCGATCCTTGCCCTCGACATCGTGCATCTGGAGGAGGAGGGGCGGCATTGCCGGATCAGCCTGGACCCGGCACTGGTGGCGGTGGAGCCGACGCCGTTCCGCGCCTTCCAGGGCTGGCGCTATCTCGAACCGAAGGACGCGCCGCCCGACCTCAAGGGCGGCGGCGGCAAGGCCCGCGCCGCCATGCCGCCGGAACTGATCGCGGAACTGAAGCAGCTCGGCCTGCTCTGACGGACCCTCACCCAACCCTCTCCCGCTTGGCGGGAGAGGGCTCACTTACTTCTCCCTCTCCCACGAAGTGGGCTTGAGCCGCGAAGCGGATCAAGTGGCCGGGGTGAGCGCCGGGCGCCTCAGCCCGCCACTTCGCCCCGGATCGCGGGTTGGCGGTGCGCTCCGTCCTGCAATCGAGTTGTCAGGAGAAGGCGAACATTTCCTGCAGCACGGCGCAAAGCTCCTGGCATTTGGCCGGAGAGATCCGGCCCAGCCGCTTCACCAGCCGTGCCTTATCGATGGTCCTGATCTGGTCGAGCGCGACCTGCCCGGTCCGGTTCTGAAAGCGGACGTCCACTCGTGTCGGATAGTCCCGTCGCTGGGACGTCATGGGCGCGACGATGACGGTGCGCAGGTGGCGGTTCATTTCATCCGGAGAGACCACGATGCATGGCCTTGTCTTCTGTATTTCCGATCCCTGGGTCGGATCGAGATCGACCAGATAGACATCATGCCGGACGACCGGCGTCACCACTCCCATTCCTCCGCATCCCAGGAATGCGCCAGCCGATCGGGAAGAAGCGGCTTATCGAGTTTCGCGGGTGCCGCTTTGGCGAATGCGTCGGCCCAGCCATCCCGCGCGCCGCGAAGCGGCGCGAGAACCACATGCCGGTCCTCGACGCGCATCTCGATTTCCTCGCCCAGCCCGCATTGTTCGATGATGGCCCGCGGAATGCGCACGCCCCGCGAATTGCCTATGGGCACCAGCTTGACCTTCATTTGGACTCTCCGCCGACAGTAGTAACAAAGTAATTACTCGCGGCGGGATGGTCAACCCTGGCGGGCCGGTCAGGCCGCCACTTCGCCCCGGATCGCCCGACCGTACAGGTATGCCATGTCCGCTTCAGCGACCGGGCGCGGGTTGGCCGCGGCGGTCAGGTCGAGTGCGGCCATCGGCGCGAAGATCGCGACATGTGCGGGTTTCATGCCGAGTTCGGCCAGCGTGTGCGGAATGCCGATCTCCCGGCGCAGGTCGAGCACCCATTGCAGCACCGCATCGAACGAGGGATTGGCCAGGCCAAGATAGCGGGCGAGCGCGGCAAGCTTCTGCTCCACCACGCCGCGATTGAAGACCAGCACGTAAGGCATCACCACGGCATTGGTCAGGCCGTGATGGGTGCCGAGCATGGCGGAGCAGGGATGGCTCAGGGAATGCATGGCGCCCAGGCCCTTCTGGAAGGCGGTGGCGCCCGCCATGGAGGCGACCATCATGTTGGCGCGCGCCTCGAGATTGCCGCCGTCCTTGACCGCGATGGGGAGCCAGTCATGCACAAGCTTCATCGCATTGAGCGCGATGCCGTCCGCCATCGGATGGAAGAAGGTGGCGCAATAGGCTTCCAGGCTGTGCGAGAGCGCGTCCATGCCGGTCCAAGCGGTCACGTTCGGCGGCAGGCCGCGCGTCAGCGCCGGATCGGCGATGACGATGGAAGGCATCATCCGTGGATGGAAGATGATCTTCTTGAGATGGTCCTTCGGGTCGGTCACGACCGAGGAGCGGCCGACCTCCGATCCGGTGCCGGCGGTGGTGGGCACGGCGACGACCGGCGCCATGCCGGCGGTATCGACACGGGTCCACCAGTCCTCGCGATCCTCGAAATCGAAGATGGAGCGCTTCTGCCCCGCCATCAGCGCAATGGCCTTGCCGACATCGAGTGCGCTGCCGCCGCCGAAGGCGATCACGCCGTCATGGCCGCCGTCGCGGAAGGCGGCGACACCGTCCAGGACATTCTTCTCGACGGGATTGCCCTGCAGTTCGCTGAAAAGTCCGGTCGGCAGCCCGGCGCGTCCATTGGCTTCCACGGCCTCGCGCACCATGGCGAGGCCGGCAAGGCCCGGATCGGTCACGAGCAGCGGGCGTTTCATGCCGAGGGCGCGGCAGGCATCCGCCAGTTCGGCGATGCGGCCGATGCCGAAGCGCACGTTGGTCGGATAGTTCCAGTTGGCGCGGAAATCGGAATGGCTGGTCATGGCGCGTCGTTGTCCTGCGTCAGGCGGTGCGAAGACGGAGATGATAGCTCTTCGGCCGGGTCAGGTGTTCATAGCCGACCCGGCTCAAGGTGCAGCCGCGACCGGAATCGCGGACCCCGACCCAGGCCAGCGCCGGGTCCAGATAGTCGCACCGGTTCATGAACCAGGTGCCGGTCTCGATACGCTCGCCGATGGCGATGGCGGCCTCCACGTCAGCGGTCCAGATGGCGGCGGTGAGGCCGAAGGGACTGTCGTTCATCAGCGCGACCGCTTCCTCGTCGGAGCCTACCTTCATGATGCCGATGACCGGGCCGAAGCTCTCCTCGCGCATCACAGCCATGGAATGATCGACATCGACCAGGACTTGCGGCGCGAGATAGGGCGTGCCGGGGCGCGAGGCGGGAAAGGCCGCCTCGTCGATCAGCGCCCTGGCGCCGCGCGAGAGCGCCTCGGCAGTCTGTGTCCGCACGAGATCGGCGGCGGCGGTGCGGACCATCGGTCCGAGGTTGGTCTCCGGCCGGGTCGGGTCGCCAAGCCGGTAGCGCCTCGTCTGTTCGGCAAAGGCTTCGACGAAGCGGTCGAAGAGCTTCTCATGAACGTAGATGCGCTCGATGGCGCAGCAGCTCTGTCCGCTGTTGAAGAAGGCGCCGTCCACCAGGTTTTCCACCGCATGGGCAAAATCGCAGTCCGGGCGGACATAGGCCGGGTCCTTGCCGCCAAGCTCGAGCCCGACTCCGATGAACCGGCCCGACGCCGCCCGCTGCACCGCATGTCCGCCGGCGACCGAGCCGGTGAAGGCCACGTGCGCGGTGCGCGGATGCTGGATCGCCATTTCCGTGGTGGCGTGGTCCATGTGCAGGACCTGAAAGACGCCGTCCGGCAGGCCGGCTTCGGCGAAGGCATCGGCGAAACGCTCGGCGCAGAGCGGCGTCTGCGCCGAATGCTTCAGCACCACCGCATTGCCGGCCATGATCGCCGGCAGGACCGAGTTGACGGCGATGAGGTAGGGATAGTTCCAGGCGGCGATGACCAGCACCACGCCCAGCGGCTCGCGGCGGATGAAACGGCGGAAACCCTCTTTCGGTCCGGCGTCGATATCGGCGAGCGCGGCGCCGGCGACCTCGATCATGTAGCGGGCCCGCTCCTCGAAACCGCGCACCTCCCCGGGGGTCTGGGCGATGGGCCGTCCCATCTGCCAGGTGAGTTCGAGCGCGATCTCATCGCGCCGGGCGGTGAAGGCGTCGACGAAGCGCCGGCAGAGCGCGGCCCGCTCGGGCAGGGGCACCCGCTTCCAGGCGGCCTGCGCTTCGGCGGCGCGGGTGAGGGCTTCGGCGACCTCGTCGCGGCGGGCCAGCGGGCGCTCGGCATAGACGCGCCCGTCGACCGGAGATATGACCTTGAGCGTGCCCGACATTCAGATGATCTCGAAATAGCGGTCGAGTTCCCAATTGGTGACGTGGCGGCGGAACTCCCGTTCCTCCCATTCCCGCGTCGCCGCGAAATGCTCGACGAAGGCATCGCCGAACAGGGTGCGTGCTGCCTTCGAGCCTTTCAGCTTCTGCGCTGCCTCCCAGAGCGTGCGTGGCAGGTCGAGACGCCTCGGCATCGATTTCTCGTAGGCATTGCCGACGATGGGCTCTGTCGGTTCCAACTCGTGCTCGATGCCCCACAGGCCCGACGCCAGCGCCGCGGCCAGTGCCAGATAGGGATTGCCGTCCGAGCCGGCGATCCGGTACTCGATGCGTTGCGACTTGGGCGAGCCGGGAATGACGCGCAGCGCGCAGGTGCGGTTTTCCACGCCCCAGGTGGCGTTGGTGGGTGCCCAGTAACCCGGAACCAGGCGGGTGAAGGAATTGACCGTTGGCGCCACCATGGCGAGGAGTTCCGGCATCAGCGCCTGCTGGCCGGCGAGGAAATGGCGCATCGTCTTCGACATGCCGTGCGGCGCCTTGGGATCGTGAAAGACCGCCTTGCCGTCTTTTGCCGACTTGAGCGACATATGGATATGACCCGACTGGCCGGGCAGCTTCTCCGACCATTTGGCCATGAAGGTCGCCATGATGTTGCGCCGCTGCGCGATGATCTTGGTGTAGGTCTTGAAAAGCGCGGCCTTGTCGGCCGAGGCCAGGGTCCCGTCCACCGCGATGGCCGCTTCCAGCACGCCCGGGCCGGTCTCCGTATGCAGCCCTTCGAGCGGCATGTCCATGGCGCGGCAGGTGGCGAGCAGGTCCTCGTAGAATTCGTGCCAGACCGAGGCGCGCAGCATCGAATAGCCGAAATTGCCCGGCGTGATCGGCTTCGGGTTACGGAAGCCCTTCTCGCGGATCGAGTGCGGCGTCTCGTCGAAGACGAAGAACTCGTATTCGACGGCGGAATAGGGAACGAAGCCCATGTCGGCGGCGCGCGCGATGACGCGCCGGAGCAGGCCGCGCGGGCAGATCGCCTCGGCATCGCCCGTGAACTCGCCGAGGAAGAGCAGGCCCTTGTTGTCGAACTCGCCGGGAAGCTCACGGCAGCTTTCGGGAACGATGCGGACCGGCGCGTCGGGATAGCCGGTGTGCCAGCCCGTGTATTGCACGTTGTCGTAAAGCTGGTCGTTCGAATCCCAGCCGATCACCACGTCGCAAAAGCCGAAGCCGCCTTCGAGGGCGGAAAAGAATTTGTCGCGGTGCATGTACTTGCCGCGCATCACGCCGTCGATGTCGAACACGCCGACCTTGACGTGTTCCAGGCCGCGCTCCTGCACGATGCGACGTGCATCGGCGATGCTCGCCACCTTTCCTGCCTTCTTCATCCCCCCTCCCTTGGGCGGCGTTCGACCGCTCCGTTTCATGCGATTGTCATATCAGGCCGGCGACGTGATCGGCAATGGCGAGGGAGGAGGTAAGGCCCGGGCTTTCAATGCCAAAGAAGTGAACGAGACCGCCAATTCCGTGATCGGCCCTGCCCTGGATGACGAAGTCCCAGGCTTCGCCGATCTGGCCGAGGCGTGGCCGGATGCCCGAATAGGCCGGTTGCAGCGAACCATCCCGGATGCCCGGCCAGTAGCGACGAATGTCGGCATAGAAGCTGTCGCCGCGGCGGGGATCGACGCTGTACTCGATCCTGTCGACCGGCTCCACGTCCGGCCCGAAACGCGCCTGCCCGCCAAGGTCGATGGTGATGTGCGTGCCCGATCCGCCGGGCACCGGGACCGGATAGATGAGGCGTGAAAAGGGCGACTTGCCGGCAAGGGTGAAATAGTTGCCCTTGAGCATGTGCCCGGGCGGGACGTGCTCCTGCGGCATGCCGGCCAGATTGCGCGCCAGGTCCAGGCTGCCGAGCCCGGCGGAGTTGATCAGGATATCGCAGCGCAGCCGGTAATCCTGGTCGGGGCCGACGCTGACCTCGAATCCGGGATCGAGATGACGGACGCCGGTGACGGGAGAATGGATCGCGAGCGTGGCACCCATGGCCTCGGCGTCGCCGAGATAGGAGAGCATGAGGCCATGCGAATCGACGATGCCGGTGGAGGGCGAGACGAGCGCGGCATGGCAGACGAGTTCCGGTTCCTGCCGCCGCGCCTCGGCGCCGTCGATCAGATAGACGTCGTCGCAGCCATTGGCGAAGGCGCGCGCCTTGAGTTCGTGCAGGGTGGCGATCTCCGCTTCCGAGCAGGCGACGATGAACTTGCCGAGCCTTTCGTGCCGGATGCCGCGTTCGGCGCAATAGTCATAGAGCTGGAACTTGCCGGGCAGGCAGAGCCGGCCCTTGAGGCTGCCCGGAACATAATAGATGCCGGCATGGATCACCTCGGAATTGCGCGAGGACGTGCCGGTGCCGAAGGTTTCCGCCGCCTCGGCGATAAGGACCTCGCGCCCGGCGAGCGCGAGTTTCCGGGCGATGGCCAGTCCGACGACGCCGGCGCCGACCACGATGCATTCGACTTTCTCGGTCATGTTGTTGCGGGTGCTTCTCGAAGCGGTTGGCAAGAGGCGCAAATCTAGCAATTCGCGTGCGCGCCACCAACGAGGAAGACGCAGCCGTCCTTGACCGGAGGCGGCCGGGCTGCCAGAAGGGCGCCAGACGTGCCGGCGGAACGGAGGTGCGGGGCATGGGGCCGGAGGGGCAGGACGGGACGGGACGGCGGCCGCATGTCGTGGTGCTGGGGAACGAGAAAGGCGGGTCCGGCAAGTCGACCACGGCGATGCATCTGGTGGTCGGCCTGCTGCGGGCGGGGCACCGGGTCGGCACCATGGACCTCGATGGCCGCCAGCGGACCCTGACGCGCTATGTCGAGAACCGGCGCGCCTTCACCGCCGAAAAGGGTCTTCCCCTGCCGATGCCGGTCGCCACGGTCGTGGAACGTTCGGCGCTGCCCGAGCGGGCGGCGGCCGAGGCGGACGAGGCGACGCGCTTCGGGGCGGCGCTCGCCGGGCTGGCGCCGCAGGCCGACTTCATCGTCATCGACTGTCCCGGCAACGATAGCTTCCTGGCGCGGCTCGGTCACTCCCATGCCGATACGCTGATCACGCCTCTCAATGACAGCTTCATCGACCTCGACCTGCTGGCGCGGGTCAACCCGGATACCTTCGCGATCCTGGGGCCGAGCCTCTACAGCCAGATGGTGTGGGAACAGAAGCTGGTCCGCGCCCGCCGCGACCGCGGCAGCATCGACTGGATCGTGACCCGCAACCGCCTGTCCAACCTGGACGCGCGCAACAAGCAGCGGGTGGCCGACGTGCTGGGGCGCCTGGCGCAGCGCATCGGTTTCCGCCTGGCGCCCGGCTTCGGCGAGCGGGTGATCTATCGCGAGCTGTTCCTGTCCGGGCTGACCCTGCTCGACCTGCGCGAGAAGGGGGCGGGGGTTGACCTCACCATGTCCCATCTGGCGGCGCGCCAGGAAGTCCATGCCCTGCTCGATGCGGTGGCATTGCACAAGGGACGGGCAGCCGGCTGACCGGGCGGGGCGGCAATCACGCAATTGCGATCCGTAAGACCCTGTTCATCCTTGGCTTGGTAGTATCGAGAGGCTAGATTCCGTGGCCGGGGGCTTGGACGGAATCCGTTTCCGTCCCTGGCAGGAGGGATTTTCAACATGCTTAAGGGCAAGGTGGCGATTGTCACTGGCTCGACCAGCGGCATCGGCCTTGGCATCGCGCGTGCGTTCGCCGCCCAGGGCGCGGATGTCGCCCTGAACAGTTTCATGCAGGACCAGGAGAGCGACCGCCTCGTCGCCGCGCTGGGCAGGGAGTTTGGTGTCCGCTCGATCTTCATCAAGGCGGACATGAGCAAACCGGCCGACATCTATGCGATGGTGCAGTCGGCGGAAAAGCAGCTCGGCAAGGTCGACATCCTCGTCAACAATGCCGGCGTGCAGCATGTGCAGCCGATCGTCGACTTTCCGGCCGAGAAGTGGGACCTGGTGATCTCGACCAACCTGTCTGCGGCCTTTCATTCGACCAAGGCGGCGTTGCCGGGCATGAAGGCGCGCCGTTTCGGGCGCATCATCAACATCGCCTCGGCGCATGGCCTGGTCGCCTCCGCGTTCAAGTCCGCCTACGTGGCGGCGAAACACGGCATGGTCGGCCTGACCAAGGTGACGGCGCTGGAGGTGGCGGAGGAGGGCATCACCTGCAATGCCATCTGCCCGGGCTATGTCTGGACGCCGCTGGTGGAAAAGCAGATCCCGGACCAGGCCAAGGCGCATGGCATGACGCCGGAGCAGGTCATCAAGGACGTGCTCCTGGCTCACCAGCCGACGAAGAAGTTCGCGACGGTCGAGGAGATGGGCGCGCTGGCCTGTTTCCTCGCCTCGGACCTTGCCGCTTCGGTTACCGGGACCGCAATCCCGGTCGATGGCGGCTGGACGGCACACTGACCTTGTAAAGGGCGACGGCGCAGGTGCGCCGGCGCGCCCGGGGTCGAGCAGGACGAGGGGAACCACATGGCTAAGAAGGCCACGACGGCCGGTCAGACAACGGGAAAGCGCGGCCTGAAGCCGATCAATCTGGCGCTGCAGGGCGGCGGCGCGCACGGTGCCTTCGCCTGGGGCGTTCTGGACCGGCTGCTCGAAGAGGAGTGCTTCGAGATCGAGGGCATCGTCGGTACCTCCGCCGGGGCGATGAACGCCGCCGTGGTGGCCTATGGCATCGCCCATGGCGGTCAGCCGGGCGGGCGCAAGGCGCTGGAGGAATTCTGGCGCCGGATCTCCGAGGCGGCCCGGTCGGGCCCGCTGCAGCCGACCTTCTGGGACAAGCTGTTCCGGCCGGGGACGGGCAGCCTAGACTACTCGCCGGGCTATATCATGACGGAGGCGATGTCGCGCCTGCTCTCGCCCTATCAGCTCAATCCGGGCAACCTCAATCCGCTGCGCGATGTGCTGGCCTCGGTGGTGGATTGCGAGTTCATGCACACCGAGAACAAGGTGAAGCTGTTCATCTGCGCCGCCAACGTGCTGACCGGCCGCATCAAGGTCTTCGACCGGACGGAACTCTCGATCGATGCCATCCTGGCTTCCGCCTGCCTGCCCTTCATGTTCCAGGCGGTGGAAGTCGGCGGCCAGTATTACTGGGACGGCGGCTATATGGGCAATCCGCCGCTCTATCCGCTCATCTACAACTGCGATTGCCGCGACATCCTGATCGTCCAGCTCAATCCGATCAACATTCCCGAGGTGCCGCGCACCGCTCAGGCGATCCTCGACCGGATCAACACGCTGAGCTTCAATTCCAGCCTGATGCGGGAGATGCGCGCCATCAACTTCGTCACCAGGCTGATCGACAACGGCTTCGACGATGGCGGCCGGCTCAAGCGCATGCTGATCCACACGATCGATGCCGAGGAAAAACTGAACCGCCTCGGCGTCTCCTCCAAGCTCAATGCCGAATGGGATTTCCTGCTCGATCTGCGCGAGACCGGGCGCCAGAAGGCCGAGGAATTCCTCGACCAGCATTACGACAAGGTCGGGCGCGAGACCTCGACCGACGTGGAAAAGAAGTTCATGTGAGCGGGCGGGCCGCGGCCCGCCTTTCCAGCGCAACGCCGATCAACAAGTCCGGGGACTGACATGAAGAAAGAAGAAATCCTCAAGCTGCCTTCGATGCCGGCCTGGGGGCCGAGCTATCCGCATCTGCCGTTCCGGTTCGTCAATCGCGAATACATGATCGTGATCTACGAGAGCGACCCGGATGCCATCCGTGCCGCCGTGCCCGAGCCGCTGACCCCGGACCCGTCGAACCAGGTCTTCTACGAATGGATCCGCATGCCGGATTCGTCGGGCTTCGGCGACTATACCGAGAGCGGCGTCGTGATCCCCTGCCACTACAAGGGCGAGCCCTGCAACTTCGTCGCCCAGATGTATCTGGATGACGATCCGCCGATCGCGGCGGGGCGCGAGATCTGGGGCTTCCCGAAGAAATACGCCCATCCCAAGCTCGAGGTCTACGAGGACACGCTGACCGGCACGCTGGTCTATGCCGGGCAGACCGTGGCCATGGGGACCATGGCTTACAAGCACGAAAGCCTGGTCCGCAACCCGGAGAAGACGCTGGCCTCCCTCGGCAAGACCCAGGTCAACCTGAAGCTCATTCCGGACGTGGATGGCAAGCCTGCCATCGCCCAGCTCGTCGCCTACAACCTGATCGACTTTACCGTGAAGGGCTCCTGGAGCGGGCCGGCGCGGCTGCACCTGATCCCGCACGTCAACGCCCCGGTCGCCGATCTGCCGGTGCGCAAGATCGTGGGCGGCCGGCATTTCATCGCCGACCTGACCTTGCCGGCCGGCCGGGTGCTGCACGATTATCTGAAGTAGCCGGCGAAGGCCGGGCGGTCAGCGGAGCGCGTCCTCGATCATCGCGAGGGCGCGCTCGACGCTGCCCATGCGGACGTTGGCCCGCCCGGCATCGCCGAAATCGAGCCGTTCATGCCGCGTCGCCTCGCCGGTCCGTGCGAGGGCGAGATGGACGCGGCC
>JAHCJR010000078.1 GCA_026126165.1 Alphaproteobacteria bacterium
GCTCGCCAGCCTGCCGCCGGCCGGAGAGATCGCCGATGCGAATGCCTTCAAGTCACGCTGGCCGGAGATTGCCAACCAGTTGCAGACTGATTACAGCCGGGACTGGCGCTACATCGACAATGCCAGCCGCCTCGAGGAAGTGCTCGATTACGACAAGGTCGAGGTGTCGGGCGACCGCATCACGTTCCGGGCGCGCTACAACATCCAGGTCCAGATGGGATCCATGCCCTTCAACCGCGTCGTGAGTTCGACGGTGGTGGTGAAGAACGCCTGGCCCTTCGAGGTGATCGACATCCGCAAGTGACGGACGGGCTCAGGGCAACGCCACCTGCGTCAGCTCGGCATTGTGGCGGGCGACCATGGCCGGAACGAGGAACAGATCGGTCAGCAGCCAGAGCGGCGGCAGCCATGCGAGACCCCAGCCGACATGGAAGGGAATGAGGGCGAGGCTTGCCAGGGTCAGCAGGAGCAGGGCCGTGGCCGACCCGACATGACCGAGATAGAAGCGGTGCGCCCCCAGCAGGCCGAAGAAGAGGAGCAGGAGATAGGCGATCGCGGCTGACTTGCGGCGGTCCTCGAGGCGCATCGCCTGCGCCAGGTCCAGGGTGACCGCCACCGCAGAAAGATCGGCGGACTTCATCGAACTCACTCCGGCGAATCGCCCCCGCCGGAGCAATCTGCCATTGCCGGTGAGGCCCGGCCATGGCGCGCACGGCGACCCGGCATCACATTCTCGCGAACGATCGGAGGGGCAGCCCGTCGCCAGCAAAAAGCCGATGGCGGCATGGCCGCCATCGGCTCGGGATTGCTCTCTGGTGCCGACAGATCAGCGCGAGTAGTACTCGACCACCAGGTTCGGCTCCATCCGCACCGGATAGGGCACGTCGGCGAAGGCCGGCACACGGGTCAGCACGCCCTTGAAGCCGTTCTCGGAGAGTTCGACATAGTCCGGCACGTCGCGCTCGCGGCTCTGCTGAGCCTCCAGCACCACGGCCATGGCGCGCGAGCGCTCGACCAGCTCGATGGTGTCGCCGATCTCGATCCGGGCCGAGGCAATATTGCAGCGCCGGCCATTGACGCGGATATGCCCGTGATTGACGAGCTGGCGCGCGGCAAAGGGCGTGATGGCAAGCTTCATCCGGTAGACGATGGTGTCGAGCCGGCGCTCGAGCAGGCCGATCATCGCCTCGGACGTGTCGCCCTTCTGGCGGGAGGCCGCCTCGTAGATGTTGCGGAACTGCCGTTCCGTGATGTTGCCGTAGTAACCACGCAGCTTCTGCTTGGCGGCGAGCTGGACGCCGTAATCGGACGGCTTGCGGCGGCGCTGACCATGCTGGCCCGGCGGCGTCTCGCGCTTGTTGACCGGGCTCTTCGGCCGGCCCCAGAGATTCTCGCCGAGACGGCGGTTGATCTTGTATTTCGACTCCAGTCGCTTGGTCATGCCCGATCCATCGTCCGAAAAAGCGAAGCGCCGCAAGCACATGGCCGAGACCGGCAGCCTGGACCCGCGCGAGCGGCAACGGCGCCGGCCTGACACGGAGGCCGCGCGAAGGCGCGTACTATAGCCGGGAGCCCCCCAGCGTCAAGCCCCGAGAAGACCGGGCAAGTTACCAAATCGCGCCGGTGCCCATGGCGGGCGGCCTCAAGGCAGGCCCTTAACTCCAAGCGATTGTCCAAGGACACTGGATTGTACTAGAGATACGCGATGCTCGTGTTCATAGACGAATCCGGCGATCCCGGCTTCAGAGTCACCAAGGGTTCGTCGCCCTTCTTTGTGTCATCAATGGTGATATTCCGGGACCACGCAGAGGCCGATTCGACGGGGGCGAAGATAGTCGCACTCCGGGAGAAACTGGGCATTAGACCGGAGTTCAAATTCAACAAGTGCAAGAATGAATTCAAGGATGAATTTTTTCAGGCCGTGGCCGGTTACAGATTTTCTGCCCGATTCATAGTTGTCAACAAGGCCCGCATCTATTCACCCAACCTGAAAGCGGACAAGGAAAGCTTCTATCGTTTCTTCATCCGGATGATGATGAAGTATGATGGAGGTGCGTTGCAGGATGCGAAGGTCGTAATTGACGGATCCGGCGACCGTCCATTCAAGAAGCAATTTCGATCTTACATTCGGCGGAACATCGCGGTTGCGGCCGTACGCCAGGTGGAGCTTAAGGATTCCGTTCGCGATCCGCTCATCCAGCTCGCCGACATGGTTGCCGGAGCTGTGGCACGTTCCTGTCACGGTGATCGCAAAGATGGCTGGCGCTGGCGAAACATGCTCCGCGACAACGGGCAAATCGAGAATGTATGGAATTTCGAATGATGCGCCCCGCTCCCTATCCAGCCGATCTGGCTGGCACGCACACCATACGGTGACAGTTCGGGAATGCGGGGCGACTTGGCTCCCAAAATCGTAATGCACCTCAATCGAAAGTCAATAACTGCCCGAAAACTTTCATCTTTTCAAGGCGTTGCCGCCAGCCCGCACCGACCTTATCACCCGGTTCCACCAAGAAACCCCTCGATCGCCCGATTGACCTGGTCCGGCACCTCCTCCACCACCCAGTGGGTGGCCTCGGGGATGCGCAGGATTTGCAGATCGGGAACCAGGTCGGCGAGGCCGTCCAGGTTGCCGGGCAGCAGGGCGCTGTCGCGCATGCCCCAGATGACAAGCGTAGGCACGCGGACCCTGAACCCGTCGGGCTTGAGGTCGGGCAGGCCATCGGCGCTCTCCCCCTTCGCCGGCGGCACCAGCGGCGTCGCCCGGTACCAGTTGAGGCCGCCGGTCAGCGCGCCCGGCCGGCGCCACGCGGCGAGATAGGCGGCGCGATCCGCATCGTCCACATGGCCGCGGCGATGCGGCACGGCATAGGTGAACTCCCAGAGCGCCTTGAAATCGTCGGCCGACAGCCTGGCCTCCGCCTCGGCGGAGCGGAAGAAGCGCATGTACTGGCTCGCCTCGCGCTGCGCCGGGTTTTGGCGGAACTCGCGCAGGAAGACCCAGGGATGGGGCGCGTTGACGATCACCAGCCGTTCGACCAGTTCGGGATGGGCGATGGCGAAGGCCCAGGCGATCGCCCCGCCCCAGTCATGGGCGACCAGCACCACGCGCGCCGCGCCGAGATGGGCGATGAGCTGGCGCAGGTCCTCGACGATCTGCGGCGCGGCATACTGCTCAACGCGCGGCGGCTTGTCGGAGAGATTGTAGCCGCGCATGTCCGGCGCGATCACCCGATGGCTCGCGCGAAAATGGCGGAGCTGATGTCGCCACGTGTACCAGAATTCCGGAAAGCCATGAACGAAGAGCATGACCGGGCCAGCGCCCGCCGCCGCGTAGTGAAGGCGCACGCCGTTGACCACCACCTCGTGATGCTCGAACTCTCCGCCGAGCGGCATCGGCTCGTCCTGTTCGTCATCCATCCTGTCGTCTCCTCTTCGAGCCGGGAATGCGCTTGCCGGCGAGCTGCTTGACGATCCCGCGCAAGGTGCGCACGTCCTGATCGAGCAGCGGTCCGCGCTGCAGGCTGTTGCGGATATTGGTCAGCATCGCCTCGCGCTTGTCGGGCACCTTGGCGAAATAGCCTGCTTCGTCCAGTTCGCGCTCGAGATGCTCGAACAGGCCGAACACCTCCTCGCGTGTGGCCGGCCGCGTGCGGCCGAAACTGAAACGCTCCGCCGGCGGGCCGGCGAGGAAACACCACCATTCATAGGCCAGCACCGCCACCGCCTGCGCCAGGTTGAGGGAGGAAAAACCCGGATTGACCGGGATGGTGACGATCTTTTCCGCCAGCACCACATCCTCGTTGAGCAGGCCGACGCGCTCCGAGCCGAACAGGATGCCGCACCGCTCGCCGGTCCGCAGCGCCGCGCCGATCTCCGCCACCGCCTGGCGCGGCCCCTGCACGGGCTTCAGCATCTCGCGCTCGCGCGCGGTCGCCGCATAGAGCCGATGCAGGTCGCCGACCGCCGCCTCGGTGCTGTCGAAGACACGGGCGCGTTCCAGCACGAAGCTCGCGCCCGAGGCCAGCGCCTCGGCGCGCGGATGGGGAAACCGCTTCTCCGGCCGGACGAGGCGGAGATCGGTCAGGCCGAAATTGAGCATGGCGCGCGCCGCCGAACCGATATTCTCCGGCATCTGCGGCGCGACCAGGACGATGGCGGGACCGGACGGCAGGCCGGCGAAGTCGCGGCGCCCCGCTGGCGCGTCGGCCATGCGTCAGTCGCCGGCGGCGCGCCGGCCGCGCGCCAGGTCCGCCGCCGGCGCCCCGTCGCGGTGCAGCTTGTAGATGATGCTGTCGTGCAGCGCCTGGAACGAAGCATCGACGATGTTCGGCGACACGCCGACGGTGAACCAGCGATTGCCCTCGCCATCGCCGCTCTCGATCATCACCCGCGTCACCGCCTCCGTGCCGCCGGTCAGGATGCGGACCTTGAAATCGACCAGGCGCAGATCGTCGAGATAGGCCGAATACTTGCCGAGGTCCTTGCGCAGGGCGCGGTCGAGCGCATTGACCGGGCCATTGCCCTCGCCCACCGACATGATGACCTCGCCATCCACCATCACCTTGACCACCGCCTCCGATACGGTGACCAGCTCGCCGCGGGCATTGTGGCGGCGCTCCACCATGACGCGGAAGCTGCGCACCTCGAAATAGTCCGGCACCTGGCCAAGCATGCGCCGCGCCAGCAGCTCGAAGCTCGCTTCCGCGCCGTCGTAGGAATAGCCGAGGAATTCCCGTTCCTTCACCTCGTCGAGCAGGCGGGCGATCTTGGGGCTCGACGAATCGATGTCGATGCCGGCATCGCGCAGGCGGCTCAGGATATTGGAACGGCCGGCCTGGTCCGAGACCAGCACGCGCCGGCGATTGCCGACGCTCTCGGGCGGCACGTGCTCGTAGCTGCGCGGATCCTTCTCCACCGCCGAGACATGCAGCCCGCCCTTGTGCGCGAAGGCCGAGGCGCCGACATAGGGTGAATGGCGGTTCGGCGCGCGGTTGAGCAGTTCGTCGAGCAGGCGCGAGACCTGGGTTATCTGCCTGAGTTTCTCCGGGCCGATGCCGGTCTCGAGGCGGTCCGAATAATCCGGCTTGAGCACCAGCGTCGGAATGAGCGAAACGAGATTGGCGTTGCCGCAGCGCTCGCCAAGCCCGTTCAAGGTGCCTTGTACCTGGCGCACGCCGGCGCGGATCGCCGCCAGGGAATTGGCCACGGCGTTTTCCGTATCGTTGTGGGTATGGATGCCGAGCCGCGTGCCCGGCACCCTGCGCGCCACTTCGCCCACGATGCGCTCGACCTCGTGCGGCAGCGAGCCGCCATTGGTGTCGCAGAGCACGATCCAGCGGGCGCCCGCCTCCATCGCCGTCTCGAGGCAGCGCAGGGCAAAGTCCGGATTGGCCTTGTAGCCGTCGAAGAAATGCTCCGCATCCATCATCGGCTCGCGCCCGCGCGCGGCCGCGGCGGCGATCGAATCGGCAATCAGTTCGAGATTCTCCGCAAGCGATATGCCGAGCGCCAGATCGACATGGAAGTCCCAGGTCTTGGCCACGAGACAGGCGGCATCCGCCTTCGCCTCCAGAACGGCGGCAAGCCCCGGATCGTTGGCGGCGCTGCGCCCGGAACGGCGCGTCATGCCGAAGGCGACCAGCCTGGCCGAGGCGAGCTTCGGCGGATCGGCGAAGAAGGCGGTGTCGGTCGGATTGGCGCCCGGCCAGCCACCTTCCACGTAATCGATGCCAAGCCGGTCGAGTGCGAGCGAGATGGCCCGCTTGTCCTCGACCGAGAAATCGACGCCCTGGGTCTGCGCGCCGTCGCGCAAGGTGGTATCGAAGATGTACAGTCTTTCGCGGCTCATCCGGCGCGTCTCCATTCCGTAACCCCGCCGGGCCGGTCCTCGAGCAGGATGCCCTGCGCCTTCAGCGCCTCGCGGATCTGGTCGGCGGCAGCATAGTCGCGAGCCTTCTTCGCATCGTTGCGCTCTTCGATCATGCGCATGATCTCCGCCTCGTCCACTTCCGCGCCGGCCGGCTGCCAGCGGAACCACTGCGCCGGATCCTGGGACAGGATGCCGAGCAGTTCGCCGGCACCGAGCAGCGCCGATTTGACGGCGCGCATCTCCTCCTCGCTTTCGACCTTGTGCGCGCGCGCCGCCTCCTGGTGCAGCACGCTGAGCGCGAGCGGCGTGTTGAGATCGTCCTCGAGCGCGGCCAGAAGTTCCGGCGAAGGCGAAGGCGCATCGCGCAGCGAGGCGTCCCAGACATGGCGCAGGGCGCCGTAGAGCCGGTCCATCGTGGCGCGCGCCTGCTGCAGCCCGTCATCCGTCCAGTCGAGCGGCTGGCGATAGTGGGTCGAGAGCAGCATCAGCCGCACCGCCTCGCCCGGCGCCTGGACCAGCACGTCGCGCACGGTGCGGAAATTGCCGAGCGACTTCGACATCTTCTCGCCATTCACAGTGAGGAAGCCGTTATGCACCCAGTAGCGCGCGAAAGGCGCGCCGTTGGCGCAGACGCTCTGCGCCACCTCGTTCTCGTGATGGGGGAAGATGAGGTCGCGGCCGCCGCCATGAATATCGAAGGTCACGCCGAGCTTCGCCTTGGCCATGGCCGAGCATTCGATGTGCCAGCCAGGCCGGCCGCGGCCCCAGGGGCTGGTCCAGCCGGGCGTGTCCGCGTCCGAGGGCTTCCACAGCACGAAGTCGGCCGGGTCGCGCTTGTAGGGCGCCACATCGACGCGGGCACCGGCGATCTGCTCGTCGCGGTTGCGCCCGGAAAGGCGGCCATAGTCGGCCATCGACGGGACATGAAAGAGAACATGCCCTTCCGCCTCGTAGGCATGGCCGCCCTCGATCAGGCGGCGGATCATGGCGATCATGTGCGCGATATGCTGGGTCGCGCGCGGCTCCTCGTCCGGCGGCAGCGCGCCCAGCGCCGCCATGTCCTCGTGATAGGCGCGCGTCGTCGATTCCGTGACCTCCGCGATCGAGATGCCGCGCGCGCGCGCCGCCGCGTTGATCTTGTCCTCGACATCGGTGATGTTGCGAACGTAGGTCACCTCGTCGTAGGCACGCCGCAGCAGGCGGTAGAGCACGTCGAAGACCACGACCGGGCGCGCATTGCCGATATGGGCATAGTCGTAGACGGTCGGACCGCAGACATACATGCCGACCTTGCCGGGCTGCAGCGGCTCGAACGGCTCCTTGCGCCGCGTCGCGGTGTTGTAGAGATGCAGCGTCACGTCTGGATTCCCGTCATGCGGTCCGGCCGGCGAGGCGCGCCTGCGCCCGCTCGCGGCCAATGAGAGGTAACAGATTGTGCATTTCCGGTCCATGCTCGCGCGCCGTCAGCGCGAGGCGGAGCGGATGGAACAATGTGCGCCCCTTGCGGCCGGTCCGTTCCCTCAGCGCCGCCGTCCATTCCCGCCAGACATCGCCGCCCCAGGGCTCGGGCGGCAGCAACGCGGCCGCCTGCGCCAGGTATTCCGGCGCCTCGATCACCCCGGCGAGCGGCCCGGCCACCACGCGCCACCAGTGGCGCGCATCGGCCATGGTTTCCAGGTTGCCGCGCACCGCGCGCCAGAATTCCTCGCCCGCCGCCGCGAGACCGATCTCGCGGAGCCGCGGTGCGGCGCGCGCGAAATCCATGCCGTGCAGGATGCGGGCGGAAAGGTGCTTCAGTTCGGCCTCGTCGAAACGGGCAGCGGCGCGGCCGAAGCGCGACAGATCGAAGCCCGCGACCAGTTCCGCCAGGGTCTGGCGCGGCTCCACCGGATCGGCGGTGCCGAGCCGGGCGATCAGGCTCGCCACGGCCATCGGCTCGATGCCGGTCTCACGCAGGCTGGCAAGGCTCAACGCCGCCTCGCGCTTGGAAAGCGCCTCGCCGTCCGTGCCGACCAGCAGCGCGAAATGCGCGAAGACGGGCGGGGCGGCGCCCAGGGCGTGGAAAAGCTGAATCTGCGTCAGGGTGTTGGTGACGTGATCCTCGCCGCGAATCACATCCGTAATGCCGAAATCGATGTCATCCACCACCGAGCAGAAGGTGTAGAGCGGCGTGCCGTCGGCGCGGATCAGCACCGGATCGCTGACCGTCGCCGCATCGATGCGCACTTCGCCGCGGATGCCGTCGGTCCACGCGGTGGAACCGGCCTCGAGCAGGAAGCGCCAGTGCGGCCTTCGCCCTTCCGCCTCGAGGCGCGCCCGCTCTGCCGCGCCAAGCGCCAGGGCGGAGCGATCGTAGACCGGCGGCAGGCGGCGGGCGCGACGCAGCGCGCGCTGGCGCGCCAGTTCCTCTTCCGTTTCGTAGGCGGGATAGAGCCGGCCCTTGGCCCTGAGCGCCTCGGCCGCCGCCTGGTAACGCGCGAGGCGGTCGGACTGGCGCGCGAAACGGTCCCACCCGAGGCCGAGCCAGCGCAGGTCCTCCTCGATCCGCGCCGCATACTCGGCGTTCGAGCGTGCCTGGTCGGTATCGTCGAGCCGCAGCATGAAGCTGCCGCCCCGGCTGCGCGCAAACAGCCAGTTGACGATGGCGGCCCGCGCATTGCCGACATGCAGCAGCCCGGTCGGGCTTGGCGCGAAACGGACGGAAGTCGTCATTCGCTGCGGTCGCGGAAGGCGTTGGTGATCGGGTAGCGCCGGTCGCGGCCGAAGCTCCGGCGCGTCACCTTGACGCCGGGTGCCGCCTGCCTGCGCTTGAATTCGGCCAGGTGCAGCAGATGCTCGATCCGCTTGACCACCTCGCGCGGCTCGCCGCGCGCGACGATCTCCTCGACGCCCATTTCCTCTTCGATCAGGCATTCCAGGATGCGGTCGAGCTGGTCGTAGGGCGGCAGCGAATCCTGGTCCTTCTGGTTCTCGCGCAATTCCGCACTCGGCGGGCGCGTGATGATGTTTTCGGGGATGACCCGGCCGGCCGGCCCGAGGACGCCGGGGGGATGGTTCGCGTTGCGCCAGCGCGCCAGGTCGAACACCGTGGTCTTGTAGACGTCCTTGAGCACGTTGTAGCCGCCGCACATGTCGCCATAGAGGGTGGCGTAGCCGACCGAATTCTCCGATTTGTTGCCGGTGGTGAGCAGCAGGTGGCCGAACTTGTTGGAGAGCGCCATCAGCGCCACGCCGCGTACGCGCGACTGGATGTTCTCCTCCGTCGTGTCGGGGCCGCGCCCGGCAAAAGCCGGCGCCAGCATCGTGCCGAACGCCTCGACCGCCGGCGCGATCGGCAGGATGCGGTAGTCGGCGCCGAGCAGGGCGGAGCAGGCGGCCGCGTCGTCGAGGCTCTCCTGCGCGGTGTAGCGGTAGGGCAGCATGACGAGGCTGACCCGCGCCGGTCCCAGCGCATCAACCGCAACGGCGGCGGTGAGCGCGCTGTCGATGCCCCCCGAAAGGCCGAGCACCACCGACGGGAAGCGGTTCTTGCGCACGTAGTCGCCGAGGCCCAGCACCATCGCCTGCCAGATGGCGGCGAGCCGCCCCAAGGGTGCTTCCCGTCCGCCGGTCTCGCAGCGCCAGCCGGAGGTCTCGCGGCGCCACTGCGTCAGGCACAGCGCCTCGCGGAATTGCGGCATCTGCACGGCCGGCGCGCAGTCGGCATTGAGCACGAAGGAGCCGCCATCGAAGATCAGTTCGTCCTGCCCGCCCACCTGGTTGAGATAGGCGAGCGGCAGGCCGGTCTCCTTGACCCGCGCCACCGCCAGATTGACCCGGGCATCGGTCTTGCCGTCCTCGAAGGGGGAGCCGTTCGGCACCAGCAGCAGCTCCGCCCCGGTCTCCGCCAGGCACTCGGCCGCATCCGGGAACCACATGTCCTCGCACACCATGAGCCCGAGCCGCACGCCGCGGAAGACCACGGGCCCGGGCAGCGGGCCGGGCGCGAAGACGCGCTTCTCGTCGAACACGCCATAGTTCGGCAGATCGTGCTTGTAGCGCGCGGCGGCGATCTTCCCGCCATCGAGCAGCAGGGCGGCATTGTAGAGCCTGCCCTGGTCGCTCCAGGGCGCGCCCACGATCATGGCCGGTCCGCCATCCGCCGTATCGGCGGCCAGCGCCTCCACCGCGCGCCGGCAATCCTCCTGCAGGCGCGGCTTCAGCACCAGATCCTCGGGCGGATAGCCGCAGACGACCAGTTCGCCGAACAGGACCAGATCGGCGCCGGCCGCCGCCGCCTCGGCACGGCAGCGGCGGATCATGGCGAGGTTGCCCGGAATGTCGCCCACGGTCGGATTGGCCTGGGCGAGCGCGATGGCGAGATGGTCCGTCATGGGCGTTACTTAGCCTCTCCCGCAGGCCGCCACAAGCGGCCGTGGCGCACGCCAGCGCACTGGAAAACGCGCGCGGAGGGGATATGTTGTCCGCCGGGGGAGAAATCGAAGAGGAAGCATCCGATGGCGAAGAACCTGCAGTGGGTCCTGGAAAGCCGGCCGAAGGGCTGGGTCAGGGAGGATAATTTCCGCCTCGTCGAAGGCGAGGTGCCGAGACCGGGACCCGGACAGGTGCTGGTGCGCAACCTTTATCTCTCGCTCGATCCCTACATGCGCGGCCGCATGGACGATGCGAAGTCCTACTCCGCCAAGGTCGAACTGGGCCAGGTCATGGTGGGCGGCACCGTCGGCGAGGTGGTGGAGAGCAACAATCCTTCCTTCAAGCCGGGCGAAAAGGTGGTCGGCTATCTCGGCTGGCAGCTCTATGCCCTGTCGGACGGGCGCGACCTCAACCGCATCGCCGAAGGGGCGCCGATCCCGCTTTCCGCTTATCTCGGACCGGTGGGCATGCCGGGCGTCACCGCCTGGGTCGGCCTGTTCGAGATCGGCAATCCGCGTCCGGGCGAGACGGTCGTGGTCTCCGCCGCCTCCGGCGCGGTGGGCTCGGTCGTCGGCCAGCTCGCCAAGCGCATGGGCTGCCGCGTCGTCGGCATCGCCGGCGGGCGGGAGAAGTGCGACTACGTGGTCAAGGAACTGGGCTTCGATGCCTGCGCCGATTACAAGGCAGGCGAGTTGCACGCCCAGCTCAAGGCCGCCTGCCCGGCCGGCATCGACGTCTATTTCGAGAATGTGGGCGGGGAAATCCTCGACACGGTGCTGCGCCTGGTCAATACCTTTGCCCGCGTGCCGCTCTGCGGCCTGATCTCGCAGTATAACGAGACCGATCCGCGCGGCATGAAGATGATGGGCTCGCTGCTGGTCAATCGGGTGCGCCTGCAAGGCTTCATCGTGTCCGACAACATGGCGCCCTGGCCGAAGGCGCTGCGGGAACTGGGGCAGATGGTGGCGCGCGGCCAGCTCAAGTATCGCGAAAGCGTGGCCGAGGGCATCAAGAGCGCGCCGCGTGCCTTCATCGGCATGCTGAAAGGCGAGAATCTCGGCAAGCAGCTTGTCAAGTTGACCTGAGAATTGCCCTCACCCCGACCCTCTCCCGCGTCGCGGGAGAGGGAGAAAAAATAGCCCTCTCCCACCATGTGGGAGAGGGCTGGGTGAGGGCCGCCCGAGGCGAGCCGGCCTAGCGGCGCAGCAGGAATTCGCGGCCGACCTTGACCGAGGCCCGGCCGTCATACTCGACGATGTCCGCCGTGGCATAGGTTTCGCTCCAGCGGTCAGGCAGGTAGGAGCCGGTGCCGATCGTGTCGATCGGCGCCTTGACGCTCGCCATGACCTTGCACTTGGCAGGATTGAATCCGGACGAGGCGACGATCTTCACGCTGGAGAAGCCGGCCTCGTCGAGTGCCTCGCGCATGCGATAGATCGCCGCCGCCGAAACGCCGGTGCCGACCAGCCAGGCCAGTTCCTCGTGGCTGCGATACTGCCGGATGGCGTTCGGCACGTGGCGCTCGAGCACGGCATAGGACTGCGCCGGATCGAGCCCTTCGATGAAGCGCCCGCCATGGGTGTCGAGCCGGACCGAAAGGCGCCCCTCCGCCGCGATATCGGGAAAGCGCCGGCAGACCTCCAGCGCATCGGCGATCTCGCGGCCGAAATAGTCGACCAGCACGGTGACCGGCTCGCCGGGGAAGGTTTCGACGAACATTTCCGCCGCCCGCACCGTCGAGCCGGCATAGCCGATCAGCGCATGTGGCATGGTGCCGAAGCCGCGCGCATTGCCGAAATAATGGGCGGTGGCGTCGGTGGCGTTGCCGACGAAGCCGAGCGCGCCGACATCGCGCTGGGCCGCGCGCGAGCCGACTGAGGCGGCGTAGGCCATGAGTTCGGCCATTTCCGCCCCGGCGCAGTGGCGCGCGTCCATGGCAAGGAAACGCACGTTCGGCAGGTCGCAACACATGGAATAGGCGTTGTAGCCCGCGACACAGGCCGCGCCCAGCTTCTGCAGATAGATCGTCTCCAGATCCACCAGATGATAGAGCGAGCCGGAAATATACATCAGCGGATCGCCGGCGCCGACCCAGGCACCCTCGCGGTGATGGATCTCGAAATCGAAACGGGTGCCGCGCGCCTCCGCCACCTGCGCCATCCAGTCGAGCATCAGGCGCGGGCAGGAAATGACCGGCCGGCGCATGAAGACCGCGTAGGTGACGCGCTTGTCGCCATGCCTTCTCACCGCCTCCTTGGTGCGGCGGAAGTAATGGTCGGTGCGGGCGGCGATCTCCTGTTCGAGCGCGGTGGACCCCACCGCCGGCAGGTCAGGAAGCTTCTGCGATATCGGCGCGGACACCGGCGCGCTCCTTCTTCAGCATTTCCGCCATCAGGAACGCCAGTTCGAGGCTCTGGCTGGCATTGAGGCGCGGATCGCAATGGGTGTGATAGCGATCGCCCAGCTCTGCCTCGTCGATCGCCTGCGCCCCGCCCAGGCACTCGGTCACGTCCTGGCCGGTCAGTTCCAGATGCACGCCGCCCGCATGCGTCCCCTCCGCCTGGTGTACCAGGAAGAACTCCCGCACCTCTTTCAGGATGCGGTCGAACGGCCTTGTCTTGAAGCCGGTGGAGGAGGTCAGCGTATTGCCGTGCATCGGATCGCACGACCAGACGACCGCGCGGCCCTCGCGCTGCACCGCGCGCACCAGCGGGGCGAGCTTTTCCGCCACCCGGTCCGCGCCCATGCGCGCGATCAGGGTGAGGCGGCCCGGCTTGTTCGCCGGATTGAGCAGATCGATCAGCCGCAGGAGCTGGGCGGGTTCGAGCGAGGGGCCGCATTTCAGCCCGATCGGATTGATCACCCCGCGCAGGAACTCGACATGGGCGCCGTCGGGCTCGCGCGTGCGATCGCCGATCCAGAGCATGTGCGCCGAAGTGTCCACCCATTCGCCGCTGGGCGAGGTGGAATCCTGCCGCGTCATCGCCTGCTCGTAGCCGAGCAGGAGCGCTTCATGGCTGGTGTAGAAATCCACCGTCCGCAGCTCCGCCGTCTGGTCTGGCGTGACGCCGCAGGCCTCCATGAAGTCGAGCGCCTCGGAGATGCGGTGCACCACGCCGAGCCAGCGCTCGTTGGCGCTGCTCTTCGCGTAGCCCAGGTTCCAGCGATGCACCTGATGCAGGTCGGCATAGCCGCCCTGGGCGAACGCGCGCAGCAGGTTGAGCGTCGAGGCCGACTGCGAATAGGCCTGCAGCAGGCGCTTCGGGTCCGGCCGGCGCGAGTCCGGCGTGAAGTCCATGCCGTTGATGATGTCGCCGCGATAGGACGGCAGTTCGACGCCGTCGCGCCGCTCGGTCGCCGCCGAACGCGGCTTGGCGAATTGTCCGGCCAGCCGGCCGACCTTGACCACCGGCAGCGAGGCGCCGAAGGTGAGCACCACGGCCATCTGCAGCAGCACGCGGAACGTGTCGCGGATATTGTTGGCGTTGAACTCGGCGAAGCTTTCGGCGCAGTCGCCGCCCTGGAGCAGGAATGCCTTGCCGGCCGCGACCTGGCCCAGGGACTGGGTCAGCCGCCGGGTCTCGCCGGCAAAGACCAGCGGCGGAAACTTCGCCAGCGTCGCCTCGACGCCTGCCAACTCGGCCGGATCCGGATAGTCCGGAACCTGCACGATCGGCCGGCCGCGCCAGCTATCGGGTGACCATTTCGCCGCCATAGCCCTCTGATCCCTGCTCCGCGGAACTGCCATTCCACCCCGAACATCGCCGGAACGGAAGCGGAGATATACGCCGGTTCAAGGCATTTGGAAACCCCGGCCGGGGCTTCCCGCCCCGCCTCATTCCGCCGCTGCCTGCCGGGGCGGCTGCCATTTCTCGCGCATGGTGACGAACTCCTCGGCGGCCGAGGGATGAATCCCCACCGTGCGGTCGAAATCCGCCTTGCTCGCCCCCATCCTGATGGCGATGGCGAGGCCCTGGACGATCTCCGCCGCTTCCGGCCCGACCATGTGCGCGCCGAGAACTCGTTGCGAGCCGGCATCGACGACGAGCTTCATCAGGGTTTTCTCGTCCCGGCCCGACAGGGTGTGCTTCATTGGCCGGAAGGTCGTCTTGTAGATATCGACGCCGAGCCCTCGCGCACGCGCCTGCTCCTCGGTCAGGCCGACCGTGCCGACGGCAGGCTGGCTGAAGACGGCGCTCGGCACGTCCTCGTGGTCGGCGCGCGTCGGCGTGCCGCCGAACAGCGTTGCCGCCACCGCCGCCCCTTCCTTGATCGCGACCGGGGTGAGATTGATGCGGTCCGTCACGTCGCCGACGGCGAACACATGCGGCAGGCTGGTGCGGGAAAATTCATCGACCCTGACCGCCCCGTTCGGCCCGAGCGCGATGCCCAGTTCCGCAAGCCCGAGACCTTCCGTATTGGGCCGCCGGCCGGTCGCATACATCACGCAGTCCGCCTCCAGCGCGCCGCCATCCGTCAGCGTCACCGCCAGGCTGCCATCGGCCTGCCGCGCGATGGAGCGCACGTCCGTCCGAAGGCGCAGGTCGATCCCCTTCTTGACGATCTCGGCGGCGAGGTGCTGGCGCACATCGCCATCGAAGCCACGCAGGATCTGCTCGCCCCTGTAGAGCTGGGTGGTGCGCGCGCCGAGGCCGTTGAAGATGCCGGCGAACTCGACCGCGATATATCCGCCGCCCACCACCACGACGCGGCGGGGCAGTTCGGGCAGGTGAAAGGCCTCGTTCGAGCTGATGGCATGCTCGATGCCGGGAATGCCGGGCATGACCGGCCGCCCGCCGGTCGCGATCAGAACATGGCGGGCGCGCCAGGTGCGCTCGCCGACCTGCACCTCGTGCGGACCGGTCAGCCGCGCGCGGCCCTGCAGCACCTCGCAGCCGGCATTCTCGAGAAGGCGCACATATATGCCGCTCAGCCTGTCGATCTCGCGGTCCTTGGCGGCGATCAGGCGCGGCCAGGAGAAGCTGCGCGGCCCGACCTCCCAGCCGAAGCCCGCCGCATCCTCGAACTCCTCGGCGAACTGCGCCGCATAGACCAGCAGCTTCTTCGGCACGCAGCCGCGAATGACGCAGGTGCCGCCATAGCGATATTCCTCCGCGATGGCGACGCGCGCGCCGAAGGCGGCGGACATGCGGCCGGCGCGCACGCCGCCCGAACCGCCGCCAATGACAAAAAGATCGAGATCGAAACCGGACAATGGCCTCTCCAATGACTGCTCCACCGCTCGCCTCTCGCGCGAACGGCGCCGGCTCCGATTGTGGCACGGCGCGCACGACGACGCCAACCGGAGGGACGGCGCCATGGTAACCACGGCGAAATCAGTAACCGCCCCAAGGGCCGGAAAGCTGGCGCTTGCCAGCGCAAGGCGTTACGGCCGATACTCGCAGGCACAATCTTCGGGGCGGATCTGCCCCGAGCCGGGTCGGACAGAAGCCGGACAGAACAAACGGGAGGAGACAACGATGACCAAGGAAATCGTGAAAGCACCCAGAACGAAGAGCCGCCGCCAGTTCCTCAA
>JAHCJR010000079.1 GCA_026126165.1 Alphaproteobacteria bacterium
GCGCCGGCGCCAGCCGCCCCGGTGGCCGCGGCGCCGGCGGAGCCCGAGGTGCCGCCCGGCACGGCGATGCGCACCATGACGGTGCGCGAGGCGCTGCGCGATGCCATGGCCGAGGAGATGCGCCGCGATCCGTCCGTCTTCCTGATGGGCGAGGAAGTGGCCGAGTATCAGGGCGCCTACAAGGTCAGCCAGGGCCTGCTGGACGAGTTCGGCGCCAGTCGCGTCATCGATACGCCGATTACCGAGCAGGGCTTCGCCGGACTTGGCGTCGGCGCCGCCTTCGGCGGACTGCGGCCGATCGTCGAGTTCATGACCATGAACTTCGCCATGCAGGCGATCGACCAGATCATCAATTCGGCGGCCAAGACGCTCTACATGTCCGGCGGCCAGATGGGTTGCCCGATCGTCTTCCGCGGACCGAACGGCGCCGCGTCGCGCGTCGCGGCACAGCATTCGCAGTGTTATGCGTCCTGGTACGCGCACTGCCCGGGCCTGAAGGTGGTGGCGCCCTATTCGGCGGCGGACGCCAAGGGCCTGCTCAAGGCCGCGATCCGCGACGCCAATCCGGTGATCTTCCTCGAGAACGAGATCCTCTATGGCCGCTCGTTCGAGGTGCCGGAGATCGACGACTTCGTCCTGCCCATCGGCAAGGCGCGCATCGCCCGGCCGGGCCGCGACGTCACCATCGTCGCCTTCTCGATCATGGTGGGCCATGCGCTCGCGGCGGCGGAGGAACTGGCAAAGGAAGGGATCGAGGCGGAAGTCATCGATCTGCGCTCGCTGCGGCCCCTCGATCTGGACACGATCGTCGCCTCGGTGCAGCGCACCAACCGCCTGGTCTCGGTGGAGGAGGGCTGGCCCGCCTGCGGCATCGGCTCGGAGATCGCCGCGCTGATGATGGAGCATGCCTTCGATTATCTGGATGCGCCGGTGCTCCGCGTCACCGGCAAGGACGTGCCGATGCCTTATGCCGCCAACCTTGAGAAGCTGGCCTTGCCGCAGGTGGCCGACGTGGTTGCCGCCGCCAAGACCGTCTGCTATCGCGCCTGAAGGGAAGGAAGGAAGATGCCTGTCGAGGTCCTGATGCCCGCCCTCTCGCCGACCATGACGGAGGGCAAGCTCGCCAAGTGGCTGGTGAAGGAAGGCGACACGATCACCTCCGGCATGGTGCTGGCGGAAATCGAGACGGACAAGGCGACCATGGAGGTCGAGGCCGTCGACGAGGGGACGCTCGGCCGCATCCTGGTGCCTGGCGGGACGGAGAATGTCGCGGTCAATACGCCGATCGCGCTGATCCTCGAGGAGGGCGAGGATGCGGCGGCTCTTGCCGGTGGCGCCAAGCCCGCGGCCAAGGCGGCGCCTGAAAAGGCGGCTGCCGCGCCGGAAAAGGCGGCTGCACCGGCCGCGCCCGCCGCGCCGGCCCCGACGCCTTCGCGGGCGCCGGCCGGGGGCGAGACCACCGGGCGCGTTTTCGCCAGCCCCCTTGCACGCCGCATCGCCGCACAGGCCGGGCTCGATCTCGCGCGCATCGACGGTTCTGGACCGCACGGGCGTATCGTGCGCGCCGATGTGGAGGCGGCGATTGCGGGCGGAGCGGCGAAAGCGGCTGCGCCGGCGAAGGCGGAACCCCGGGCCGCTGCGGCGCCAGCCGCCGCCCAGCCGCAGGCAATGCCGGCGCCGCAGGGCGATTTCGAGGAAGTACCGCTCAGCTCGATGCGCAAGACGATCGCGCGGCGTCTGCTCGAATCGAAGCAGAACATCCCGCACTTCTATCTGACCATCGACGTGGAGCTCGATGCGCTGCTGGCGCTGCGCCAGCAGCTCAATTCCCGCTCCGATGCCTACAAGCTGTCGGTCAACGATTTCGTGGTGCGGGCCTGCGCGCTGGCGCTGAAGAAGGTGCCGGAGGCCAATGCGATCTGGGGCGGCGACAAGATCCTGCGCTCGCGAAGCTGCGACGTCGCCGTCGCGGTCGCGCTCGATGGCGGGCTGATCACGCCCATCGTGCGCCGCGCCGAGGCGAAAGGACTGGCGGAGATTTCCGCCGAGATGAAGGAACTCGCCAGCCGCGCCAAGGCGGGCAAGCTCAAGCCGGAAGAGTATCAGGGCGGCGCCTTTGCGCTGTCCAATCTTGGCATGTATGGGATCAGGGAGTTCGCGGCGGTGATCAATCCGCCGCATGGCTCGATCCTCGCGGTCGGTGCCGGCGAGCAGCGGCCGGTGGTGAAGAACGGTGCGCTGGCGGTGGCGACCGTGATGTCGGCGACACTCTCCTGCGACCATCGGGTGATCGACGGCGCGCTCGGCGCGCGCTGGCTCGCCGTATTCAAGGGACTGGTCGAGGACCCGCTGACCATGCTGCTGTGAGGAGCTGAAACCATGAGCGAGACAAGCTTCGATCTGATCGTGGTTGGCGGCGGTCCCGGCGGCTATGTGGCGGCGATCCGCGCGGCCCAGCTTGGGATGAAGACGGCGCTGGTGGAGCGCGAGCATCTTGGCGGCATCTGCCTGAACTGGGGCTGCATTCCGACCAAGGCGTTGTTGCGCTCGGCCGAGGTCTACGGCCTGATCCGCCATGCCGATAGCTTCGGCTTCCGCATCGACGGGGAAGTTACCATCGACTTCGGCAAGGTGATCGAGCGCTCGCGCAAGGTGGCGGCGCAGCTTTCGGGCGGCGTGAAGCATCTGCTCAAGAAGAACAAGGTGACCGTCTTCGACGGCCACGGCCAGCTCGCCGGTCAGGGTCGGCTCAGGGTGACCCGGGAGGGCAAGGACGTTGCCGGGCTTGCGGCGAAGCATATCGTGCTGGCGACGGGCGCGCGGGCGCGTTCGCTGCCGGGGCTGGAGCCGGACGGCAAGCTCGTCTGGACCTACAAGGAGGCGATGGCGCCCCGCGCCCTGCCAAAGTCGCTGCTTGTGGTGGGATCGGGGGCCATCGGCATCGAGTTCGCATCGTTCTATCGCACTCTGGGCGCGGAGGTGACGGTGGTCGAGGTGCTGGAGCGGGTGCTGCCGGTTGAGGATGCGGAGATTTCCGCCTTCGCCGCCAGGCAGTTCCAGAAGCAGGGCATGAAGATCCTCACCTCGACCACGGTCGCGGCTCTGAAGAAGGGCGGCGACAGTGTGACGGCGACACTGAAGGACAAGGACGGCAAGACCTCCGAACTGACGGTCGAGCGGGTGATCCTGGCGGTGGGTATCGTCGGCAATGTGGAGAATATCGGTCTGGAAGGCACGAAGGTGCGCGTCGAGAAGACCCACGTGGTCGCCGATGGCTGGTGCCGGACGGACGAGCCGGGCGTCTATGCCATCGGCGATCTCACCGGACCGCCCTGGCTCGCCCACAAGGCGAGCCACGAAGGCGTGCTGTGCGTCGAGCGGATCGCCGGCGTCGCGGGACTGCATCCGATCGACGTCACCCGCATTCCAGGCTGCACCTACTGCAATCCGCAGGTGGCGAGCGTCGGGCTCACCGAGGCCGCCGCCAAGGCCAAGGGCCATGAAGTGCGCGTCGGGCGCTTCCCCTTCATCGGCAATGGCAAGGCGATCGCGCTCGGCGAGCCGGAGGGCATGGTCAAGACCGTGTTCGATGCCCGGACCGGCGAGCTCCTCGGCGCGCATATGGTCGGGGCCGAAGTAACCGAGCTTATCCAGGGCTATACCATCGCCCGCACCATGGAAGGGACGGAAGCGGAGCTGATCCACACCATCTTCCCGCACCCGACGCTGTCGGAAATGATGCATGAATCGGTGCTTGACGCCTATGGGCGGGCGATCCATTTCTAATCTGTGATGAACGAGATCCGCCCGCCCCGTCACCCCGAGAAGGCCCATCGGCCGGATAATCCGGTTCCGCGCAAGCCGGAATGGATCAGGGTCAAGGCGCCGACTTCGCCGGAATATCACGAGACCCGCCGGCTGATGCGCCGGCTGAATCTGGCGACGGTCTGCGAGGAAGCGGCCTGCCCGAACATCGGGGAATGCTGGAAGCAGAAGCATGCCACCGTGATGATTCTGGGGTCGGTCTGCACGCGGGCCTGTGCTTTCTGCAACGTGGCGACCGGCCGTCCCGACCAGCTCGACCCGCATGAACCTGAGCATGTGGCGGAGGCCGTCGCCGAACTTGGCCTGCGGCATGTGGTCGTCACCAGCGTCGATCGCGACGATCTTGAGGATGGCGGGGCGATGCAGTTCGTGCGCGTCATCGAGGCGCTGCGCGCCCGTGCGCCGGCGACCACGATCGAGATCCTGACGCCCGACTTCCTGAAGAAACCGGGCGCCATAGAAATGGTGGTCGCGGCGCGGCCCGACGTCTTCAACCACAACCTGGAAACCGTGCCGCGCCTCTATCCCTCGATCCGGCCCGGCGCGCGCTATTTTCATTCGCTCCGCCTGCTGGCGCGGGTCAAGGAGATCGACCCCTCGATCTTCACCAAGTCGGGCCTGATGGTCGGACTTGGCGAGAGCGATGGCGAGGTGCATCAGGTGATGGACGACCTGCGCTCGGCGGAGGTGGACTTCCTCACCATCGGCCAGTATCTGCAGCCCACGCCCAAGCATGCGGCGATCGAGCGCTTCGTCACGCCCGCCGCCTTCGCGGAGCTCGAGCGCATGGCTTACGGCAAGGGCTTCCTGATGGTCTCCGCTTCGCCGCTGACCCGCTCCTCTCACCATGCGGGTGAGGATTTCGCGCGACTGCGCGCGGCACGGCAGGCGCGTTCCGACGCCGCCGACTGACCGTGATCACCTATCGCGAAGAGAAGACGCTTCCCTACGCCCCGGAGCAGATGTTCGACCTGGTGGCCGCCGTCGAGCGCTATCCGGAATTCCTGCCCTGGTGCATCGCCGCCCGCGTGCGCCGGCGCGAGGGCAACGTGATGTGGGCGGACATGGTGATCGGCTTCAAGGTTTTCCGCGAAAGCTTCACCTCGCGGGTCGAACTGCATCGCCCGGACGCGATCGACGTCTCCTACGCCAACGGACCTTTCAAGCGCCTGATCAATCACTGGCGCTTTCTGCCCGACGGGGCGGAGGGTTGCCGCATACAGTTCCATGTCGAGTTCGAGTTCCGCTCCCGCGTCCTGCAGGCCGCCATCGGCGCTCTGTTTCACGAGGCGACGCGGCGCATGATTGCCGCTTTCGAGGGTCGCGCGGCGCGCCTTTACGGAAAAGCCGGGCCGGCCGACCTCGCCGGCGAGCCAAGGCCGCGCTGAGCTTGCGGTCTGGCCAGGGCTGGATTTGGAGATCGCGGGCCCAATCTAGTAGAATGGGCACCTATCCCGTGGATCGGGAGATTGCATGACGAAAGACAAGCTGCCGACCGAACACAGGTCTTCGGACCAGGACGTCGCCGCTTTCGTCCGGCGCCTGCAGCTTGCGCCGCAGCCAGCCCGCGGCGGCCGACGCGGCCGGCTCATGTTCGTGCTGGACGCGACGGCGAGCCGGGCGCCCACCTGGGACCGGGCCTGCACCATCCAGGCCGAGATGTTTCAGGAGGCGGCGAGTCTTGGCGGT
The DNA here is from genome assembly GCA_026126165.1 of Alphaproteobacteria bacterium. Classification (GTDB taxonomy): domain Bacteria; phylum Pseudomonadota; class Alphaproteobacteria; order Ferrovibrionales; family Ferrovibrionaceae; genus JAHCJQ01. The sequence goes on from JAHCJR010000079.1 coordinate 5,515, forward strand.
CTGGAGATGCAGGTTTGCTTCTTCCGAGGCTTCGGTGAGTTCCGTGCCACGCCCTGGCTGACCGATGCGAAGGACATGATCCGCCGCATGACCGGAGTGCATTGCCTCGGCGGGCAGACCCAGATCGGTCGCATGCTGGGCCATGCCCTCGCCGAGATGAAAAAGTCGCGCCTGGACGCGGTCGTCTTTGTCGGCGATTGCCTGGAAGAGCCGATCGATCCGCTCTGCGCCCAGGCCGGCGAGCTTGGACTGCTCGGGCTTCCCGTCTTCATCTTCCACGAAGGTGGCGACCCGGTCGCGGCTTCCGGGTTCCGCCAGATCGCGAAGCTGACCAAGGGCGCCTATTGTTCCTTCGACGGGTCATCGGCACAGCAGCTTCGCGACCTGCTGCGCGCGGTCGCGGTCTATGCGGCCGGCGGACGCAAGGCGCTGGCCGATTTCGCCAGCCGCACGGGCGGGGCGGTGCTGGCCCTGACCCACCAGGTCAAGTAGGCCGACCGTGGCAGGGTTGCTGCTTGGCGCGGTCGCGGTTGCCTTCCTGGCGCTGCTGGTGGCGATTTTTCTCAAGGCGACGCCCGAGACCTTGGCCAACCTGGTGCGCGGCGGCGCGGCGGCGGCGCTGGGTGCCGCGGCGGTGATACTCTTCCTGCGCGGCCAGCCCGGGCTTGCGTTCTTTGCCGCGGCCGGCGTCCCCGCGATCCTCGGCCGGAAGGCGCTTCAGGCTTTCACGGCCCCGCCCAGCCCTGGTCAGAAATCCCGCGTGGAGACGCCCTGGCTTGCCATGGAACTCGACCACGATACCGGGCACTCCGACGGCGAGGTGCGCCAGGGTCCGTTCGCCGGCTTCCGCCTGTCCGACATGACGGAGCACGACCTGATCGGGCTGCTCGATCATTGCCGCGCGTCCGATCCGCAATCGGCCGTCCTGCTGGAAGCCTATCTCGACCGCGTGCATCCGGACTGGCGCGAGCAGCCGGCGGCAACGGGCGCGGGCGATTCCGGGGGCGAACGGCCTTCCGGCGGGCCTGCGGGGCGAGCGGGTTTGACCCGCGAGGAAGCATACGCCATTCTCGGCCTGCAGCCTGGCGCCTCCGACGAGGAAGTGCGCGAGGCGCATCGGCAATTGATGAAGAAACTCCATCCCGATCAGGGCGGCTCGAACTACCTCGCCAGCCAGATCAACGCCGCGAAGGATCTGCTTCTCGGCTCGTGAGGGGAGCGGACCAGGGCCTCTCTCCATCCATCCTATCGATATTGATGACAAGGCAGGAATTGATGAGCAGACGCGTAAGAAAAGCCGTGTTTCCCGTGGCCGGTCTCGGCACCCGTTTCCTTCCGGCGACCAAGAGCATGCCCAAGGAGATGCTGACCGTCGTCGACAAGCCGCTGATCCAGTATGCGCTCGAGGAGGCGAAGGCGGCCGGGATCGAGCAGTTCATCTTCGTCACCGGTCGCGGCAAGTCGGCGATGGAGGATCATTTCGACCACGCCTTCGAGCTGGAGGCGACCTTGCGCGCGCGTGGCAAGGACGAATTGATGGAAGGCGCGCGCAACTCCATTCCGCCGGCCGGGCAGCTTTTCTACACGCGCCAGCAGCAGCCGCTTGGCCTCGGCCATGCCGTCTGGTGCGCCCGCCACCTGGTGGGCGACGAGCCTTTCGCCGTGCTGCTGCCCGACGACCTCGTCGATGCAAAGACGCCCTGCCTGCGCCAGATGGTAGACGCCTACGAAGGCAGGGGTGGCAACCTTGTTGCGGTGATGGACGTGCCGCGCGAGCATACGAAGCGCTACGGCGTCCTTGCGGTCGGCGCCGACGATGGCCGCATTGCCGAGGTCAGGGGCCTCGTGGAAAAGCCCGATCCGGCGGACGCGCCCTCGACCCTCTCCATCATCGGCCGCTACATCCTGCAGCCCGAGATCTTCACCATTCTCGATGCCGGCGAGAAAGGCGCGGGCGGCGAGATCCAGCTTACCGATGCCATGGCCAAACTGATCGGCCGGCAGCCCTTCCATGGGCTGCGCTTCGAGGGCACGCGCTTCGATTGCGGCGACAAGCTGGGCTTCCTCACCGCCAACGTGGCGCTGGCGCTGGCGCGCAAGGATGTCGGTCCCGGCCTGCGCGAGGCCCTGGGCAGGCTCCTCTAGCGGGAGGGGGCGAGGCTTTCGAGATTGCGGCCGCGCCAGATCATCCACAGGAAGCTCGCGAATTGCAGCGCGAGCGGCAAGGCGAAGGCGGCGGCGTAGGCAATCGGCGGCTGGCCGCCGCCCGCCGTCGTGGGCCACAGGCCGATGATCCCGCCGATGGCATATTGCAGGGCGAAGGCGGCGGCGAAGACCGGCAGGTTCAGCGCGCTGTTCGCCCGTCCGGCATATTCAGTGGGAAAATGCCGGCTCAGGATCGGATAGCAGAGCACCGTGACATTCGCCGTCAGGCCGAACAGCGCCCAGACCCAATAGGCGCCGGGCGCGACCTGAAGAACGAGCAGGAGCTGCACCGAGAGGATCAGGACCACGCCGAGCGACATGGTGCGGTAGATGCCGAAACCCCGTCGCGCCAGAAAGTCGGCGAGCGCCCCGGTCAGCACGAAGCCCGCCGTCATCGCTGCGGTGAGCACAAGAAGATGGCGCGCCACATCGGCGCGCGGCAGCGCCGCGACGTCGGCGAGCCACGGGCCGGCCCAGAGGCCCTGGATCGCCATGGTGGAGGCCATGCTGAAAATGCCGCAGGGCGCGATGCACCAGAACAGCGGGTCGCGATAGATCATCCGCAGGCTGGCGATCTGTTCGCGCAGCGGCACCGGCCGGCCGCTGGCGGGCTTCTCCGGTACCACGAGGAAAATGGTGAGCGCCACGGCAAGGGTGATGGCCGCCAGGACGAAGAAGATGCCCCGCCAGTCGGTGAGGCCAAGGGCCCATTCCACCGGCTGCGTCGCCGACAGCGCGCCGAGCCCGCCCATGGCCATGAAGCAGCCATTCACCAGCGGCCAGCGGCTGGCCGGGAACCAGAGCACGATCGCCTTGAACGACGTCATGAGGCCGCCCGCGACGCCGATGCCGATCAGGGCACGGCCGGCGAGCAGCGTCAGCTTGTCCTGCCCGAGGCCGAAGACCAGCGCGCCCAGCGCGGCGGAGAGCAGGAAGCAGGCCTGAACCCGGCGCGGGCCGAACCGGTCCATGGCGATGCCGAGCGGGAGCTGCATGCAGGCGAAGGAAAGGAAGTAAGCCGAGGTCAGCAGGCCGAGATCGGCCGGCGAGAGGCCGAGTTCGCGCGTCAGGTCCGGCGCGATGATGGCGTTGACGGAGCGAAAGAGGTAGGAGAGGAAATAGCCGCCGGCGAAGGGGAGAAAGACCGTGAGCACGATGCGGAAGGTGCTGTATTGCCGGCCGGCGGGCCGGGCGCTGGCAGTGCTGGCGGTGCTGCTCATTCCGTAGGTCCCATCCATTCCTCCCTGGCGCGCCGCGCCGGCGCCGGCGGATTATAGTGTCCTGCGCGCGTGAAGGAGATGAAATAGGGCATGCGTTCAGGGAATGACGCTCCGCTCCTGATGGCGGAAGAGGTTCGCGCGGCGCTCGCGGCCGGCGGGGCCGTGGTCGCACTGGAGACCAGCATCGTGGCCCAGGGTTTCCCGCCACCGGAAAATCTCGCGGTCGGCCGGGCGATGGCCGAGGCCGTGCGCGCGGCCGGCGCGGTCCCGGCCATGATCGCCATCGCCGACGGCAAGGTGCGCGTCGGCGTCGATGATGACCTTCTGGCAAGGCTGGCGGGGGAGGGCGCGGTGAAATGCTCCGCCCGCGACATCGCTCCGGTCCTCGCCGCTGGGCGTCTGGGTGCGACCACGGTCGCGGCCACCGCTGCCATTGCCGCCAGTCTCGGTATCAGGGTCTTCGCCACCGGCGGCATCGGCGGCGTGCACCGGCGGATGCCGGGCGAGGAGGGGCCGCCGGACGTCTCCGCGGATCTGGTGGAGCTTTCCCGCCGCTCGCTCGCGGTAATCACGTCTGGTGCGAAGTCGATCCTCGACCTGCCGGCGACACTGGAGCAGATCGAGAGCCTGGGCATCGCGGCGATCGGCTATCGCACCGACCGCTTTCCCGCCTTCCACACTGCGGAAAGCGGGCTCAGGCTCCGCCACCGCGTCGAGGATGCCGGGAGCCTCGCGCGGATCCTGCGCGTTCATCTTTCGCTTGGGCTGGGAGGGGCACTGCTGGTCTGCAATCCGCCACCGGCCGAACTGGCCATGGCCGCCGCCGATCTGGAAGGCTTGATCCGGGAGGCGCTGGCAGAGGCGGCTGCGCGCGGGATATCCGGTCCGGAGGTCACGCCCCATCTGCTGGGCGCGCTCGACCGGCTCTCGGGCGGGCGGACGCGGCGGGTGAATTTCGCGCTCGCGGTCTCGAATGCGCGACTGGGCGGCGAAATCGCCGCCGCGCTTTGAGACGCTCAGCCCCGCGGTGCGACCACCATGCAGTTCATCTTGCGCCGGACGAGCTGGCGGCAGGCGTCCCGGGCCTCCGCCTCGGACAGGCTGTTCACGCGTGCCCGGTAGAGGCGGGAACTTCCGTCCTTCTCGGCGGCCGCAATGGCGCGTCCGGGCACCAGCACGCTCGAAGTGCTGATTGCCTTGCGGGCCTCCTGCCGGGCGCTCTGGGCGCGCTGGAACGCGCCGACCTGGATGGCCCAGCGGCTGGCCGGTCCGGCGGAACCGATACCCGGCCCATCGTCCGATGTGGCGGCTTCGGCGGGCGCTATCGGGCTGAAATTCGCCACGACGTTGCCGCCGGGCCGCCGGGCCGTGCGGATCTCGCCTTGATCGCGCTCGAAGCCCGCTTCCAGAAGGCGCACCATCTGCAGGTCGCGCTCGCGGCTGGTCTTGCCGCCGAACACCACGCCGATCAGCCGGCGCCCGTCGCGCTTGACCGAGGCCACCAGATTGAAGCCGGAGGCGTTGATGAAACCGGTCTTGATGCCGTCCGCGCCATCCATCTGGGCAAGCAGGCGGTTATGATTGGAATGGACGCGACCCTCGTAGGAAAACTCGCGGATCGAAAAGTAATGATAGTGGCGCGGATGATTGTTGAGGACGGCAAGCCCCAGCGTCGCCATGTCGCGCGCCGTGGTGCGTTGCTGGGAATGGGGCAGGCCGGAAGCGTTGCGGAAGGTCGTGTTGCGCATGCCGAGTGCATGGGCCTTGTCGGTCATCAGCTTGGCGAAGGCGGTCTCGGACCCGGCGATGGCTTCCGCCAGGACGACGGCCGCGTCGTTGGCCGATTTGACCGCCACGCCGAGCAGGGCATCCTCCACCGTGATCCGCGTGCCTGGGCGCAACCCGAGGCTGGAAGGTGCCTGCGAGGCCGCGCGGACCGAGACGGGGATCCGCTGGTCGAGCTTGAGCCGGCCACGGTCCAGCGCATCGAAGACCAGATACATGGTCATGATCTTGGTCAGCGACGCCGGGTAACGAACGCCATCCGGATCTTCGGCGAAGACAAGCTGGCGCGTATCGGCGTCCAGGATGATCGAGGAATATTTGCGCGTCTGAGCATCGGCGCCCGCCGCGAGGCCCTGCGCCAGGAAGGCAAGCAGGGCGGCGAGGAGCAGTGGACGCAATCGTGCCAGCGGACGGTACAGCATTGATCTCCCACCCCTTCGGCTCGGCCCCTGGCCGTGGAGTCAGATGTCGACCCGCACCATCCTAGCGAGCGGACAGGCGAATCGATTTCAAGTGTCGGGCAGAATGGTAAAAAAAAGGCGACTCTGTGTCCATCTGGAATTGCTCGTGGAATCACGAATCTGTCAGTGGATTCCGATGGATAGGAGAAATGGGCGCGGGCGAGGCCGATTTCGGCGCCGTTTTCCTGCCGTAATCCGTCTACAGGATGCACTTCATGAGGGTATTGTTCTGGTTCCCATTCTTGCTTTTCCTGTTGGCCGGCTGCACGGCCTATGGACCGGCGGATAACCCGGTGCAGCGCAACTTCACCTGGTTCAGCTACGTCGCCGCCGAGGATATCCGGGCCAATTGCGGGCCCGGCGCGCTGGAGCGCTGGCGCTTCGTCTATAACGGCATCTATGGCGAGCAGGTGCGCTTCTACGATATCTCGCTCGATCCGCGCGCCGGCGGCAGCGCCATGATGGAAGCCCGGGTCAAGGGCAGGGGCGATCTGCTGGAACTCGACCTGTTCGATCCGCTCCGTCCTTGGTCGGGGCCATTCGCGCGGCGCTTCCTGGCCGAAGCACAGTGGCTCGATCTCGACCGCGCCCTCGGACCGGACGGGATCGGCAGCCGGACGCGGCCCGGCACGCGGCTGCGCTCGGACAATTTCTACTGGGTGGCGGCGGCCTGTCGCGCCGGGCAGTTCTATCATCGCGCCTGGCAGCAGCCCGAAGACGACCTCAATCGCCTCGGGTTCGTGCCGATCCTGCTTGCCTACGATCCGACCGGCGTTCCCTATAACGCCCCGCGCCGGCTCTATCTCGGTCCTTTCAGCCATGATGGCGGCCTGGAAGGCGGCCCGCATGACGAGTTCCAGCTTACCGTCGGCGCCGATGGCCTGATCGTGGTCCGCGGCTTCTAGGACCGAATTCTTTACGGTTCGGCCGCGAAGCGACGCATGCTGCGGCGCGAGATTTTTTTGTTGCAGCGCACATAGGACATTGACAGACGGGGAGGGGCGCCCATATAAAGGCCATGTTGCACTGCAACATCGGGTTTCGACCAGTGGCCCTGAAGCGCTGGTCATGCGAATTCAAGATCCAGTCGGACCAGGAGCAGGACAATGAGCAGCAAGAACACCGGCAAGGGCGGCCAGAAGGCCCCCGGCATCGGCGGCTACGAAGATGTCGTGGCCACCAGCAAGGAAACCGTCGAGGCGGCGGTGAAGGCATCCACCGAGGCCGCCACCAAGGCTTTCGCCATGGGCAAGGACCGCGTCGAGCAGGTCGTGAAGTCCTATGACGAACTCGCGAACTTCAACAAGGGCAATGTCGATGCGTTCGTCACTGCCGGCAACGTGGCGGTGAAGGGCATCGAGGCGATCAACGCCGAAGTCATGGCCTTCTCCAAGTCCAGCATCGAGGACAGCATCGCGGCCGCCAAGGCGGTGATGAGCGCCAAGACGCTGAACGAGTTCGTGGAGCTGCAGAGCCGCTTCGCCAAGACCACGATCGACAGCTTCCTCCAGCAGTCGACCAAGCTCGGCGAACTCTCCGCCAAGGTGGCGCAGGAGAGCTTCGAGCCGATCAACGCCCGCGTCCAGGTCGCGGTCGAGAAGTTCGTGAAGCCGATCGCCGCCTGATCGGTGCCGGAAAATTCACGAAACGAGAGCGGGCCCGGCTTCCCCCCAGCCGGGCCCGTTCCATGTCCGCCGCCGCAATGACCGCGGGCCGGGCTCGGGTCGGATTATTGTCCGGTCCCGCGGGCGCTTGAGGCGCTGCCGTCCCTCGGACGGACATTTACCCTTTAATTCCCACTTTCATTCTAGGCTCATCGACGGCCCGGCATCTGCCAGGGCTGGCAATCCTCGGGATAAATCCGATATCCTTCCAGGTAAGGAACGGAACCGAGATCCGCCGGTCCGGAGTTTGTTTGGCCGGAAGTGCAGGATGAGCGACGACAAACGCGACAGCGGCCGGGGTACCAGTGTCGGCCTGGTGACCCGGACCAAACCGAAGACCAAGAAGCCGCAGATGTACAAGGTGCTGCTTCTGAACGACGATTACACGCCGATGGAGTTCGTCGTCTTCGTGCTCGAGCGCTTCTTCCAGAAGAGCCGGGAGGAGGCGACGCGGATCATGCTGCATGTCCACCAGAAGGGAATTGGCGTCTGTGGCGTGTTTACATACGAGGTGGCGGAGACCAAGGTCGCACAGGTGACCGAGTTCTCCCGCCAGAACCAGCACCCCCTGCAGTGCACGATGGAGAAGGACTAGTGGCCGGTTTCTCCCGCAATCTGGAACAGACCCTGCATCGTGCTCTGGCGCTCGCCACCACGCGGCGGCATGAATATGCAACGCTCGAACACCTGCTGCTGGCGCTGGCGGACGATCAGGATGCGATCGCGGTGCTGCGCGCCTGCAACGTCGATCTGGACCGTTTGCGCCGTCGCATCGCGCAATTCCTCGACGAGGAACTGCGCGACCTCGTGATCGAGCGCGGCGAGGATGCCAAGCCGACCTTGAGCTTCCAGCGCGCCGTGCAGCGCGCGCTGATCCATGTGCAGTCGGCCGGTCGCGAGGAAGTGACCGGTGCGAACGTGCTGGTGGCAATCTTCGCCGAGCGGGAAAGCCATGCCGTCTATTTCCTGCAGGAACAGGACATGACGCGTCTCGATGCCATCAGCTATATCAGCCACGGCATCGCCAAGGCCCCGGGCAAGGCCGAGAGCCGCCCGGTCAAGGGGGCGGAGGAGCGCGAGGCGGAAAGCGAGCGGGGCGCCCCCGGCCCGGCAGGCACCAAGAAGGGGCAGGAGGCGCTAGCGGCCTATTGCATAAATCTCAACGAGAAGGCGAAGGCCGGCAAGATCGATCCGCTGATCGGCCGCGAGGAGGAGATCGAGCGGACGATCCAGATTCTCTGCCGCCGTTCGAAGAACAACCCGCTCTATGTCGGCGATCCGGGCGTGGGCAAAACGGCCATAGCCGAAGGACTGGCGCGGCGGATCGTGCTGGGCGAGGTTCCCGAGGTGCTGGGCAACGCGGTGATCTATGCGCTCGACATGGGCGCGCTGCTGGCCGGCACGCGCTATCGCGGCGATTTCGAGGAACGGCTCAAGGCTGTCGTGTCGGAACTCGAGGCAATCGAGGGCGCGATCCTGTTCATCGACGAGATCCATACCGTGATTGGCGCGGGCGCCACGTCCGGTGGCGCCATGGATGCGTCGAACCTGCTCAAGCCGGCGCTGGCCTCGGGCGCCATCCGCTGCATCGGCTCCACCACCTACAAGGAGTTCCGCAGCTATATCGAGAAGGATCGCGCACTGCTGCGCCGTTTCCAGAAGATCGATGTCAACGAACCCTCGCTCGAGGATGCGGTCAAGATCGTGCGTGGCGTAAAGCCGTACTATGAGCGCTACCACAAGGTCCGCTACACGGCGGAGGCGATCCGTGCCGCGGTCGAGCTGTCAGCCAAGTACATCAACGACCGCAAGTTGCCCGACAAGGCGCTCGACATCATCGACGAGGTCGGTGCCGCGGAAATGCTGAAACCCGAGAGCCGCCGGCGCAAGACCATCGGCGTGAAGGAGATCGAGGGCATCGTCGCCAAGATCGCCCGCATTCCGCCCAAGTCGGTGAGCAAGGACGATGCCTCGGTGCTCAGGAATCTGGAGACCGAACTGAAGCGCGTGGTGTTCGGCCAGGATGCCGCCATCGTGTCGCTTTCCGCCGCGATTAAGCTGGCACGCGCCGGACTGCGCGAGACGGAGAAGCCGATCGGCAACTATCTCTTCGCCGGACCGACCGGCGTCGGCAAGACGGAAGTCGCCCGCCAGCTCGCTGCCGTGATGGGCGTGAAGCTGATCCGCTTCGACATGTCGGAGTATATGGAGCGGCATTCGGTCTCGCGCCTGATCGGCGCGCCGCCGGGCTATGTCGGTTTCGACCAGGGCGGTCTGCTGACCGATTCCATCGACCAGCATCCGCATGCGGTGCTGTTGCTCGACGAGATCGAGAAGGCGCATCCCGATCTGTTCAACATCCTGTTGCAGATCATGGATCACGGGAAGCTCACCGACCACAACGGCAAGCAAGTGGATTTCCGCAACGTCATCCTGATCATGACGACGAACGCGGGCGCGGCCGACCTCGCCAAGCCGGCGATCGGCTTCGGCTCGGGCATCCGCGCCGGCGACGACATGGAGGCGATCAACCGCATGTTCTCGCCGGAGTTCCGCAACCGGCTCGACGCCACGATCGGCTTCAACAACCTGACGCCGGACGTGATCCGCAAGGTCGTCGACAAGTTCATCATGCAGCTCGAGGAGCAGCTCGCCGATCGCGGCGTCACGATCGAGATGACCGACGCGGCGAAGACCTGGCTCGGCGAGAAGGGCTACGATCCGCAGTTCGGCGCACGCCCGCTCGGCCGCGTGATCCAGGAGAGCCTCAAGAAGCAGATCGCCGACGAACTGCTGTTCGGCAAGCTCGTCAACGGCGGTACTGCTTACGTCGCTCTCAAGGACAACGAGCTCTCGATCGTCTGCCAGCCCGGCAAGGGCAAGAAGAAGAAAGACGACGGCGAAGAGGGCGACGAGCCCGTCGCCGG
>JAHCJR010000008.1 GCA_026126165.1 Alphaproteobacteria bacterium
CGGTCTACGCCGTGCGCGGCGGGCCCATCAGCAATGATGTCCAGCACCCTCTGCCGCGGATTCAGCGAGGCATAGGGATCCTGGAAAATCATCTGAATGCCACTTCGAACCTTGCGCATCTCGCTTTCCGCGAGCGTCGCAAGCTCCGTCTCACGGAATCGTATCGAGCCTTCCGTCACGTCGAGCAGTCGGACGACACACCGCGCCAGTGTCGATTTGCCGGAACCGGATTCACCGACCAGGCCTAGCGTTTCTCCTCGATGCAGCACGAGCTCGGCGGCATCGACCGCGCAGATCGAACGACCGCGGCGGAATAGCCCTACGCCCCGGCGAAACAGTTTGCTGACGCTCCTAACCTGCAGGATCGGCTGCGCCGGGGTGAGCACACTTCGATCCCGAGCATCGCGCTCGCGCCTGAGCCCAGCGATCAGGGTTCGTGTGTAGGGATGCTGCGGGCGATGGAGCACATCCACCACATGGCCGGACTCGACGAGCTGGCCGTGCCTCATCACGACAACCCGATCGGCGATCTCGGCGACGACGCCGAAATCGTGGGTGATGAAGAGCACGCCCATACCCATCCGCGACTGGATGCGCTTGATGAGCGCCAGAATCTGCTTCTGCGTCGTCACGTCGAGCGCGGTGGTCGGCTCGTCGGCGATCAGCAGCACCGGATCGAGCGCCAGCGCCATGGCGATCATGACGCGCTGGCGCTGCCCGCCCGAAAGGCGGAACGGATAGGCGTGGCGGAGCTGCTCGGGCTCCGGCAGTTCGACCGCATGCATGAGTTCGAGGACACGTTCGGTTCGCCGGCGCTGGTCGAGGTCGGTATGCGCTTCGAGAATTTCCTCGATCTGCCGGCCTACGCGCATCAGCGGGTTGAGCGCGGTCATCGGCTCCTGGAAGATCATTGAGATGCGCCGGCCGCGCAGTTCGCGCATTTCCGTGCGCGAGAGGGCGAGCAGGTCGGTACCGTCCAGGTGGATGCTTCCGCCGGCGATCGAGACCGAGCGCGGCAACAGGCGCATGATGGCGGCCGCGGTCAGCGACTTTCCCGAGCCGGATTCGCCGACGATGCAGAGAATCTCCGATTCGCCGATATCGAAGCTGATATCGTTCACGGCGAACGGCCGGTCCGCGTGGGCGGGAAGTGCTACCTTCAGGTTACGCACCTCGAGCAGGCTGCGCGACGTCCCCGACGAGGCCATCAGCGTCCCTCCCGCGTCAGGCGTGGGTTGAGGGCGTCGTTCAGTCCTTCTCCCACCAGGTTCAGCGCCAGAACGGTGAGCAGGATGGCGAGGCCGGGAAAGAAGCTCATCCACCAGGCGGTCCGCAGGACGGTGCGCGCCGAGCCGATCATGAAGCCCCAGCTCATCATGTTGGGATCGCCGAGGCCGAGAAAGCTGAGCGAGCTTTCGATGAGGATCGCGGTCGCCACCATGAGCGAGCCGGCGACGATGATGGGCGAGACGGCGTTCGGCAGGATCTCGACGAAGATGATGTGCCGGCTGGAGCGGCCCAGCACGACGGAAGCCTGGACGAATTCGCGCGTGCGCAGCGTGAGAAACTCGCCGCGCACCAGGCGGGCGACCGGCGGCCAGCTCACGATGGCGATGGCGGCGACGATCGATGCGATGCTCGGCGTGAAGATGGCGACCAGGACGATGGCGAAGACGAAGCTGGGGATGGTCTGGAAAAACTCCGTGAAGCGCATGAGCAGGTCGTCGACCAGGCCGCCATAGTAGCCGGCGACCGAGCCGAGGATCACGCCGAGGCTCACTGCGGCAAAGGTCGCGACGAAGCCGATCAGGAGCGAGACCCGCGCGCCATGCACGATGCCCATGAGGATGTCCCGGCCCAGCGTGTCGGTGCCGAGGGGAAATTCCGGATCGAACGGCTTCTGGAACGGCGCTCCCGCCATGTCCCAGGGGTTGCCTGGGAAGAGTGTCGGGCCGAGCAGGGCGGTGGCGAGGACAAGGACCAGTACGGCCAGCCCGACGATGGCTCCCTTGTTGCGGCGGTAGCGCTGCCAGAAGTCGCGCAGTCCCTCCATTCCGGTCATTGTCCTAGCTCGATACGGGGATCCACGAAGGAATAGATGACATCGGTGATCAGGTTGACGGCGATCACCATGAAGCTGGTCAGGATGAAGACGCCGAGCAGCAGGTTGTAGTCCCGCTGCATGACGGTCTCGAATGCCAGGCGGCCGATGCCGGGCCAGGCAAAGACGGTCTCGACGACGATCGAGCCGCCGATCAGGTAGCCTGCCTTGACGCCGGCCATGGTGATCACCGGCAGGATGGCGTTGCGAAGCACATGGATCCGCACGATGCGCCCTTCGCGCAGGCCTTTCGCATGAGCGGTGCGCACGAAGTCCTGGTCGCGCATTTCGAGCATGGATGCGCGGGTCATGCGGGCATAGACCGCCATGTGAAAGAGGGCCAGCGTGATCGCCGGCAGGATCAGGTGGTGCAGCACGTCGAGGGCGAAGGCGGCGCCGGTGAGTTTGCCGCCGACGGTGTACATGCCGAAGGAGGGCAGCCAGCCCAAAGTGACTGAAAACAGCAGGATGCCCATGAGGCCGACCCAGAATATGGGTGTGGCGTAGAAAAAGAGGGCGATGACCGTGACCAGGGAATCCGACCATTGCCCGACGCGCGAGGCGGCGAGGATACCGAGCAGGACGCCGACGACGAGGGAGAGGAGGAAAGCCGTGCCGGTGAGCAGCAGTGTCGCCGGAACCCGCTCCAGCAACAGATCGGCGACCGGACGCTGCTGGCGGTAGGAGAAGCCGAGATCGAGCGTTACCACGTTCTTGATGTAGATGGTGAGCTGCTCGTGCAGCGGGCGATCCAGGCCGAACTCCTTGCGGAGCTGGCTCATAAATACCTCGTCCGCCGCGCCGGCCTCGCCCGCCATCACGCTGGCGGGGTCGCCCGGCGCCATGCGGATGAGCAGGAAGTTCAGGATGATGATGCCAAGCAGGACGACGATGCCCTTGACCACCCGCTGGGCGATGAACTGAAGTCGCTGCAAATCACCACCCCAGGCGGATGCCGCCGGACGCCGGTTTCCGCCGTCCCGCCCTGGTCACTGCCGGACCATATGAACGTCGGCGAAATTGTCCCGCACGCCGATGCCCGATGTGACCACGTTCCTGAACTGCTTGTTGATGAAGGTCGGGAACTCAAGTTCGAGCAGCCAGGCCACGGGCACGTCCTCCACCAGGATGCGCTGGATCTCGCTGTACATCGCCTGGATCTGCGCCGGCTCGACCGCCACCGCCGCCTTGCTGAAAAGCTCGTCGATGCGCGGATTGGTGTAGCCGTTGACGTTGCTGAACAGCACGCCCTTGCGGATGTTGCTCGTGATGTAGAGCCGCGACACGCCGAGTGCGGGGTGGCCGAGCTGGCTCAGCACCTGATGGGTCATTTCGTAGTCCCAGTTGCGCACCCTGTCCCCCCAGCCGGCGACGTCGGAGGTGCGGATGGTCACTTCGATGCCGACCCGAGCGAGTGCCTGCTTGGTATATTCCGCAAGGCGCTTGTAGATATCGCCATAAGGCAGGGCATCGAGGGTCACGCGCACCCGAACCCCGTCGGTGCCGCGCTTCAGGCCCATCTCGTCCAGGAGCTGCTCCGACTTCTTCAGATCGAGCGGATACTTGGGCACGTTGGCGTCATAGTGCGGAATGCTCGAATGGATCGGGCCTGTCGCGATCTTGCCAAGGCCGAACCAGATGCGGTCCCGGATGAAGTCGCGGTCCATCGCGTAGTAGACCGCTTGCCGGAAGCGCCGGTCGTTCATCGGCGGATTGCGCAGGTTGAAGTCGAGCCACACCATCTGCGCCAGATACTCGTAGCCCTTCGTCGTCAGTTCGAGATGGGGCATGGCCTTGAGGCGCGGCACCTCGAAGGTTTCGATATCGGCAAAAGCCGAAAGATGGGTTTGGCCGGTCTCCATGGCGACCACCCTGGCACCCGCATCCGGCAGGACGCGGTAGTAGATGGCGTCAAGATAGGGCTTGCCCGGCTGCCAGTACTCGTCGTTGCGGACCAGGTGAATATGCGAGCCGCGCACCCATTCCTGAAGCTTGAACGGTCCGGTCCCGATCGGCGTCTGGTTGGCCGGATTATTGCGATAATTGGTCCCGTCGTAGATGTGCTTGGGCACGATCGGCGCCGTGCTCGGCTCCCAGGCCATGATGAACGGCGCGAAGGGCTCCTTGAGGCGGAAGACGACGGTATTGCGATCGGGCGCGGTGACCGACTCGGCGCGCTGCATGATCGGGCGTGAGCGCGGATGCACCTCGATCAGGTATTTCGTCGCCGTGAAGACCACGTCCTCGGCGGTGAAGGGCTGACCGTCATGCCACTTGACGTTCTCGTGCAGGCGGAAAGTGTAGGTCCGGCCATCCTCGGAAACCTCCCAGGATTTGGCGAGGCCCGGCATCGGCTTGAGATCGGTGCTGTAGCGCAGCAGGCTCTCGTAGATCTTGCCGGCGACGATGGCGGTCGGCGTCGTCTGGCTGATGCCGATCATGAGCGTCGGCGGCTCGGGCGAAATGATGCTGCTGAGCGTCCCGCCCCGCTGCGGTTGCTGAGCATCGGCCGGCGCGTCGGGCATCATTACGAGCATGGCGGCCAGGGCGAGCGGTGTCAGGAAACGCTTCGTGGGCATGGTCGCCTCCACAAGCTGATTGCGATGCCGCGGCATCATCCGTATCATCAGGTTAAATTGTATACGCAACAGAATGCAAGACGTAATAAGCGTTCTGCTGACCTAAGTCCGGGGTATCCGATGAAACGTTCGCTTGCCGTTGCCCGCCTCTGGCTGGAGGTCAATTCCTTCTCGCCGATTCCGACAATGCGCGAAGATTTCGTTGCCAAGGAGTGGCTGCGCGGCTCCGGCGTGCTCGATACGTTTCGCGGCACGCCGACCGAGCTTGGGGCGCTGGCCGATTTCGCGGCGCGGCACGACGACTGGTCGGTGCATGTCTTCCGCTGCGCGGCGGCGGAACCGGGCGGGCCGATGGACGATGCGCTCTATGAAGAGTTCCTGGATGAGTTGCGCCGCGACCTCGCGGGCGGGCGCTGGGATGGCGTTTATCTTTCCCTGCATGGCGCGCTGGCCACCGGCCGGCGTCCCTGCGCCGACCGCGATCTGGTGGCGATGGTGCGCGAATGCGTCGGCGCGGTGCCGATCGGGGCCAGCTTCGACATGCACGCCAATCTCGGACCGGAGATGGTCGAGCTGCTCGATATCGCGGCCGGTTACAAGACGCTGCCCCATATCGACATGCACGACACGGCGGCCAAGGTCCTCGCGCTTCTCGACCGCTGCGTGCGCGGCGAGGTGCGGCCGAAAGGGTCGCTGGTGCGTCCCGGCCATATCCTGCACAGTTTCAACATGCGCACGACCGATGGCCCCATGCGCGAGCTCGAGGAACTGGCGCTCCGGCGCAGCACGGGCCCTATCCTCGACATCACGCCCTTCGGCGGCTTTCCTTACTGCGATTCTCCCCATACCGGGGCATCGGTCATGGTCTATGCCGATGCCGATGCCGCGGCGGCCGATGCCGCGGCGCGCGAGATTGCCGGCGAGGTGACCAGGCTGGCCCCCCAGTTCGCCATAACCCGGCCGGGCCCGAGGGAAGGATTGGAACAGGCGCTGGCCGCGCCCCCCGGCACCGTCGCCATCCTCGAGTCAGGCGACAACACGTATTCCGGGGGCATCGCCGACACGACCGGGCTGTTCCGCGCACTGGTCGAGATGCGGCCCGACGTGCCCTGCGTCTTCGCGTATTTCTGCGATCCGGACCTGGTGGCGCGCGCGCATGCGGCGGGTATCGGCGGCGAACTCGACTGCGAGCTTGGCGGTCGCGTGGCACCGGAATTCGGCGCGCCGGTGCCGCTGCGGGCAAGCATCGAGACACTGACCGAGGGGGTCTTCACCAACAAGGGCCCGATGCAACGCGGCGTCGAGGTACGGATGGGCCGAAGCGCGGTGCTGCGCTCCGGCAGCATCGCCGTCATCGTCACCGAGCGCCGGCAGCCGGTCAACGATCTCGCCTACATGGAACTGCACCGACTGCCGCTCGAGCGGATCCGCCTTCTCTGCGTGAAGGCAAAGAATCACTTTCGCGCGGCCTTCGCGCCGCACTGCGCCCAGGTGCTCGAAGTGGACACGCCCGGCCCCGCCGGTATCGACCTCGGCCGGCTTCCCTACCGCCATGCCGACAGGGCGGCGCTGGTCTGATCTTCCGGTTGCTTCAGCTTCCGACGTGCAGCGGTGCCACCATCGAGCGGAGCGCGGCCATCACGCTCGGCGCGATGATGCGGCTCGTCTTCGGATTGGCCTCGGAGGGACGGTTGCGGCTGGTCATGGAGAGGATGACTTCGTCCGCCTCCAGCTCGACATTGTGGACGGCGCCGGGGATGGTCGGATCGGCCCAGATCTCCACCATCGTGCGGTCGAAGCCGATGCCGGCCAGGCTGAGCGATATGGCGACGTTGAAGTGCCGGGGAAACGCCGCCGCCGCCTCGCGGGCGGTGCCGTCGAAGACGCGGACCGGCTCGGCGAGCGGCTTGCGGAAGTCGTAGCCCTGCCGCTCCAGGAACTCCTCGCCGACGAAGCTCGAAGGCTTGATCCGTGAATTGAGCTTGACCGAACGGATCGTGCCTTCGGCGGCGCAGCGCACGGAATCGAGGCCGGGCAGGGCGCCGCTGGCGATGCGGATGCGCCCGGCATGTCGTTCGGCGTATTCCATGATGTCGGGAAAGGCGGGCACGCCGCCCGCGCTCAGCGCCAGCATGAGGCGGCCCTGCCCGAGAATGGCGCGCGCCACTTCAGGGAAGGCTTCGGCGGTCGCACACTCGACGACGATCTCGGCATGCTTCGCCACCTCCGACAGGGGCACCACGGAAGGCCGGATCCGGCGCAGGCCGGCGCAGTTCGCCCGTGCCTTGTCGAGGTCGCGCGCGGCAATGGCGGTGAGCTCGGCTTCCGGCAGCGCGCCTTCGTCGAGGCGGCTGGCGATGTAGCGTCCGACGCTGCCGAACCCGGCAAGCGCGACGCGAACCCGCGGCCGCCCGGCACTCACCCGGCGGCTCCCGCATCCGGCTTCGGCCGCATCAGATCGGCGAAGCCCGACACCGAGGACTGCGACCAGAGGCCCGCGACGCATGCCGCGAGATCCCGCACCCGGGCGGGGGCGGCAACGGTGCCGGCGAGGCGTTCGAACTTGGCGCGGATCTCCGCCTCGCTGAGGGCCGCCTCCGGATAACCGCGCGCGATGGCGTTGCGGCCCGAGAAAGTCTGCCCCTTGCGCGTCCTGACTTCCATGACCGTTTCGTAGCGGTTCGGGAAGCCGGCATCGAGCTCGTCGTCCGCCACCACGCTGACGGACCGCGACAGCCGCGCCACCTCGGGGTCGCTCAGGCGCCGGTCCTGGAAAAGGTCGCGCACGCCAAGCCCTTCGCGCGTCAGCGCCACCGGCAGGATGTATTGGGCGCAATGGCTTTTGAGCGGGTTGTTGTCGATGCAATGCGTGCCGGAACTCGGGAAACGGATGGTGATGGCCTCGATATCGGCAATGTCGAGCTTCTGCTCCCGGGCGATCCCCAGCAGCGTGTCGAGACCCGGATGGAGGAATGAGACGCTGGAATAGGGTTTGATCGCCAGTTCCATGATGCCATCGAAGCGGCGCCCGAGTTCCTCGGTGAGAAGTTCCGGGCGGGGATTGCGGCTGAAGGCACGAAAGACGGTATGGCCGTGATCGAAGATGCCGGTCGGCCCGCCGAAACCGCGCGCCGCGAGCAGGGCGGCGGTGACCCCGTTGCGTGCCGCCATGCCCATCTGGAACGGGCGGGAATTCTCCGTCTCGTCCGATTCCCAGGCCATCAGTCCGGATGCCTGGCAGCCGGCCAGACCGAATGCGCGTTCGACCTTCGCCGCATCGAGGCCGAGCAGGAAGGACGCGGCCGCGGTGGCGCCGAAGCATCCGCACACCGCGGAAGGATGGAAGCCGAGATTGTACTGTTCGACCGGCCCGAGCGCCATCGAGAGCCGGTACTCGATCTCGCAACCGAGAACGACGGCGGCAACCAGCTTCGCGCCACTTGCCCCGGTTGCTTCCGACACGGCAAGCGCCGTCGGCAGCATCACCGCAACCGGATGCAGCACACCCTCGGGATGATGCGGCTCCACGTCGCAGGCATAGCCAAGCGTGCCGTTCACAAGTGCTGCATTGACCAGGCTGGTGCGAAAGCCATGGCCAATGACACTCGCCTGCGGCGCGCCGCCCAGTTCTTCCGCGAGGCCCGCGATAAGCCGGCCGGTGGATATCTTCGGATCGCTGGCAGCAAGCAGCGCGCCGCAGCAATCGAGGATCATCTGCAGCGCCCGCGCGCGCACCTCCGGCGGCACCGCCTCGGCCGTAAAGCCGGCGACATGATCGGCAAGCGCCCTCGTCAGTGGGCCGGAACCTGGGGACGCCATGCGGGAATGCTCCTTGTCCAGTCGGGATTGTTCGGAAAGTCCGGGGGCCGGTCAGTTCGAGGTGCGGCGTCGGGATGCGGTGCGCGGTCGCGCATACTCGCCCATGTAGATCCGGGCGAAGCCTTCGCGGATCACCTCGACGATCTGGTCGAGCCGGCGGGCGATATGGCTGTTCATCACCTCGGCGCAGCGGTCGGCATCGCGCGCCTGCAGCGCGGCCAGCACGCTTGCATGTTCGCTCTGCGTGTTCGAGCGCCGGTCGTTCTCCATGTCGATCCAGCGACAGAAACGGATGCGGGCATTGATGTTCTGCAGGATGCGCAGATATTCGGCATTGCGCGACAGTCTGGCGATACGTTCGTGGAACTCCTCGTCCAGGCGCACCAGCTCCATGACCGATGTATCGGCGGGGGCCGAGCGGCTGCCCTTGAGGAACAGGGCAAGGTCTTCCAGTTCCTCGTCGCTCGCCCGTTCCACGGCAAGCCGCGCCGCCGCGGCTTCCAGCGACCGGCGCACTTCGTAGAGATCGAAGATTTCCTTGGCGTCCAGCGGGCGGCACTGAAAGCTGCGGTTCGGACCGAGAACCAGGAAGCCTTCGCTCACCAGCCGGTTCATCGCCTCGCGGATCGGCGTGCGGCTGACATTGAGACGCTTGGCGATTTCAAGTTCCGCCAGCCGCTCTCCCGGCCGCAACTGGTAGGTGACCGCCATCGCCTTGAGTTGCTCGTACGCCCAATCGGCGAGGTTGGTGGTCTTGTCCGCTGTCTTCATGTTCTCCTGCTTGGGCATCGGTGCACCGCGTTATTGTATACAGATTCGTATTGTGAACAAGCGATCCTGTTTGATATACAGGCGAAATCGGATCCAGGCGAGCCCATGTTCGCCGAAGCGCAGGAGGCGGGGTGAAGCCAGGCTCCAGTCCGGATGCGCCGGCCAGCCATGTGGCGGTGATCGGGGCCGGCATCGTCGGTGCCGCCTGCGCGCTGGCGCTGACCCTTGCCGGCCGCCGGGTGACGCTGGTCGATCCGGAGCCACCCGGGCGCGGCGCCTCTTTCGGCAATGCCGGCGGCCTGAGCGCAGGCTCGGTCCTGCCGCTCTCCCAGCCGGGCATCCTGCGCGAGGTGCCGCGCTGGCTTGCCGACCCGCTCGGGCCGCTTTCGCTGCGCTGGCGCTACCTGCCGTTCATCGTACCCTGGCTTATCCGCTTCGTCCGCGCGGGCAATGCGCGCAACATCCCGGCCCAGGTGCGCGCGCTGCGCCAGCTCAATGGACGCACGCTCGAAGATTACCGGCCCCTGCTGCGCGCCGCCGGCGCCGAGGGCCTGGTGCGCCACCTGGGACATCTCACGGTCTACCGCTCCAGGGACGCGCTGGAGCGCGACCTGGCCGGCTGGCTGCTGCGCCGCGCCCATGGCGTCGAATGGCATGAGATCGGCGAGAGCGAACTGCGCCAGATGGAGCCTGCGCTCGCGCGCGACTATCGCCATGCGATGTTCATCCCCGAGAACGGCCATTGCACCGACCCGGCGGCGCTGGTCGATGCCTTCGTCGCGAAAGTTCGCGGCGAGGGCGGCGCGGTGCTGCGCGCGCGCGCGCTTGGTTTCGAGCTGGCGGACGGACGGGCCTCGGCGCTCGTCACCGATGCGGGTCCGCTCGTGGCGGACGACTTCGTGCTCGCTGCCGGCGCCTGGTCGGCGCGCCTCAGCCGCACGATCGGCGATGCCCTGCCGCTCGAGACCGAGCGCGGCTACCACGCGACCTTGGCCAATCCCGGCCTTGAGCTGGCCCGGCCGCTGCTCGACGGCGAGGCGAAATTCGCGGTCACGTCGATGGATTGCGGTTTGCGGCTGGCCGGCACGGTGGAACTTGCCGGGCTGGAGGCGGCTCCCGACTGGCGGCGCGCGCGACGTCTGCTCGAACTCGGCCGCAGGCTGCTGCCGGGATTGCCCGAACAGGTGCGCGAGCAGGATGTGAGTTACTGGATGGGGCACCGCCCGAGCCTGCCGGATTCGCTTCCCGTCATCGGCCGGGCCAGCGGGGTGGGCAACGTCCTCTATGCCTTCGGCCATGGGCATACCGGCCTGACGGGTGCGGCGCCGACGGCAATGGCGATCCGCGACCTGATATGCGGGCGGGTGCCCGAACTCGACCTCGCGCCGTTCCGTCCCGATCGTTTCCGTCAGGGCATGCAGACCTGATCGGAGCGCAGGTCGGAGATCAGCCCGAGCGATGGGCCCGATGTGATCATGAACTCGACGCCGGCCGCCTGGGCGATGGCCTGCGGCGTCATCGAACAGGCCCAGAAAACCGGCACGAGCCCTTCGGGCATTGGCGGGACCGGATCGTTGCCGGTCATCGGATGTTCGAGATCGGCACCGATGGCGGCAGGGTCGCCGATATGAATGGGCGCGCCATGGTTGAACGGAAAGCGGCCGGTGAGCTGGGTGGCGATCACCGCTTCCTTCGGCGTCAGCCAGCGCATGGTGACAACAAGCGGCCCGCGGAACGGACCGGCCGGATCGGTCTCGATGGCGGTGCGCAGCACGTAACGGTGCTTTTCGGTCTGCACGCCGGCACGGTTGAGTGCCTGGTCGCAGGAGGTGTTGGAGCCGATCAGGAAGGTGACCAGATCGGGCCGCCAGTGCTCGCGCGCGTCCGGCACGTGCCCGGCCAGCTTCCCGTCGCGGAACACCGAAAAAAGCGGCAGGTCGGTGCGGAGGTCGGCGCCGGCCGCGATGCGCCGGCTGGTATGCGAACCGGCCTCGATCACTTCAAGCACGGGGCAGGGCCGCTGGTTGCGCTGGCAGAAGATCATGAAGTCGAGCGCCAGCTTCTCCGGTAGCGCCACCATTGCGCATTGCACATGGCCGAGGCAGACATTGCGCGTCGTCATCCGCCTGTAACCGCCTGCGCGCGAAAGTTCGCGGAACTCCCTGGGCGTCATGCGAGCGTAATCGATCTCGGCATCGTCGCCGACGGTCTGCTGCATCTCTCGCTCCCGCGTCGACCGGGGCGCCGGCATCCCGCGCCGCCCCGGTGTTGATTTGTGTATACAAGATATCATACAGTAGATGTCACAGAGCAAGTCAAGGGAGACCGGGCATGAACGCGAACCGCAGGCGGCTTCTTCTCACGGCATGTGCCACCCTCGCCCTGGCGCTGTCCATTCCCGGCGCCGGCGCGCAGCAGCGCGGCGGCACCCTCAACGTGCTGGTCCAGCCGGAACCGCCGACACTGATGCTCGGCATCAACCAGCAGGGGCCGGTCGAGCTGGTGGGCAGCAAGATCTATCAGTCGCTGCTGACCTACGACTTCGACCTGAAGCCGCAACCCGGCCTCGCCAAGTCATGGTCGCGTTCCGAAGACGGCATGAGCTATACGTTCAAGCTGCAGGAGAACGTGAAGTGGCATGACGGGGCGCCCTTCACCTCGGCCGATGTCGTCTTCTCGACCAAGGTCTTCCTGCCGGAAGTCAATCCGCGGGCGCGAGGCGTGCTGCTGCACGTGGCCGACGTGGAAGCGCCCGACCCGCACACGGTCGTCTTCCGCATGAAGCAGCCATTCGCGCCTTTCCTCGGCGCATTCGTGCCGAGCAACATGCCAATGGTGCCCAAGCATCTTTACGAAGGCACGGAATTCCGCACCAATCCGGCGAACCAGAAGCCTATCGGGACCGGCCCATTCAAGTTCAAGGAGTGGCAGCGCGGCCAGTATGTGCATCTGGTGCGCAACGAGGATTACTGGAAGCCGGGGCTGCCCTATCTGGAGGAGATCTATTTCCGCACCTTGCCGGACGCCTCGGCGCGGGCCTTCGCGCTGGAGACGCAGCAGGTCGACGTTGCCGGACCGGACACGGTCGAGCTGTTCGATGTCAGCCGCCTTGCCGCGCTGCCGTTCATCGACGCGACCAACCGCGGATCGGAATTCGCCTCGCCGCTGATGTGGATGGAGATCAATCACCGCGTCGCGCCGCTCAACGACAAGCGGTTCCGTCAGGCGCTCATGTATGCGATCGACCGCAATTTCATCAACGAGCGCATCTGGTTCGGCAATGGCAAGGTGCCGAACGGACCGGTCGCATCGGGTACGCGATTCCATGCCGCCGACATGAAGCCCTATCCCTACGATCCGAAAAAGGCCGAGGCGCTGCTCGACGAGATGGGGCTGAAGCGCGGCGCCGATGGTAGCCGGGTGACGCTCAGCCTCATCCCGCCGCCGATCAACGAGTCCTGGCGGCGTATGGCGGAGTACGTGAAGCAGTCGCTGCAGCGGGTCGGCGTCAATGTCAATCTCGAACCGATGGACTCCGCCGCGTGGATCCAGCGCGTCTCCAACTGGGATTACCAGCTCACCCTCAACCGCACGCAGCAGTTCGGTGATCCTGCGGTGGGCGTGGCGCGCACCTACATTTCGACCAACATCCGCAAAGGTGTGATGTTCAACAACACCATGGGCTATCAGAACCCCAAGGTGGATGAACTCTTCTCCCGCGCCGCCGCCGCGACATCCGATGCCGATCGGCAGGCGATGTACACGGAGGTGCAGAAGATCCTTGCCGAGGACATGCCGGTAGTCTGGCTGCTCGAGGTCAAGACGCCGACGCTCTACAACAACCGTTTCAAGAACATCATCACCACGGCGCTCGGCGTGAATGACAGTTTCGAGTCGGTGCATCTGGCGCGCTGAGGCGGCAGGTTCGCGGACGTCGGTCCATGGAGCGGTTCGATCCTGACGGCACCGCGATCCTGCCGGACTATCCAAGATCGCCGCTGCATGCGGTGTTCGTCGGCGTGATGCGACTGAAGCTGGAGGCCCGCGGCCTGCAGCTCATCCGCCAGGCGACGCGCTGCATTCGACGTTATGACGTGCACGAGCTGATCCTGACCGATGAGACCGCCGCGCCGGGCCGTGCGGTCGACGCCGTGGCCTATCTGGGATTCGTCGAGTTCCTGTCCGGCGGCATCATGGCCGTCGGCGATCAGGTCCTTAGTGAAAGCCTGTCGGTCGGCGAGATTGGCGGATACGACGATACCCATATGCCCAATCACCAGAATATCATCATCCGCGCCGCGCGCCGGCTCAGTGGCGCCGAGTTGGGAATCAGGCTCGGCCAGCGCGTGGACTTCCTGCCGCGCGTCACTTAGCGGCGCGAGCGAGGTGCTGGCGAAATCTGCGTGACTATGTATACTGAATTGTATCCCGTACACCCGATCTGCGGGCAAACACAGCCAGAGGAATCATGAACGAGTATTCCGGAGCGGAAGCGCTGGTGCGCATGCTGCAGCTTAACGGCGTGAAGCACATATTCGGCCTCTGCGGCGACACCAGCCTGCCATTTTACGACGCGCTGTTCCGGCTCGAGCACGGGATGGCGCATATCCTCACCCGCGACGAGCGGAGCGCCGCCTACATGGCCGACGGCTATGCGCGCGTGAGCGGCCGTCCCGGCATCTGCGAGGGACCGAGCGGCGGCGGCGCCACCTATCTGGCGCCGGGCCTGGTGGAGGCTAATGAGTCCTGCATTCCGATCCTCGGCATCACGAGCGACGTTCCGGTCACCTCGCGCGGCAAGTATCCGCTGACCGAGTTGGACCAGAAGGCAATGTATCGGCCGCTCACAAAGTGGAACGGCGTCGCCGACCGCGCCGACCAGATTCCCGACGCGGTGCGCGCCGCATTCCGCGCCATGACCACCGGACGGCCTGGCTCGGCGCATATCTGCGTGCCCTACGACGTGATGAAACAGACGGTGCCGGCCGAAAGCCTCTGGGCACAGCCGGGCCACGAGAGTTTCCCCGCTTCGCGGACGGCACCCGATCCGCTGGAGGTGGAGCGGGCGGTGGAGGCGCTGCTCGGTGCCCGCCTGCCGGTCTTCATCTGCGGCGGCGGCGTGGTGACCTCCGGCGCCATGGACCAGCTCGCGGCGCTGGCCGGGCTGCTCAACGCACCGGTCTGCACGACCGTGAGCGGTCAGGGCAGCCTGTCGGAGGGACATCCGCTCTGCGTCGGCGTGGTTGGCGCCAATGGCGGCATCATGGCGACGCGCGAGGTGGTCGATCTCGCCGATCTGGTCGTATTCGTCGGCTGCCGCGCCGGCTCGACCACCACGGAGAATTGGCGTCATCCCGGTCGCGATGTGAAAATCATCCATATCGATATCGATCCGATGGTGATCTCCGCCAACTATCGCACGCATGTGGCGCTGGTCGCCGATGCGCGGCTCGCGCTTGCGGCGCTCGCCGCCGCGCTGGAGCCGCGGCGCAAAGAGCGCGTGGCGAGCGCCGAAGACGGGTTGGCGGTCGCCGCCAGGGCGAAAGCCGGCAAGCGCGAACAGTTCGGCCGTCTCGCCACTTCCGCCGAACTGCCGATCCGCCCGGAACGGTTCCTCCACGACCTGCACGCGGTGTTGCCGCGCGATGCCGTCGTCGTGGCCGATCCCGGTACGCCATGCCCCTATGTTTCCGGTTACTACGACTTCCTCGAGCCGGGCCGGAACTTCCTCACCAACCGGGCACATGGTGCGCTCGGCTACTCCATGTCGGCGGCCACCGGTGCCTGGTTCGGGCGGCCGAACGCGAAATGCGTGTCGATCATGGGCGACGGGAGCTTCGGCTTCACCGTTGGCGAACTGGAGACCATCAAGCGGCTCGGTGTGCCGCTCCTGATGATTGTCGCCTCCAACTCGGTCTATGGCTGGATCAAGGCGAGCCAGAAGGCCGGCTACAGGAAAAACTACTTCTCCGTCGACTTCACGCGCACCGACCATGCGCGCGTGGCCGAGGCCTATGGCGTCAAGTCCTACCAGGTCGCCGACCCGGCGGATCTTCGCGAAACCCTGCGGCGGGCCGCACAGCATGACGGCCCCTGTCTGGTCGATATCATCATGCAGCCGCTCGAGGAGGCTGCCGCGCCGGTGAGCCAGTGGATGGGCTAGAGCGTTTCAGGAGCGCATCACGGATCCCGGCGTCAGGAGCTGCACGTCGAACTTGTAGCGGTCGGGATGGTACTGCACCAGCACCGCCTCGACCGGGCGATGGCCGGTGGCAAAATAGCAGCGGAAGGTGCTGAGCACAGGTGTCCCCGGCTTGAGTCCGAGCAGGCGTGCGGCCTGGCCGCGCACGCTCGATGGCTCGATGGTCTGCTCGCCGGATTCGATGCGTATGCCCGCGAGCTGTTCGAGGTAGCGCACCGGCGGCCTTTCGTCCTTCATGCCGATCTTCGCCACGATGTCGGCAAGCTGCGGCGCGAAATAGAAGCGTGATACCGCATAGGCCGCGCCGTCGAGAAGGTTCAAGGTATGGATCGAATAGAGTCCCTCGCCGGGGGCGGTCCCGAAGGCGGCCTGGATCTGACGCGGCGGCCGCGCCTTGCCCCGGCTGAGCACCTGATAGCTCAGGCTCTGGTCGAAGGTCAGGACATCCTGCAGATTGCCGAAAAGTCGGAGCGCCTTGGCGCTGCCGGAACGCCTGCGAACGAACGTGCCGACGCCCCGCCGGCGCACCAGAAGGTGGGTCGACACCAGCTGCTCGATCGCGCGCCGAACCGTAATGCGGCTCACCTCATACTGACGGCAGAGATCCTGCTCGGTCGGAATCGGCGTGTCCGGAGGGAACTCGCCGTTTGTAATGCGGTCCGACAGGTCGCGCATCACGCGAAAGTAGAGCGGTCTTCCATCCAGTTCCATGCGCCCGCCAGGTCACTTCGCCGCCATTCCGAGTAGTTGCCGACCACTCTATCCGATGCGGCCCGGCAATGGCAATCGGCGCCATTGACATAATCATGATGTCATAACAAACTTACTCGCAGGGGGAGGTTCGGGGATGCCGAGTGTCGCCGCTATGGGCCGGCTGGTGGCCGCAACACTGGTGCTGACCGGAATCTTCGGCGCCGTCGGCGGCTACCGGCTCGGCCTGTGGATCGGACCGACGCCGGGACCGGGGCTGATGCCTTTCGCCGCCTCGGTGCTGCTGGCGGCATTCGCTGCCGTGCCGGCGCTCGGCCGCGCGCGCGCCTTTGCCGAAGACGGCGCGGCGACGGTCTGGCCGAGGTTCGTGAGCTACACCGGCGCGGCCGGCCTGCTCTGCGTGGCTCCGCCGTTGATGGGAACCACCGCCAGCTTCATCGCGGCGCTCGTGCTCGTCCTGGCGATCGGAGAACGTATCTCCGCGCCGCGAAGTCTCGCCCTCTCGCTCGTCATTGCGCTCGCAACCGTCGCGCTGTTCCGCCTGGCGCTCGACGTGCCGCTTCCCGATCCGGTCATCGACCGGCTGCTCGGGCGCTAGGGCGCGGTCGTGGAAGCGATGGCTGGCATCCTCGGCGGCCTGGCCCATGCCGCGCTGCCGGCGAACCTGCTCTTCTGCTTCATCGGCGTGGCGCTTGGAACGGCGGTCGGCGTGCTGCCCGGCATCGGGCCGACGGCGACCATCTCGCTGCTGTTGCCCATCACCTTCCATATGGAGCCGGCGAGCGCCGTCATCATGCTGGGCGGCATCTATTACGGTGCCATGTATGGCGGCTCCATAACCTCGATCCTGATCCGGGTGCCGGGCGAAGCCTCGACGGTGATCACCTGCATCGATGGCTACGAGATGGCGCGTCGCGGCAGGGCAGGACCGGCGCTTGGCATGGCCGCGTTTTCCTCATTCATCGCCGGGCTGATCGCGGTTCTCGGCATGATGATCGTCGGTCCCGTCCTGGCCCGTGCGGCCTATCATTTCGGACCCGTCGAGATCGCGGCGCTTGTCGTGCTCGGGCTGGTCATGGTGGTGATGATCTCGAGCGCGTCCTCGCTCAGGGCCATGGCCATGATCGCGCTCGGCCTGTTGCTCTCCACCATCGGCCAGGACTTCGTCACCGGCGAGGAGCGCTTCACCTTCGGCATCGCCACGCTGACGGACGGGCTTGGCCTCGCGGTGATTGCCATCGGCCTGTTCGGCGTCTCCGAGATCCTGATGCTGGCCGGCCAGAGGGAAGAAGATCGCGCGGTCATTCAGTCGCCCCGCCGCCTGCGCGAGCTGCTGCCGAACCGGGAAGACTGGTCGCGTTCGGGATGGCCGATCCTGCGCGGCTCCTTCCTCGGCTTCTTTCTCGGCCTGCTTCCCGGCGCGGGCGCGCTGGTTTCGACCTTCGCCTCCTACGTTCTGGAAAAGAAGCTGGCGCGCCAGCCCGAAAGGTTCGGGCGTGGCGCGATCGAGGGGCTGTCCGGGCCCGAGGCATCGAACAATGCGGCCGCGCAAAGCGCGTTCGTGCCGCTGCTCAGCCTCGGCATCCCGCCAAACGCGGTCATGGGCGTGGTGCTCGGCGCGCTGATGATCCAGGGAATCGCACCAGGGCCGCGGCTTGCTACCGACCACCCCGACATCTTCTGGGGCGTCATCGCCAGCATGCTGTTCGGCAATATCATGCTCGTTATCCTGAACGTGCCGATGGTGCGGCTGTTCGTGTCGCTGCTGCGCGTGCCGACGCGGATCCTGGCGCCATGCATCCTGCTCTTCTGCGCGGTCGGCGCCTACAGCATCAACAACAACATGGTCGATGTCGCGGTCGCGATGATCTGCGGCGTCCTTGGTTACGTGCTGCGGCGCACGGGCTTCGATCCGGTGCCGCTGCTCATCGCGTTCGTATTGGGCGGCATCCTCGAAAAATCCGTTCGGCAGGCGCTGCTGATCGGCTATGGCAGCCCGTATGTGTTCGTGGAGAGGCCAATTGCCCTCTCCCTTCTCGTCGTGGCGGTGCTCCTGCTTCTTCTTCCGCTGGCGCGCCAGATTCTCGCCGTCGTTCAGCCACGATCCCAGTCAACCTGAAACAGGAGAGAAAGAAATGAATATCCGCCACGTCGTATCCGGGAGTCTCGCCATCGTCACGGCGCTTCTCGCCGCCACTTCTCTCGCCCAGGCGCAGGCCGGCTATCCGAACAAGGCCATCAAGCTGGTCGTGCCGTACAATCCGGGCGGCAGCAGCGATCTGACCACGCGCTTCATCGCCGACATGGCCAAGGACATACTGGGCCAGCCCGTGGTCGTGGAGAACCGGCCCGGCGCGGGCGGAACCATCGGCATCGGCTCGGTCGCAAGCTCCGCGCCGGATGGCTATACCTTCTCCCAGATCACGGCCAGTCCGATCATCGTCCGCCCGCATGTCGCCAATGTCCCCTATGATCCGCGCAAGGACCTGACCTTTCTCGGCCGCTACATGGTGACCCATGCACCCTTTGCGGTGAAGGCGGATAGTCCCTTCAAGACGATCCAGGACGCGCTGTCTTTCGCCAAGAGCAATCCCGGCAAGCTGCGCTGGGCGGTTGGCGCGCCGCAGGGCGGCCCGCATCTGGCAACCGAGGCCATGCTGCGCGCGGCCGGCGCGCAGGCAACCCTGGTGCCGGTCAATGGCGGCGCGGAGGCTCTGCTCGCGCTCATGGGCGGCTCGATCGAGGCGGTCGTGGTCGATGATTACGCAAGGCCGCTCAGGGATGGCGAAATCCGCCTGCTCGCCGAATCCGGACCGGTCAAGGTCAAGGGCGCGCCCAACGTGCCGACCTACCGGGAGCTTGGCTATCCCCTGAGCCCGACCATCTTCTACGGCCTGGTGGGCCCGGCGGGTCTGCCTTCGGAGGTCGTCGCCAAGTGGAACGCGACCCTCAAGCAGATCGTGGAGAGCGACAAGTTCCGCGAACTCACCGATCGCATCAATGCCACGCCGTTCTACGGCAACTCGGCCGATTTCACGGCTCAGGTGAAGCAGGACTACGAGCAGATGGGCAAGGCCCTGGCCGACCTCGGCCTGGCCAAGAAGTAAGAGGCGATAGGTGTCCGCTCCCGCATATCTGTCCATGAATGGCCGGCTGGTGCCTTACGCCGAGGCGAGGGTGCATGTCCTTGCCCCGGCGATCACCTACGGCGCTACGGTCTTCGAGGGAATCCGTGGTTATTGGAGCAAACACTACGACGACTGCCTGCTGTTCCGGCTCGACGAGCATCTGGAGCGCCTGGCCTTCTCCATGAAGGTCATGCGTTTCCAGACCGATCTCGAGCCGAAGACGATCCGGGCCTGGATCCGCGAACTGGTTCGCGCGAATGGGCAGAAGGACGAGGTGCACATACGGGCGCTGGCCTACGTCTCCGAGGGGCCGAACATGTTCACCACCGCGCCGATCGAGTTGGCCATCGCATCGCTCGCCCGCCCCGGACGCAGCATCGGACAGGGCGGCGTGCGGGCCACCATCTCCAACTGGCGGCGCATTTCCGACGATGCCATGCCGCCGCGCGTGAAGTGCGCCTCCAATTACCAGAACGGCCGTCTGGCGAGCCTGCAGGCAAAGCATGATGGCTACGACACGCCGATCCTGCTTTCTTCCTCCGGGCACGTGGCGGAGGCGCCCGGTTCCTGCGTGTTCCTGCGCCGCGGCAATCGCCTGGTGACGCCGGGTGTTACCTCGGACATCCTCGAAAGCATCACCCGCGACAGCGTGCTCGAGATCGCCCGCCAGCGTTGCCGCGTCCCGGTGGAGGAGCGTGACGTGGACCGCAGCGAGCTCTACATGGCCGACGAGGTGTTCCTCTGCGGCACCGCCAGCGAGATCGTACCCGTCTCGGAGATCGACGGATTCCGCGTCGGGAACGGCGGCGTGGGCGAGCTGACGCGGGAGATCGCCACGCTCTATGGCCGCCTGGTTCGCGGCGAGCTCGGCTATCCGGAATGGTTCGCGCCGGTCTATCGCGACAGCCTCGGGGTTCCGGCATGAGTACCAGGCTCGATACGGTCCAGCTCGGCATCCTTTGGCGGCGCATGTGCGGGCTGATGGACGAAGTGGCCGAGACCTTCATCCGCACGTCTTTCTCTTCCGTCGTGCGGGAGAATGGCGACATGGCCATGGCGCTCATGGACACACAGGGGCGGCAGTTCGTGCAATCGACGCGCAGCGTTCCGTCCTTCATCGGCACCATGCCGCGCACGCTGGCGGCCATGCTTGCAAAGTTCCCGCCCGAAAGCCTCGCGCCGGGCGACGTGCTGATCACCAACGACGCCTGGCTCGGGTCGGGGCACCTGAACGATGTGACCATGATCCGCCCGTTATTCCGGCCGCGGGGGATCATCGGCTATGTGGGCAGTGTCTTCCACACCGTCGATATCGGCGGCGCACCCTCGCCGCATGCGCGGGACTGCTTCGAGGAAGGGATGTGCATTCCGGTCGCCAAGGTGATGGAGGAGGGGCGGGAGAACCGCCTTCTCTTCGACATGCTCGCGGAGAACCTGCGCGAGCCCGCGGAAACCATCGGCGATCTCCGCGCGCAGTTCGCCGCCTACGATGCCACGGTCGAGCGGGTGGAACGGCTGCTGCGCGAGGAAGGCTTCGAGACGCTGGACGAGATCACGGGTGAGATTCTGGACCGCTCCGAGCGCTCCATGCGGGCGGCGATCGAGCGCCTGCCCGATGGTCGGTATGCCGACGAGCTTCTGAGCGATGGCTTCGAAGAGCCGCTTCGCATCCGCGCCGAGATCGAAATCGCCGGTTCGGATATCCGCGTCGACTTCTCCGGCACCTCTCCGCAGATCGACAAGGCGGTGAACTCGGTGATGAACTTCACCTATGCCTATACCGCCTATGCGCTGAAATGCGTTCTCGACCCGATGACGCCCAACAATTCCGGCTCGCTGCGCCCGATCAGCGTCACGGCGCCCGAGGGAACCATCGTCAACGCGACCCGTCCGGCGCCGGTCTGGGCCCGGCATCTGACCGGCCACTATCTGCCGTTCGTGGTGCTGGGTGCGCTCTCCCGGATCATGCCCGACAGGGTCATCGCCGACAGTGGCGCGCCCGGCTGGAGTGTCTACTTCAAAGGGGTGGAGCCTAAGACCAGGCGGCGGTTCGTGCGGATGTATTTCATGACCGGCGGCTACGGCGCGCGCCCGGGAAGCGACGGCCCTTCCTGTCTCGCCTTTCCGACCAACGTCTCGAACACGCCGGTCGAGGCCTTCGAGACGACCACGCCGATGCTGGTGACAAGAAAGGAACTGATCCCCGATTCCGGCGGCGCCGGCAGGCAGCGGGGCGGCCTGGGACAGCGTATCTCGTTCCGCTCGGAATCCGACGATCCGATCGTCATGACCATCCGGCACGAACGGGTGAAGAATCCGCCGCGCGGACTGCTCGGCGGCAAGCCGGGCCGGCCGGGCCGCGACCTCATGAACGGCAAGGTCATACCCGCCAAGACCATCCAGTCGCTCGCACGCGGCGACGAGGTGACGTTCGAGACGCCTGGCGGCGGCGGCCTCTTTCCGCCCGAGACGCGGGCCCCCCGCGCGGTCGAGAGAGACCTGCGACTGGGTCTGGCCGGTCCGGCACCGGGGCGCGGGGAGGGGGGTCGCAGGAATGTCGGGTGAGCGGATGCGCGTCGGCGTGGATATCGGCGGCACGTTCACGGACCTCGCGCTTTACGAGCCGGCCAGCGGCCGTCTCTGGAAAGAGAAGGTCCTGACCACGCCGGACGACCCTTCGGAAGGCGTGCTGACGGGAATCGACCTTCTGCTCTCAAGAGCGGGCGTGGCGCCGGCCGATGTCGGCATGGTCATCCATGGCACGACGCTGGTGGCCAACGCTCTGATCGAACGCAAGGGGGCGTCGATCGCGCTGATCACCACACGCGGTTTCCGTGACGTCCTCGAGATCGGTCGCGAGATGCGCTACGACACCTACGACCTCGCAATCGAGATGCCGCCGCCTCTCGTAGAGCGCGATCTCCGTTTCGAGGTGACGGAGCGACTTGGTCCCGATGGGAGCGTGATCGAGCCGCTTTCCCTCGATTCCCTGGGCGAGGCGCTGCGCGTCATGCGCGATCGCGGCATCCAGGCGGTTGGTATCTGCCTGCTTCATTCCTACCGCAACCCGGCGCACGAACAGGCGGTGCGGGATCATGTCAGGCGGTATCTTCCGGAAGCGGCGATCGCCGTTTCCTCCGAGGTGATCGCGGAACTTGGCGAGTATGAGAGGACCAACACCACGCTCTGCAATGCCTATGTGCAGCCGCTCTTCGACCGCTATGTGGGAGAGCTCGAGCACGGAATCCGCGAGCGTGGCCTGCCGGGCCGGCTCTATCTGATGCTTTCCGATGGCGGCACCATGCATCCGGAGGCGGCGCAGCGCTTTCCCATTCGTCTCGTCCAGTCCGGCCCGGCCGGCGGCGTGCAGGCGGCGGCGCTGATCGGGCGTCTGCTGGGCGAGGATCGGGTGCTCTGTTTCGATATGGGCGGCACGACGGCGAAGGCGTGCCTGGTCGAGGATTCGCGCCCCGTGCGGACCACGGAGTTCGAGGTGGCGCGCGTCTGGCGATTCAAGAAGGGCAGCGGCCTCCCCCTCAAGGTGCCGGTGGTCAACATGATCGAGATCGGTGCCGGCGGCGGCAGCATCGCCGGACTGGACAGTCTCGGCTTCACCCAGGTCGGTCCCGAAAGCGCCAGCTCCAGGCCCGGACCGGCCTGCTATGGGCTGGGCGGGGATCGACCGACCGTGACCGACGCCGATCTCGTGCTGGGATACCTGGCGCCGGACCGTTTCCTCGGCGGCGACATGCCGCTCGATCTCGCGGCGGCGGAGCGGGCGATCATGCGCCATGTCGGGGAGCCGGCGGGTCTCGGACTTGCCGAGGCGGCCCGGAGCATCTTCGAGACCGTCACCGAGAACATGGCGCAGGCGGCGATGATCCATGCCCTCGAGATGGGCAAGAGGCTCTCCGACTACACGATGATCGCCATTGGCGGCGCCGGGCCGGTACATGCCCTCTCGATCGCGCGGCGGCTGGGTATCCGGCGGGTGATCTGCCCGAGCGGTGCGGGCGTGGCGTCGGCTTTCGGTTTCCTGACTGCGCCCATCTCCTTCGAGTTCGTGCAGTCCGATGTCTGTCGCCTGTCGGAGCTGCGCTTCCCGAATGTCCTTGCCGCGCTTTCGTCGCTGCGCGGCCAGGGGGAGGCGCTGTTACGCGAAGCGGGCGTCGGCGCAGCGGAGACGATGGTCGAGTGTCGTTGCGCCGCCCGCTATGCGGGGCAGGGATACCAGGTCGAGTTCGAGGTGCCGCTGGCCATACTCGAGCAGGGAAGGAGCGAGGAGCTGCGGGCGCGTTTCGAAGCAGCCTACCGGGCATCCTATGGCCGGACGGAGACTTCCGGCGAGATCGAAACGGTGACCTGGCTGCTCAAGGTCCGCGGACCCGACCCCGCCTTCCGCCTGCCCCTCGCGGAGGTTGCCGGTGGCGCGGAGGAGGCGCGCACCGGACAAAGACAAGTCTATTTTCGGGAAACATCGGGAAACGTGGAGGTGCCGGTGTACGACCGCTACCGCCTCGGGCCCGGCAGTAGCTGCACAGGTCCGGCGATCGTCGAGGAGCGGGAATCCACGCTCGTTCTGCCGCCCGGATGGCGCTTGTGCGTCGACCGCTACAACAACCTGATCGCGGAGCCGGAGCCGCAGGCATGATCGATCTGCGCAGCGACTTTCTGTCCTCGCCGACCGCGGCCATGCTGGCGGCGATGGCGGAGGCAGCGACCGGCGAGAAAGGCTATGGCCCGCGCGATGATCCGCATCAGCGGCGACTGGAGGAACTGGCCGCCGACATGCTGGGCAAGGAGGATGCGCTGTTCCTGCCCACCTGCATGATGGCCAACCTCCTTGCCGTGATGTGCGTGGCCGGCCGGGGCGAGGCCGTGATCCTCGATGCCGCCAGCCATCTGCTGAATTCCGAGTCCGGCGCCATTGCGGCCATCGCAGGCGCGCTTGCCCTGGCCCTGCCATCGGAGCGGGGGCGGATCCCGCCGGCGCAGATCGCCGAAACGCTGCATCCCGGCACGCTCCAGCAGCCGCGGACGGCCATGCTGGTGCTCGAGAACACGCACAACAAGGCCGGCGGCATCGCCAATGGCGCCGACTATTATGCCGAGGCGCGCGCCGTCGCCGGCTCTTGCTGGATGCATCTCGATGGCTCGCGCATCTTCAATGCGGCGGTTGCGCTGGACTGCGGGGCGCGCGATCTGGCGCGGTCCTTCGAGAGCGTCGCCTTCAGCCTCAACAAGGGACTGGCCGCACCGGCCGGGGCGATTTTGGCCGGTCCGGCCTCGTTCATCGGCGAAGCGACGCGGCTGCGCCAGCAACTCGGCGGCGGATGGCGACCGGTCGGGATGCTGGCGGCGGCGGGCTTCGTCGCACTGCGGACCATGGTTGGTCGGCTTGCCGACGATCATGCACGCGCGCGGCGCATTGCCGAGGTGCTGGCCGGCTGCGCGGGTGTCGACATCGACGTTTCCAGCGTCCAGACCAACATCGTGCGCGGACGCCTGCGGCACGAACGCCTCGATGCCGAGGCGTTCCGATCGGAACTGGAGGCCCGCGGCATCCGCATCCAGATCGCGGCGGATGGCGCCTTCCGGCTCGTCACCTATCATGACATCGACGACGACATGACCGGAGAGGTCTGCGCGAGCCTGCGCGGCATTCTCGGACCGGCGGAAAATTCAGGAACCAAGCACCGAGGTGAAGGAAGATGACCAGGCGCGATCGGGGCCGCCGGATCATGCGGCAGACCCTGGGCAACGAATACTGCGACGCCCGCGACCAAACGACGAACGAGTTCAACGCACCGCTGCGCCAGCTCTCCGAAGAGGCGGCCTACGGTTATGTCTGGGCCCGCGAAGGCCTCGATGCGCGCACGCGCAGCCTGCTCTGTCTCGGCATACTGACCGCGCTCAATCGCCCGCACGAGCTGCGCATCCATTTGCAGGGCGCGCTCAACAACGGCTGCACGGTCGAGGAGATCCGCGAGACACTGCTGCAATCCGCCATCTATTGCGGCGTGCCGGCAGCCGTCGACAGCTTCCGCATCGCCGAGGAAGTCTTGCGCGAGGCCGACAAGCTGCCTCGCTGAGATGCCGTTCCGCCCGCGACGAATTGACAGCGCCCGCCGGCCTGATATGTTATTCAATGCATAACAATTAGCGGGACGATGCGGACGTCCCGAACGGACCAGGAGAATCACGAATGCTCGAGGGGCGGCGGGTCGTCGTCGTTGGCGGGAGTGCCGGTATCGGCCATGCGGTGGCGCAGGCGGCGCGCGCCGCCGGGGCCGAGATCGCGATCGTCGGCCGCGATACAGGGACGCTTTCCCGTGCCGTTGCGGCGCTCGGCGGCGGGACGCGTGGCGAGGCGGCCGATGCGCGGGATCCGGCGGCGATCGCGACGGCACTGGCAAGGATCGGACGCTTCGATCACCTTGTCGTCACGGCCTCGGCCTCCGCCGCCCGCCTCGGCGTGGCGAAGCCGATGGCCGAGATGCCGAAGGCGGCGGCGGAGAGCTTCTTCGCCGGCAAGTTCTGGGCGCAGTACCATGCCGCGCAGGCCGCCCTTCCGCTGCTATCGGCAGATGGTTCCATCACCTTCACCTCCGGCGTGGCCTCGCGCAAGGGATTGCCGAACCACACGGTGCTTGCCGCCAGCAACGCCGCCGTCGATGCGATGGCGCGCCAGCTCGCCCGCGAGATCGCGCCGGTCCGGGTCAACGTGGTTTCCCCTGGCCTGACTGATACGCGCGCCTACGATCACCTGGCGGAGGAGGAGAAGAAGGCTTTCTTCGCGCATGTCACGGGGCGCCTGCCGATCGCGCGGGCCGCGAGCGCGGCCGAGATTGCGCAAGGCTATATCTTCGCCATGACCGCGACCTATCTTACCGGCGCGGTTCTCGATCTCGATGGCGGACTTCTGGTGACCTGAGCGACGGGATGATGCGCATGAACGTTCTTGTGGTGCTCGCCAACCCGAAGCCGCAATGCTTCACCCGCGATATCTGCCAGCTCTATTGCGAGGAGGTGGCCCGCCGCGGCCACGAGGTCGTTCTGCGCGATCTCTACCGCATGAACTTCAACCCCGTGGCCAGCGCCGAGGACATCACCGGAAATCTCACCGGCAATGTCGCGGAGGATGTGCGGGTCGAGCAGCAGTATCTGCGCCGCGCCGATATCGTCACTTTCGTCCATCCGATCTGGTGGATCGACCGGCCGGCGATCCTCAAGGGCTATGTCGATCGGGTCTTCGCGCTCGGCTTCGCCTACGGTTACGCGCCCGGCGGCGTGCAGGGGACGCTGCGCGGCAAGCGCGCCGTCATCATCTCGAGTTCGGGCTCGCCGCAGGCGCATTTCGACGAGAGCGGCAAGATGCAGGCGATCCGCGTTGCGCAGGACATGGGCACCATGGAGTTCTGCGACATGGAAATGCTTGGCCACCTGCACTTCGCACCGGTCGGCCGGCGCAGCAGCGCGGAGGATATCGAAGGCTACAGGCAGACGGTGCGCGATTTCGTCGCGCGTCACTTCGGCGAGGTGCGCGCGGCTGCCGGCGGCTCGCAGAACTGAGGATACTTCGGGTGCGCGACGAGCGGGACGACCTCGATCTCGCTCATGTAGGGGTAGAGCGGCATCTTGCGTATCTGCTCGGTGACCGCCTCGTGGCTCGGCATGTTCCAGATGGCGATGACGCCCTTGGCGTTCGCCTTGCGCCAGATGCCGAGAAGCCGCCCGCTCTCGAACAGCGCCCTTGTCTGCTCCCATTCCAGCGGGAGCAGGGCGGCCAGTCCGTCGCCGGCGAGGTTGTAATCGATCTTCACGTCCAGCAGGTAGATCATGGGTTCTTCTCTCCCTTGGTCTCCCGGCGCAACCTGCCGCCGGGCCAGAGCGGATGCTCGACCAGCGCCAGCACGCGCACCGACTTGAGATAAGGCGAGATCGGCAGCTCGCGCAGGAGCGCATTGAGCGCCTCGTGCGATTCGCAGTCCCAGACGGCGATGACGCCCTGCCCGTCCGCCTTGCGCCATTCGGCGATCGCGATGCCGCGTTCGATCAGCTCCGCGGTTCTCGTCCATTCTCTCCGGAGGATGTCCTCGCGCCGCTCGCCAAGTGCTGCATAATCGATGTCGACGTCGATGTGGTAGAGCATGGCATCACGTCGCGAACAGATTTTCGAGCTGACGGAACGGCCCGGCGGAATAATAGTCGAAGTCGATCTGCCCTTGGCGGACCATGGGCAGGGTGGCGAGATGCGAGGCCGCTTCCGCGACACTCGCCGCCTCCAGCGTCACGATGGCGCATGGCCGGTCCGCATCGAAATTCATCTCGCGGATGACGCCCGCGCCCATCAGCGCCCAGACCGCCCGCGCCTCCGCCACCTGGAGGGCCTGGATGCGTTCCAGGCTGGCGCCGGGCTGGCGGCGGGATATGGCGATGATCTTCATTCGCTCCATCCATCGGTTCGTACCACGATCTTTCCCGCCTGGCGGCCGGATTCGAGGTAGCGGTGAGCCTCGACGATCTCGTCCAGGCGGAAGACGCGGTCGATCACCGGGCGCAGTCGGCCGGCCTCGACATGTTCCAGGATGAAGCGGATGGCGCGCTCGCGCCGCGCCGCGTTCAGGGTGATTTCCCACAAGGTATAGCCGCGCAGCGTCAGGCCCTTGCGCAGCACCGGGATGAGGGGGAAGGGCGCCGGATCGGCGGAAAGCTGGCCATACAGGAAAATCCGCGCTTCCGTGGCCGCCGCTTCCGCCAGCGCCGCCAGATTGGGACCGGCGACCGGATCCAGCGCAAGGTCGAAGCCGCGCCCGGCGGTGATCTCGCCGATCCGTCCGGCCAGGTCCTCCTCGCCGGTGACGACGACCTGTTCAGCGCCGGCGCGCAGCAGGGTCTCGCGCTTGCCGGGCGAGCGCGTCGTGGCGATGACGCGCGCGCCCAGCAGACGCGCCATCTGGATGGCGCCGAGGCCGACGCTCGATGCGCCGGCGGTCACCAGCACCGTCTCGCCGGCCGCGACCCGGCCATGCTCGACCAGCGGGCCAAAAGCGGTGAGGTATTGCTGCCAGATGGCGGCAGCCTCGATGACCGGCAGACCGGCGGGGACCGGCACCGTCGCCACCGCCGGCACAATGCACCATTCGCCATAGACGCCGTGCCGCTGGACGTCGAAGGCGGGGATCGTCGAGACACGCGCGCCCGGTCGTGGCATGGCAACGCCCTCGCCGGCCGCTTCGACGATACCTGTGCATTCCCGCCCGATGCGCGTCGGCAGGCTTGCCTTGAGCATCGGATAGTCGCCGCGGCGGAGTTGGGCCTCCGAGTTGTTGAGGCCGATGGCCTGCACCCGGATAAGGACTTCGCCGGCGCGCAGGCCGTCCGGTTCCGCCGTCTCGAGGCGCAGCTCTTCCGGTCCGCCAAGCCGGTGCAGTCGAACGATCCTCCCCATGCGAGCTCCGCGTGAGACTAGGGCATGGCATAGCCGCCGTTCACCGACAGCGTCTGCCCGGTGATGTACTCCGCGCGAGCGGAGGCGAGGAATGCCACCGCATCGGCCGCATCCTGCGGATGGGTGAGCCTGCCGAGGCCTTCGCCGATCGGATATTGCCGCAGAACCTTGCCAAGCGTCTCGTTGTTCTCCGGCGTCGCGTCGAGGCGCAGGAAGTCCGCCATCGGCGCCTCGTGCGCCACGGCCGAGAGGGAGACGCAGTTGACGTTGATGCGCGACTTGCCCAGTTCCTTCGCCAGCGCCTTGGTGAAGCCGATGGCGGCGGCCTTGGCGCCGGAATAGACCGCGAGCCGCGCTTCGCCGACGCGACCGGCATCGGAGACGATGGTCACGATCCTGCCGCCGCGCCGCGCGAGCATGCCCTTGCCCACCGCCTCGACGCAGTTCAGCACGCCGAAAAAGTTCAGATCGACGAATTTCTGCCAGTGTCGCGGGTCGGAACCCACGAAGGCGGGTATGCCGATCTCGCCCGAGCGGCGCTCCGGCAGGACGCCGGCATTGTTGACGAGGATGTCGATCCGTCCCCATTCGCGCTCGATTTCCGTCACCATCTGCCGTACCGCGGCAAGATCGGTGACGTCGCAGGGTACAGCCCGCGCATCGCCGCCGGACGCGGCGATCTCGGCAGCGACCTGCGCGGCCCGCTCGCCGACCAGATCGTTGACGGCGATCTTCGCCCCCTCGCCGGCAAGCGTCCTTGCGATCGCCCGGCCGACGCCCTGGCCGGCGCCCGTCACCAATGCGATCTTGCCGCTCAAGCCCAGATCCATTCCTGCCTCTCCCTCGGTCCTATTTGCCCCTGAATACCGGCTTCCTCTTCTCGAGGAAGGCGCGCATGCCCTCCTTGCGGTCTTCGCTGGCAAAGAGGATGGATGCGGCATAGAGCTCGAATTCCAGCGCCGAGCGCAGATCCGTCTGCGCGCCCTGGTCGATCGCCATCTTGGCGAAGCGCAGCGCCAGCGGCGGCTTCGCCGCCAGTTCATCGGCCAGCGCACGGGCGCGTGCCATGAGCGCATCGTCGGCAACCACCTCGTCGATGAGCCCGAGCGCCAGCGCCTGCTCGGCAGTGAGGATGGTCCCGGTCATGATCAGCCGCTTGGCGGCCGCCGTGCCGACGAGCCTTGCCAGGCGCTGCGTGCCGCCGCCTGCCGGAACGACGCCAAGATTGACTTCGGTCAGGCCGAGCCTCGCACTCCGCGCCGCGATGCGGAAGTCGCAACTGAGCGCGATCTCCAGTCCGCCGCCAAGGGCAACACCATTGAGCGCGGCGATCACCGGCTTGCGTAGCTCTGCGATCGCGGCAAACAGCGCATGGGTGCGGCGCTGGCTTTCCATGAAGTCCGCGGGGCCCTGCTCGCTCTCCGCACGTTCGCGGATATCGGCCCCGGCGCAGAAGGCTTTGCCGCCCGCGCCGGTGAGGATGAGCACGCGCGCCGCCTCGTTTGCCGCGACCTCCCCGATGGCTTCCCCGAGGCGCGTCTTCAGCGCGGCATTCAGGGCATTCATCCGCTCCGGCCGGTTCAGCGTCAGGATCGCGATGCCGTCGGCAAGGTCAAGGGTGATCGTGTCTTCCATGCGGATCAAGCCACAAGAATATGCACGCCGCAGGCCCCCGATTCGAGCTGGCTCACGCCGCCGCCTACCGTGTGGGCAAGCCCGACGCGCGCGCCGGGGACCTGATAGCCGCCCGCGACGCCGCGAAGCTGCCAGTAGAGTTCGGCGATCTGCGCGACGCCGGTGGCGCCCAGCGGATGCCCCTTCGCCAGCAGTCCCCCCGAGGGCGAGACCGCGACCGCGCCGCCGATGGCGCTCCGGCCATCCTCGACGAACCGGCCGCCTTCGCCGGGCGCACAGAATCCGAGATCCTCGTAATGAATGATCTCCGCGATGGTGAAAGGGTCGTGCATTTCGCAGACATCGACGTCGTCGGGGCCGAGGCCAGCCGCCTCGTACGCCTTGCGGCTGGCGCGGATCGACATTTCCGACTTGTCGTCGACGATGCCGTGCGGCGTGCGCAGGCCCGAGACCAGCACGCTGGCGGCGATGCGCACCGGCCGCGGATTGTACTTCCGCGCCGCGCGCGCGGAGGCGATGACCAAAGCCGCCGCACCGTCGGAGACCGGGCAGCAGGACAGGCGCGTCAGTGGGTCGGCGATCATGGGCGCTGCCAGGACCTCCTCGATGGTGACTTCCTTCTGCATGTGGCAACGGGGATTGCGCAATGCATTGCGGCGGTTCTTGACCGCCACCATCGCCATCTGCTCGCGCGTCGTTCCATAGCGGTCCATGTGCAGGCGGGCCTGCATGGCAAAAGCCGCCGGCATGACGCGCCCCATGGAGGAATCGAGATCGTCCGCCACCGTTGGCAGGAAGCCGCCGGCCGGTGTCGAGAGCTTCTCGGCCCCGATCGCGATGCCGATCTCCGCCGCCCCCGACCTGATAGCCTGCACGATGCCAAGCACGGCGGACGCGCCGCTCGCGCAGGCATTCTCCACATTGAGGATCGGCATGCCGGTAAGTCCGCCACGCATCAGGACCTTCTGTCCGAAGCAGGGGCCCTGGTAGGCATGGCCGGCGAACGCAATATCGACCTTTCCGGGCTCGACCCCCGCTTCCTCGAGTGCCGCCCAGGCTGCGTCGAAGGCGAGGTCATGCACGCCGGCTTCGGGCTGCGGGCCGAACCGGGTCATGCCGGCGCCGATGACATAGACCTCGCTCATGCGTCGACGACCGGCTGAAACTTGGGTCCGGTCACGCGCGTTCCGTCGCGCTCGGTCTTGATCGTGCCGATGACGAGTCGGACCGCCATGCCGGTCCGCAGCGCCGCGCCCTGCCAGTCCTCGAGCTGCGCGATCAGGGACGGACCGGCATCGAGCTGGATCGCGGCAATGGCATAGGGCGAGGGATAGCCGGGAAGTCCGCGCTGCACCACCGTGTAGGACACGATATGGCCGCCGCCTTCGATCTCGGCTGGCTCCATGGTGCCGCTCTCGTGGGTGACCGGGTTCATCCGCTCCGCCGGCCAGAAGAGCTGGCCCGATTTCCGGCAGCGGCTGCCGAGCAGGCGAGGGCGCTCCCGCGTTTCGCCCGCCTCGACAAAGAGCCCCGGTCGGATCGGCCGCTGCTGCGTCGCTGCGTCAGATGCAACGGACTCGGCCATGCCCCGGGCGCCTCCTCGATCGTGAGGAGTAAGTTATAGCATCAATAACAATTCAGGTGCAAGCCCGATGCCCGGTACGGACGAACGCTGCTCAGCCGGCGGAATAGCCGCCATCGACCGCGAGGGAGGCGCCGGTAATGAAACTGGCCTCGTCCGATGCGAGGAAAAGGATGGCGCTGGCGATCTCGTCCGGCGAGCCGAGACGCTGGAATGGGGTGTCGGAGATGATGTCGCGTCTCGCATCGGCCTCGCGGCCGCGGTCCGCGCGCAGGTTCGGCCACCAGCTCTGGCTGTGGAATATGCCGGTATCGACGCCTCCGGGGAGCACGGCGTTGACGCGGATATTGTACTTGCGCGCCGCGCATTCAAGGGCGGCGGTGCGCGTGAGCGCCAGGATTCCCGCCTTGCTCGCCGCCACGGCGCCGATCAGCGGCCGCCCGACCAGCGCCAGGACCGAGGAGACGTTGACGATGGAACCGCCACGCGCCCGCATGGCGCGGAT
Organism: Alphaproteobacteria bacterium; assembly: GCA_026126165.1. Taxonomy (GTDB): domain Bacteria; phylum Pseudomonadota; class Alphaproteobacteria; order Ferrovibrionales; family Ferrovibrionaceae; genus JAHCJQ01. Next base: position 32,485 of record JAHCJR010000008.1, read on the forward strand.
GCCGTGCTTGACGCCGAGGAACGTGCCGTCGAGATTGACGCCCATGGTCCAGCGCCAGTCGTCGAGCGTCATGTCCACCAGCGGACCGCCCATGGCGACGCCGGCATTGTTCACCAGCACGTCGAGCGGGCCGTGGGCCGCGGCGATTGCCGCGAGGCAGCCTTCCCAGGACGCCTCGTCCGCCACGTCGAGTTCGACCGGCATGCCGGCGCCCGACGCGGCGCGGATGGCCTCCGCCGTCTCCTCGGCCGCCGTTTCGTCCACGTCGCTCGCGATCACGGTGGCGCCCTCGCGCGCCAGGGCGAGGGCCGCCGCGCGACCGATACCTCCGCCCGCCCCCGTGATCAGGCAAAGCCTGCCCGCGAGGCGGCCGGTACCTGCTTGCTTCTTCTCGGTTCGTCGCTTCATTCCGGATTCGCCATGTTGACGTCCCGGCGATTCTAGTCACAGATTGCCTCGTTCGTCACCGGCCAGGCTTCCGCCCGATGTCTCGCTCCACCAAGCTGGTCTCCGCCGCCTACATCATGAGCTATGTGGCGGCGAAGGACCCGCAGCAACTGACCACCGACGCGATCGCGGACGCGCTGAAGGATCATCCGGCGCGGGTCCGCCAGATCGTGGCCGCCCTGGTCAAGGCCCGGCTGCTGCGCTCGCTGCGCGGTGCCGGCGGCGGGGTGGTTCTGGCCAAGCCGGCGGAAAAGATCACGCTCAAGGACCTTTATCTCGCCGTGGACGACCAGCCGCTGCTCTCGCTGGGGCTGCGTGCGAGCTTCGATGGCTGGGACAATATCTGCGGCGTCCGGCCGATCCTATCCTCGCTTTACTCCGAGATGGAATCCGATCTCGTCGCCAAGCTGAGCAAGGTCAGGTTGAGCACGCTCTACAAACGGCTTGGCTAGAGAGCGAATTGTTGTTACATCAATAACAATTATCCCGTCGGCCTTCCGGGGAGACGTCGTCTTGGATTTCCGCGAACCCGAGGAACTGCTTCTGCTGCGCGAGACGGCACGCCGCCTCACCGACGAGGTATTCCGTCCGAAGGCCGCGCACTGGGACCGCACCACGGAAGCGCCGGTCGAGAATCTCCGGCACCTGGCCCTGCACGGGCTCGCCGGCATCACGATCGAGGAGCGGTTTGGCGGGGCCGGCGGCAGCGTCGTGCACGCGGTCGCGGCCATCGAGGAAGTGGCGCGCGGCTGCACCGCGACGGCTGCCTTCATCCTGGCCAACTGCGTCTCGGCGGAGATCCTGCAGGCGATGGGCAGCGAGGCGCAGAAGCAGCGCTACCTGCCCGGCCTCGCCGAAGGGCGCTTCGTCGGCGCCTGGGCCATGACGGAGGCCGATGCCGGCTCGGCGGCGACGGAACTCAGAACCCGGGCGCGCGCCGATGGCAATGGCCACTATCTGCTCGACGGCACCAAGCAGTTCATCACGCGAGCGGGTGTGGCCGGGTTCTTCATCGTTTTCGCCCGCCTTGGCGATGCTCCCGGCGCGCGCGGGGTCACTGCCTTCATCGTCGATCGTGACACGCCGGGCCTTTCGCTCGGGCGCCGCGACGTCCATATGGGCCTGCGCGGCGGTGCTTCGGCCGAAGTGGTGCTGCGCGAATGCCGCGTTCCCGCCGACAGCATGCTGCTGCCGGCGGGCCAGTTCGGCCGGTTGATGAGCGGCCTCAATCAGGCGCGCGTGCTCAATCCCGGCATGTGCCTCGGTATCGCCGACGAGGCGCTCCGGCTCGCCACCCTTCATGTCCAGACGCGGCGGCAGTTCGGGCAGGCGCTTGCGGATTTCCAGGGCCTGCAATGGATGCTCGCTGACATGGCGGTCAAGGTCGATGCGATGCGCCTGCTCATCTACCGCGCCGCGGCGCAGCTCGCCGCCGCACATCCGGACGGGGCGCACAATGCAGCCATCGCCAAGGCCTATTCGGGCGAGGCGGCCTTCGAGGTTGTGGACGCCGCCATGCAGCTTCATGGCGGCTACGGCTATTCCTCGGAACTGCCGCTCGAGCGGATGCTGCGCGACGTGCGCGCTTTCAAGATCGGCGGCGGTTCGACGCAGATCATGAAGAACCGGATCGCCAGTGGGCTTTTCCGGCGCAATCCGGCGTGATCCTCACGCGGGCGGCGGCGCCTCGGTGACGAACTTGGTCACGAGATAGCCTTCGATCCCCTCGCTGCCGCCTTCCGAACCATAGCCGCTTTCCTTGACCCCACCGAATGGCGTCTCGGCCGCGGCGATGTTGCAGTGGTTGAGACCGAGCAGACCGACCTCGAGCCGCTCGGCCAGTTCGTCGAGACTGCGCCGCGAGGCGGAGAAGGCATAGGCGGCGAGGCCGAAGGGGAGCCGGTTTGCCCGCTCGATCGCCTCGTCGAGCCGGTCGAAGGGCTGCAGGGCAGCGACCGGGCCGAACGGTTCCTCCCGCATGATGCGTGCCGTGTCGGGAACCTGGTCGAGCAGTGTTAGGTCGTGAAAGAAACCGCGATTGCCGATGCGCCCGTCACCGCCGGCAAGCCGCGCGCCTTGTTGGCGCGCATCCGCCACCAGCTCCTCGACCGCGCGCATCCGGCGCCGGTTCACCAGCGGGCCCATCTGCGTCGCGGCATCGAGGGGATCGCCGATGCGCACCGCGCGCAGCGCCTCGGCGAAGGCCGCGCGGAAACGCTCGTAGACGCCCGACTGAACGAAGAGGCGGGTCGGCGAATTGCAGACCTGGCCCGAATTGCGCGCCTTCCGCTCGGCCAGCATCAAGGCGACCGGCTCGACCGGCGCGTCGTCCATGACGATGGTCGGCGCGTGCCCGCCCAGTTCCATCGTGCAGCGGATCATGCGCGCGGCCGCCAGCGCGGCGAGCTGCTTGCCTACGGGAACCGAGCCGGTGAAGGAAAGCTTGCGGACCACGGGCGAGGCGAGCAGGTGGCGTGAGATGAACCCCGGATCGCCGGTCACCAGATTGACCACGCCCGGCGGAATGCCCGCATCCTCGAGCGCGCGCACGACCAGCGTGGCGCAGCCGGGCGTGTCCTCGGCGGGCTTGACGATGATGGCGCATCCGGCAGCCAGCGCCTCGGCGATCTTGCGCGAGGGAAAGATGACCGGCATGTTCCAGGGCGAGGCGGCAAAAACCACGCCGACCGGTTCGCGAACCGCAAGTTGCCTGACGCCTGGAAAGCGGGAGGGTATGAGCCGGCCATAGACCCGCCGCGCCTCGCCCGCCGACCAGTCGAACACGTCGGCGGCGATCATCACTTCCATGCGGGCGGCGGCGATCGGCGCGCCGAGTTCGAGCGTCAGGACGCGGGCAATCTCCTCGGCGCGCTCGCGCAGGATGGCGCCCGCCCGGTGCAGTCGCGCGGCGCGCTCCACCGCCGGCACCTTGCGCCATGTCTCCCGAAGCCTTTGCCGCCGCCTCAGCGCCTCGTCGAGATCGGCCTCGGTCGCCACGGCAAACCTGCCGATCTCGTCCTCGGTCGCCGGATTGAGCACCGGCAGGGTCTCGCCGGCCCCGCCGTCGCGCCAGCGGCCAGCAATGAAGAGCTGGTTTTTCGGATACATCCTCACTCCGTTTCCAGGATGACGAGCGCATCGACCGCAATCGGCCGGTCGCCGGCGACGATCATCGGGTTGATGTCGACCTCGCGGATCATGGGCAACTCCTGCGCCAGGCGGCAGAGACCGAGCAGAGACCCCTCAAGGATCCCGCGATCCACTTCGGGCATGCCGCGAAATCGCCCGAGGATCGCCCCGTGGCGCAGTTCGTCGAGCATGCAGGCCGCCTCCAGCCGGTCGAAGGGAACGACGCGGAAGGTCACATCCTGCAGCAGCTCGGCGAAGATGCCGCCGACGCCGATGCTGACGCAGGCGCCGAACTGCGGATCGCGCGTCAGGCCCATCAGCAGTTCGCGCCGGCCACCGATCATCTCCTGCACCAGAAGCGCGCCGCCCTCGGGCAGGCGCGCGGCGATCTCTCCGGCGGCGGCTCGCACGGACATGGCATCGCCGAGACCAAGCCGGACGAGGTCGAGCTCGGTCTTGTGCTGCAAGGTCCAGTGACATCCCTTGATCGCCACCGGCAGGCCGATCTCATCCGCCGCGGCGACGGCTTCATCTGGCGAGGCGGCGAGACGCTCTTTTGCCACCGGAATGCCATAGGCGGCGAGCAGCCGCTTCGAATCCCACTCCGAGAGCGCATGCTGGCCCGCCCGCATCGCCCTGCCGACGATTTCCGCCGGCCGGCTCACCGCGCGCGCTCCCGCAAGCGTGCGCGTTCGAGAAAGGCGCGATGGCGCACCAGCATGGCCATCGCCTCCACCGCCTCGCGCACCGAGAGGAAGTGCGGCACCCGGTTCGCGCCGAGCATGGGAAAGCCTTCGGTGGCGACGGAAAGCGCGCCGGTCCAGGCGACGATCACCGGCTTGCTCGCGGCGGCGGCGAGGGCGGAAATCTCCCGGCCATAGAAGCTTGCGCGCGGTTCCGCCACCATGGTGACGAGCAGCAGCAAGCCGTCGATATAGGGTTCGGCGAGCAGGGTTCGCACGGTGTCCTGGTAGCCGGTCTCGTAGGATCGGATCTGCCCGGTCACGTCGATGGGATTGCGCAGCGATGCGAAAGGCGGCGTGAACCGGGCGAGGCGCGCCTTCGTCGCCTCGCTCACCTCCGGCAGTTCGAGGCCGGCGCGCGCGCATTCGTCCGCCGCCACGCCGCAGATGCCGCCCGAGGCCGAAATCACGCCCATGCGGCGCCCGCCCGGCAGCTTCCCTTCCAGCCAGGCAAGCGTCAGGGCGACGGGAAAGAGCATGGCGACATCATCGACGCGCAGCAGGCCATGCTGGCGGCAAAAGGCATCGAAGAGACGGTCGGAGCCCGCCAGCGCCCCGGTATGCGAGGCGACCGCCTCCGCCGCGACGGCGGAGCGTCCGGTCTTGTAGACGACGATTGGCTTGGCCAGTCGCGCGGCCTTGGCGGCGGCGGCGATCATGCGCGGGATGTCGCGCAGCCCTTCGAGGAACAGGGCGACCACCCTCACCTCGGGCTGGTCGAGCAGGTAGTCGACATACTCCGCCGTCTCGATATCCGCTTCGTTGCCGGTGGAGATCCAGGCGCTGAAGCCGATGCCCTGGTCCATGCCGCGCCCGAGCATCGAGCCGCCGAGCGCGCCCGACTGCGTCACGAACGCGATCGGTCCCCTGGCGAAGGGGTTGATCTGGCAGACCATGGAGATGCTGGCCACCATGTCGGCGCCGACATTGACGAAGCCCGCCGTGTTCGGTCCTACGAGACGCATCCCGCCGGCGCGGGCGCGGCGCACCATCTCCTCCTGCAACTCGGTGCGGCCCGCTTCCGCGAAGCCGGAGGTAAAGACGATGGCGCCTTTCACGCCCTTTGCTACGCAATCGTCGATGGCGGCGAGGCAGGCATCGACGGGAAGCAGGATCAGCGCGAGGTCGACCGAGCCCTGTATGGCGCCGAGCGAGGGATAGCTCGCAAGGCCCATGAGCGGCCCGCCGCGCGGATTGACCGGATAGATCGCGCCCGGATACCGGTGCTCGAGCAGATGGCGCAGGGCCGCAGCGCCCATCTTGGGCGCGCCGGTGGCCGACACGCCTTCCGAGGCGCCGATCACGGCGATGGAGGCGGGCCGGAAGATGGGGTCGAGCGAATGCGCGCTCATTTGGCCTTTTGCTGCATGTTCCAGTCGTAAGGGAAGGGCATCGTGCCATGCTTGAGCACCAGCGGCACGGCGTAGCGTTTGACCTCGCTGCTGACCTCGACATCGAGGATGCAGAGCTTGCGCGACTTCAGCGCCTTCTCCAGCGCCGGCCTGAACTGGTCCGGACGTTCCACGCGGAAGACGCTGGCGCGCAGCGCCTCGCCGATCCGGCCGATATCCGGGTTCCATAGCTCGCCGCTTGCCTCGATGCGGTAGAAATCGCCGACACTTCGACCGAACTTCGTCCGCGCACCCTCGACCTCGGCCTGGATCGTCTTGTTGTTGAGCACGATCACCACGCCGCCGACGCCGTATTCGGTCGCGGTGGCGAGCGACAGGCCGGTATGGATGAAGGACTGGTCGCCGACCCAGACCAGGACCGGATGTTTCGGCCGTTCGAGCCCGGCGCCGACCACGCCCGGCGGCGCGAAGCCCATCTGGCCGAACTGCTGGTTGTTGGTGGCGAACCAGGGGTGGCGCAGCTCGTAGAATGCCGGCAGGAAGTTCATGATGAAGCCGGTATCGCAGACCACGGAGGTCATCGGGTCGATGGCATTCACCACGTCGGACGCATCCTTGACCAGCCGGGCATAGTGCATCGGCGCGATGTCCGATGTGACGATCGCGCGCACTTCCTTCTGCCAGTCGCGCTTCCAGCCGGCGATGCGCCGGAGCCAGCCCTTGCCGTCGCGCTTCAGCCCGAGCGCGCCCCAGGCCTCGATCAGGCCGGCCAGGGCCTTGCGCGCATCGCTCACCAGCCCGATGCGCGCCGGATAGACGCGCCCGATCTCGCCCGGGTCGATATCGACATGGATCAGCTTCTGCCGGCCGCCGAAATCGTAGAACGACCAGCCGGCGGTGTTCAGGTCGTTGAAGCGCGCGCCGAGATTGAGAAAGACGTCCGCCTCGGTCGCGGCACGCACGCCATGGCCGGTGCCGGAACGGTCGACGACACCGAGGCTCAGCGGGTGGTTCTCGGGCAGGCCGCCCTTGCCGCCGAAATTGGTCGCCACGGGGATGCCGGACAGTTCCGCGAACTCGCGAAGCTCCGCCCAGGCCCGCGCGTTCGCGATGCCGGTGCCGGCATAGATCACCGGCCGCCTGGCCTTGGCCAGCATCCGCGCCGCTTCCTCGATACCGGCCCGGTCGGGGCCGGGTTGGCGTAGCGACGTGACGAAGCCTTCGATCTCCGGCATGTCGATCTCGACCGGGGTGTTCTGCACGTCGAGCGGCATGTAGACCACGACCGGGCCGGGCCGGCCGGTGATCGCCGTCTTGTAGGCGCGCATGACCGACTGCAGCGCCGTGTCGGGCCGGATCGTCATCACCGCATGCTTGGCGATGGGCTTGAAGATCTGCAGGAACTCGTCGTCGCCGAAGCGGTAGACTTCCTGGATGCCGCCGCGGCCGAGCCACTTGGTCGGTCCGCCGGCCATCAGGCAGAGCATCGGCGTCGAATCGTAGAATGCCTCGGCGATGCCAGGAATCGTGTTGAAGTTGCCAGGGCCGACGGTGGTGCAGGTGACCGGGATCGGCAGCTCCCGTCGCATCCGCCATTCGATATCCGCCATATGGATGGCGTGCACTTCGTGGCGGGTGCGGATTCCCGGAATCTTCGCCTTGTATTCGAGAGCATCGAGCAGGCCCCAATTGGCATGCCCGTTATAGAGGTAGTAGCGCCTGGTCCCCATCTTCTTCAAGAAATGGGCGACAGCCTCCGCCGCCGTCATCCTGGCCATGTCAGTGTCCTTCCCCCGTCGATGGCGAGATCCTGCTTACCCGTGCCGGCGGCGTTCCACCATAGAGAACCCGCAAGGTCGCGGAGCCGGAGTTGAAGATGCGATGCTCCGCGCAGCCCGGCGGCATGAAGACGGCATCGCCTGCCGCGACTTCCGCCTCGGCGATGCTGCCGGCGGCGTCCTTCCATTGCATCAGTCCCCGGCCTTCCACGAGGAAATAGAATTCCTCGAAATCGGCCGCGTATTCGAGCCGCATGTCGCCGACGATCTCGACGCCATGCCGGTGAAAGACATGCGGCGCCTGCCCCGGCGGGACGACCGCCAGCCCGACGAAGAGCTGCCGCGAGCCCACCGTCGCCGGATAAATGAGACGGAAGAGCGTGCCCTCGCCGTGCAGCGGATGCGGCGCGGCATCGGCGGCGCGAACGATCCTGGGTGCGATCACCGGCTGGTCCATTCAATCGTCAGAAGCATGTTGCAGCCTGGCGGGAAGTATTGTTACGCTCACAATAACAAATCAATCCGGCCTTGCCAAGCCGGTGACGGAGGGAAGCGGACATGACGGTACTGGCCGGAAAGCATGTGGTGGTGGTGGGCGGTGCTTCGGGCATGGGCGAGGCGATCGCCCGCAAGGCGCTGGAGGCGGGGGCCCGCGTGACCATCGCCGGTTCGTCCCAGGCGCGGCTGGCGGCGGCGGCGAAGCGTCTGGGAACCGGAGCGGCGACGCTGGTTCTCGATCTTGCCGATGCCGGCTCCATCGCCGCAGCCGGCCGCGCGATTCCGGCACTCGACCATCTGCTGATCACGGCTCAGTCACGCGCGGCGGTGCAGACGATCCGGCCACTCGCCGAACTCGACTTCGACCTCTTGCGGCAGGCTTTCGAGGTCAAGCTGTTCGGCGCCCTGCGACTGGTCCGGGAACTGGCCGGCGCGCTGGCCCGTGACGGTTCGATCACGTTCTTCTCCGGCGGCGCCAGCCGCAGGATCATCCCCGGTCATGTCGGCCTGGCAGCGGTGAACGCCGCCATCGAGGCGGCAGCGCGGCAACTGGCACGCGAGCTGGCGCCGGTCCGGGTCAATGTCATCTCGCCCGGCCTGGTGCGCACCGGCGCCTACGATGCCATGCCGGAAGCGCAGCGCGAGGCCATGTTCGCCGCACGCGCCAGGGCCCTGCCGGTCGGGCGGGTGGGCGAGCCTGAGGATATCGCCCTCGCCGCGCTGCATCTGATGACGAACGGCTATGTCAGCGGCGCGGTGCAGGATGTGGATGGCGGCGGCCTCCTCGGGTGAGGGACCAGATGGCGATGGCGATTCGCAACAGGCTTTTCATCGACAACGAATGGCGCGACGGCGCGGAGGGGCGTGTATTCGAGACCTTCGACCCGGCGACCGAGGAGCCGATCGCGGCGGTGGCGGTGGCGGAGCCTGAGGATGTCGCGCGCGCGGTCGACGCGGCGGAGCGGGCGATGAAGGGCGAATGGGGCCGCATGGCGCCGGAGCGGCGCGGCGAACTGCTCGAACGACTGGCCGGCCTGATCGACGCGCGGCGGGAGGAGATCGCGGCGCTCGAGACGCTCGATATGGGCAAACCGTTGCGCGAGAGCCTGGCCAACGTGGCGCGCTCCTCGCGCACTTGCCGCTACTACGCCGGCGCGGTGGACAAGCATCTCGGCCAGTCCGTTCCGGTCGGCCACAATGCGGCGAGCTTCACGGTGCACGAGCCGCTTGGCGCCACCGCGCACATCACGCCCTGGAACTATCCTTTCGCCAATGCCTGCCGCAGCCTGCCCGCAGCGCTCGCCGCCGGCTGCACCGTCGTCCTCAAGCCCGCCTCCGACACCCCGCTCACTACCTTGCTGCTGGGCGAGCTGTGCGCCGAGGCAGGCTTCCCGGCCGGCGTCGTCAATGTGCTGACCGGCGGGGGCGGCAGCGTGGGCGCGGCGCTCGCCTCCCATCCCGGGATCCGCGGCATCACCTTCACCGGCTCGGTCTCGACCGGCAGGCGGATCGCCGCCATGGCGGCCGAACGCGTGGTGCCGACGGTGCTGGAGCTTGGCGGCAAGAATCCGCTGATCCTGTTCGCTGACGCTGACCTCGACAACGCGGTGACGCAGACCTTGCGCGGCGCCTACACCAACGCGGGCCAGGTCTGCACCTCGGTCAGCCGCGTGCTGGTCGAGCGGCGGATCCATGCGAACTTCGTCGAGGCGCTCGCCGCCCGCGTGCGTGGCCTCACCATCGGCAACGGCCGGGACAATCCCGATATCGGCCCGCTCGTCTCCCGGGCGCATTACGACACGGTGGCCGGCCATGTGCGCGTGGCGCGCGAGCGCGACGGGGCGCGGCTGGTCGCGGGCGGCGCGCGGGCAGAGGGGCAGCCGCGCGGCTGGTTCTGGCAGCCGACGCTCTTTGACGCGGTGACGCCCGACATGTCGCTTGCGCGCGAGGAAATCTTCGGCCCGGTCCTCGCCGTGATCGCCTTCGACGACGAGGCGGAGGCGCTCGGCATCGCCAACGGCCTGAGCCTCGGCCTGACATCGGGGATTTTCACCCGCGACATCCAGCGCGCCTTCCGCTTTGCGCGCGACCTTCAGGCCGGCATGGTCTGGATCAACGAATGGTTCCTGAGCCCGGTGCAGACGCCCCATGGCGGCGTCAAGGAGAGCGGCATCGGCCGCGAACAGGGACTGGCCGCGCTCGCCAACTACACGCAGAGCAAGACGATCGGCATACGCTACTGAAGTGCCGGAGCGCGCGCCGCCAAGGCTCTTGCAAATACGTCGACCCCTGCTACAATCGTTATTGTCTTTATAACATTTATTTTCGCGCCGCAGCGCGGGAACGGGGGAGGAAAGACGATGTCGCGCACCGCACATGTTGTTGCCGCTGCCATCCTGGCCGCCGGAATAGCGAGCCTCCCGCATGACCTGGCGAGTGCGCAGGAGCGCGCCTGGAAAATCGGCACCGTCGTCGCGCCGCCATCCATGCTGGGCATTCTCGTCGACGAGATGGCCGCCTCCGTCGGCAAGGCGACCGGCGGCAAGGTCACCGCCGAACGCTTCCAGCAGCCCAACGAGCAGGAGATCGCGCAGAACGTCATGCGCGGCCGCTACGAGATGGCCTATATCTCCGCCACCGGCCTTGCCCCGGCCATCCCGGAAATGGGCGTTCTCAACATTCCCTTCCTGTGGTCGAGCGAGGCGGAACGGGACTATGTGAGCGACAAGCACGCCGCTCCGATCGTCGCCCAGATCCTGCAGAGCAAGGGCCTCGAACTGATCCGCTACGGCGAGGCCGGCTGGACCAGCGTCTTCTGCAAGACCGCCTGCACCGCGCCCGAAAATCTCAAAGGCATGAAGTTCCGCATCTCGCCCACCGCCGCCGACCGCATGATGTACGAACGGCTGGGCGCCAACGGCGTCACCATGTCGCTCGCCGACTTCTACCCGGCGTTGCAGCAGGGCGTGGTCGATGGCGGCAACCTCACCTTCAGCTTCTACCTGATCGGCCCCGCCGCCAAGTCGGCGCCACACTACGTTTTCACCCAGCACAGCCACCAGCCCGCCTTCCTCGTCGCCAACCGCCAGGCCTGGAGCGAACTCAGCGCCGAGCATCGCCAGGCCATCGCCGGCGCCATCATGCCGGCATCCGAGATGCGCAAGCGCGTCAAGGACGACGAGATCCCGAAGATGGAGCTGCACAAGTCGCGCGGTGGTTTCGTCCATGCGCTGAGCCCGGAACAGAAGGCCGCCTGGGCCGCAGTCGTCGTTCCCGGCCATGACGGCCTCGTCGCCTCCTATGGCGGGCGCGCCAAGGAACTCTTCGATGCCATCCAGGCCGGCAAGAAGGAATTCGCCGCGGCGAAGAAGAACTGAGCGCGGGGTGATCGCGCCGGCCGATCGAACCGCCGGGCCGGGCTGAGCGGATGCGTCGTCTGCTCACCCTGCTCCAGCGCGCCGAGTCCGTGGTGGCCGCGGTTGCGCTCTGCGTGGTCGCGGCCGCGCTCTTCGCCGACATCGTCGGGCGGGAGTTCTTTGGCAGCGGCATCTTCGGCGCCCAGAGGACGGCGGTCTATGGCATGGTCATCTCCGCCTTTCTCGGCTTCGTCCTTGCCACCCATGTCGGCCGGCATATCCGCATCGAGAGCATCGACACGCTGATCCCGGAATTGCTGCGGCCGGCCATCGTGCGCACCGGTCATGCGGTGTCGGCGGCGATCTGCCTCTATCTCGCCTATTGGTCCGCCGATTTCGTGGGCATCTCCTTCGAGCAGGGCGAGCGCGGCATGGGCCTGGACGTGCTGGTCTGGCCCTTCAAGCTGATCCTGCCCTGGGCCTTCGGGTCCGCGGCGCTGCGCTATGTCTGTTTCTGCATCGACCCCTCGCTCGAGGAGAGGTCAGAGGGCTTTGCCTGATGCATGGCACGATCCTCGCCATAGGCATCGTGCTGCTCGTCTTCCTGCGCCAGCCGATCGTGCTGATCCTCGGCTGCGCGCTCGCCTACGTGCACAGCTTCATGACCCGCAGCTCGCCCGAGTTCCTGATCCAGGACATGTGGATCGCCGTCGATCGCGAGGTGCTGCTTTCCATCCCGCTGTTCATCTTTGCCGGCCTGATCATGGCGCGCGGCAGCATCGCGCAGAGACTGACCCGGATCATGAGCGCGCTGACCAGCGCGGTGCCCGGCGGGCTGGCGGTCGCCACCGTTCTGTCCCTGACCGCCTTCGGCGCCGTCTCCGGTGCGTCGTCGGTCACCATGCTCGCGGTCGGCACGATCATGTATCCGGCGCTGCTCCGGCATGGCTACGCCAAGAGCTTCTCGCTCGGCCTGCTCTGTGCCGGCGGCACGCTCGGCGTCATCATCCCGCCAAGCCTGCTCATGATCCTCTACGGCATCATGACGGAGGTCTCCATCACCGACCTGTTCATTGCCGGCTGGGGCCCGGGGCTGCTTCTCAGCAGCCTGCTCGCCATCTACAGCGTCGTGCGCAACTGGCACATGCCGACCAGCCGCTTCGACGTGGCGGAGCTGCTGGCCGCGATCAGGGATGGCGTATGGGCGGTGCTGATGCCGGTCATCCTTCTGGGCGGCATCTATAGCGGCTGGTTCACGGTCACCGAGGCGGCGGCGGTGTCGGTCTTCTATGCGATCGTCATCGAACTGCTGGTGCACCGCGAACTCACGCTCCGCGCCTTCGGCAACGTCGTTATGGAAACGATCAAGCTGCAAGGCTCGCTGATGCCCCTTCTTGCCATCGCAGTGAGCCTGAACAACATCCTCGAACTCGAAGGCGTGCCGCACGCGCTGGTCGCAATGATGAAGAGCCATATCGACAGCGGCGCCACGCTTCTGGTCTTTACCAACCTGCTGCTGCTCGCGGCCGGGGCGCTGATGGACGAATCCTCGGCGATCATCGTCCTCTCGCCGCTGCTCGCACCGCTCGGCGAGAGCTACGGCTTCCACCCCATCCATTTCGGCATGATCGTCGTGGTGAACCTGCAGATCGGCTATGTGGCGCCGCCGGTCGCGCTCAACCTGATCGTCGCGATGGTGGCCTTCAAGGAACCCTTCGGCTTCATCTGCCGTTCGGTCCTGCCTTTCATCGGCCTGATGATGATCGGCCTGGTGCTGACCTGTGCCGTTCCGGCCCTCTCGCTCTTCATGCTCTGACCCGCATCGGGCGGGAGAAGGGTATCAGGCAAGCGTCCAGACCGTGAATCTACGGTCGAGACCGCGAATGGTCTGGTCGTCATGCTTGACCAGATCGCGCGCGGGGTCGCCGCCTTCCGCGGTTTCCCGACGCACCCGGGAGACCAGTTCGTCGCTGGCCGCGAGGCTGACCTTGAGCGGCCGGGTCAGCGCCTCGATCCGGCTCGCGACATTGACCGTGTCACCGATCACGGCGAATTCAAGACGGTTGACACCGATATCGCCAAGCACCGCCGGCCCGTAATGGAGCCCGAATCCGGCACGGATCGCGCTTTCGCCGTTCGCGATGCGGCCGGCATTCCAGTCTGCCATGCTTTCGATCATCGCGCGGGCGCAGCGCAGGGCGTTCAGCGCATCCTCCGGTCCGGCGATCGGCGTGCCGAAGGTCGCCATCAGCCCGTCGCCCAGATACTTGTCGAGCGTACCGCCATGGCGGAAAACCTCCGCTTCCATGCGCTGATGGAACTGCCGCAGGACGGCGATGACTTCTTCCGGATCGCGGCCGGCGGCGAAGCGCGTGAAATCGACGATATCGACGAAGAGCACGGCGATATCCTGCGATCTGATGCGCTTGAGCGGTTCGTCGTTGCGCGAGAGTTCCTCGACCACGTTGGGCGAGAAATAGCGGGCGAGATTGGCGCGTTCGCGCTCCACGGCGGCATGCTCCAGCAGCAGCCGGTTGGAGCGCCGCACCGAGGCGGCGAGTATCCAGGCCACCACGACGAAGACTACCACTTCCTGGATGCGGATATGGAACTGAAAGCTGTTCGGGTCGAGGAATTCCGCCAGATCGGGCATGGCGGCGAAGGCCGTCCGCGCTGCCTCGGTAAGGGCGGGATCGCCGGCAGAGAGCCACCAGGCAAGGGCGAGCGTGAGCAGCCAGAGCAGGGCCGTCACGCTGCCGATGCCACGCATGGTCCGCCAGGAATAGGCGAGCGTGCCGAAAGCGAGAAGCAGGAAGAAATACTTGAAGCCGCCCTCGCGATAGATCATGGCCACCGGCCAATCGTGTACCGACAGCGGATTGGGCACGGCGACGGCGATGGTCAGCACCAGGAAATCGGCGAAGATCAGGGCGATTTCGAGCGGCGAGCGGCCGACCCTGGCGACCCGGCGCTGCATCCAGCCGATGGCGGCCACCGCGAGAAGGAGAACCTCGTAATAGAGAACGCTCCAGTTTGGATTGACGATGGGCAGCATGAACGCGACGACGAGGAGCGCCAGCCAGCGGGCGCGGACCGCCAGCTCCATGCCCTGCTGCTTGTGGCGTTCGAGCGCCGCTTCGGCGAACTTGTTGGTCGAATCCGGCCCGTCCGTTTCGTCACGCCGGATGCGGTCGAGGGCGGCGCGCAGTTTCGGCAGGAGGGTGGCTGCATTCACGGAGTTGCTCCCTTCGGTCGCGGCAGGGCGCCGCGCGCTGACCCGGCCGGTCCAGGCGGCCATGCTAGCCTGCCTTGCGGCGGGCTCGGAAGCCACTACCCAGGCCGGCCGATGATTGCTATCGTCCGCCGGAAATTCTGTTCCGAGTCCAGTCTTTCATCGTTTGTTGGGGGGAGGCACCTTGGCTTTCACGGATATCGATACCGACGCGCTGTTCTCGGCGATGTTCGGCGCGGCGCGCCGGGAGGCGGGCGATGCATGGTCCGAACTGCGGGGCATCTGCAAGATCGAGCTGAAGGCGATTGCCCGTCAGATCAAGGAGGTCGGAAAAAGCGTCAGCGTGCAGGATGTCACGCCGGAGGCCGGCCGGGCGATCCTGCGCCTGTCACGCGCCAATTCGGGCATGGTGCTCGCGGCCATGACCCCGCAGACCATTGCGACCATCGACCGGGTCATGGGCTCGGCCCTGGCCGAGGTACGCGAGCCGGTGCGCGCGGCCATGGGCTTCGACCTGCTCTGACAGGGGGGTGGGCGCGGGAGCGCACGCCCGCTCGCGCCCGGGAAACACATTCGAAGCCAGTTTCCTGGGTAAGTGCCTGATTTCGCTGGTGGGCGATGCTGGACTCGAACCAGCGACCCCTGCGATGTGAACACAGTGCTCTACCAACTGAGCTAATCGCCCGCCAGGGAGGCCATCCTATAAGTCCGCCCGGCGCCGACTGTCAAGCGCGGCACCTTGCCATAATGGCGACAATATCTTCACCGATTGAGGGGACAATCAGCTCTGGTGTGACCGGCACCGTTGCAACTTCCCGCCGATCCAAGCAGAAAGTTCCCATGACCGACCAATCCGCCCCCCCGGCCCAGCCCGCCCCCGCCGCAACGGCGGTGCCCGAAACCGGAGCAGCCCATGGCTGGCCGTGCCGGACCAGCGTCTGCGGCATCCCGGAACTGCCGAAATTCGCCGGCGACGGGGTCAGCCACCTGCTCTCCATCCTCGATCCGGCGGCGGAGAAGCCCGCCGCGCTGGCGGAGTTCCGCGACGGCCGCAGGCTCGAACTGCGCTTCGACGACGTGATCGGCGAGTATCATGGCTACCTGCCCCCGCAGGAGAGCCATCTTGCCGAAATCCTTGCCTTCGGCGAGGAACTGCGGGCCGGACCGGGCGGGCCCGGTCATCTGCTCGTGCATTGCCATATGGGCATTTCGCGCTCGACCGCGGCCATGGCGATCCTGCTCGCCCAGCATCGCGAGGGCAGCGAGGAGGCGGCCTTTGCGCGGCTGTTCGAGATCCGCCCGCGCGCCTGGCCGAACTCGCGCATGGTAATGCTGGCCGACCGGCTGCTCGGCCGTGCCGGCAGGCTCGTCGAGGCACTGAAGCGCCACCAGCGGCGCATCATCGCGCATCATCCCGACATTGCCGATCTGGTGATCAATGTGGGTCGCGGCCACGAACTGCCGCGCTGAAGGCTCAAGACAGGCGGTCCAGCGCGTCCGCCAGTTCGTCGAAATGGTCGATCACGAGGTCCGCGCCGAGTTCGCGGGGCGGCGTCAGCGTATAGCCGAAACTCACCGCGATCACCGGCACGCCGGCATTGCGCGCCGCCGCCACGTCGTTGCGGGAATCGCCGATCATCACCGCCTGCGGCGGCTCGCGCCCGATCGCCGCCAGGGTGCCAAGCAGATGCCCCGGATCGGGCTTGCGCACCGGCAGGCTGTCGCCGCCCAGCACCGCCTCGAAATGGTCGGCGAGGCCAAGCTGGCGCAGCAGGCTGACGCTGAAGGCATGTGGTTTGTTGGTGCAGACGGCAAGCCGCATCCCCGCCGCCCTGAGCCTTGCGAGCGTTTCCGGCACGGCCGGGAACGGGCGGCTGAGATCGGCCAGATGCGCCTCGTAATGGACCAGATAATCCGCCATCGCCTGCTCGAAACGCGCGCTTTCGATGCCGCCGCCGGTCGCCGCCAGGCTGCGTTCGAGCAGCACCCTTACGCCATCGCCCACCATGGCCCGCACTTGGTCCAGCTCAATGGCGGGTCGGCCGAGGCGTGCCAGAACGAAGTTCAGGCTCTGGTGCAGGTCGGGGGCGGAATCGACCAGGGTTCCGTCCAGGTCGAAAAGAATGGCATCGCGCGACATGGGCCGGAGATTGGCAGAAGCGGAGGTCCCGCGCCAGCGCCCTCGCGGCGGACATGAACTTGCCAGAATCGCCGGCCAGGCTGGTCTCCTTCCTGTCGGTGAGAAGGGGGAGCGTCGATGTATCGCCTGTTGGCGTTGGCTGGCCTGGTGCTGGCCCTGCCGCTTGCCGCCTGCGACTATTCCGCGGCCTCGGACCGCGCCTTCATCGACGAGAAATGCGCCGGGCAGGGGCCACGGGAGAGCGCCGCCTACCGGGACTGTGCCGGCGACGTCATGCGCTATCTGGAACAGACCCGGAGATTCAGAAGCACTGGTTAACCAACTTGCCCTAGTCTTGGGGCACCGGTGGGGGCCGGAGACTTGGCGGGGCAGGGCCCCCGTGGCAGAGTCGTGCCAGTCCCGCGACCGGGCAGTTCTGACGCAAGGCCTTGTATTTCCATGACTTCTCAAGCCATCGCCGCCGTCATTCTCGCCGCCGGGCAGGGCACCCGCATGCGCTCCGCGCGGCCCAAGGTCCTGCATCCCCTGGGCGGCCGGTCCATGATCGCCCATGTCCGCGCCACGCTGGCCGCGCTCGCCGCCGCGAAAGTCGTCGTGGTCACGGCGCCGGAAGGGGCTGCGGTCGTCGCCGCGGCCGCCCCCGCCACCGGCGTGGTGCAGGATCCCCCGCTCGGCACCGGCCATGCCGTGCAGGCGGCGCTGCCGGCGCTTGGCGGTTTCGAGGGCGACGTGCTCGTGCTCTATGGCGATACGCCGCTGGTATCGGAGGCCACCTTGCGGGCCATGCTCGAGCGCCGGCGGGCCGGCGCCGCGGTGGTCGTACTGGGCTTCCGTCCCGCCGATCCGGCCGCCTATGGCCGCCTTGTGACCGGGGCGGATGGGAGGCTGCTTCGCATCGTCGAGTTCCGGGAGGCAAGTGCGGACGAGCGGGCGATCACGCTCTGCAATTCCGGCGTCATGGCAATCGAGGGCCGGCATCTCGCCGCGCTGCTCGGCCGGCTCGACAATGCCAATGCCAAGGGCGAATACTATCTCACCGACATCGTGCGCCATGCCAATGAAGCGGGGCTCGAAGCGGGCTTCGTCGAGGGCGACGCCGAGGAAGTCTTCGGCGTCAACAGCCGGGCCGAACTGGCGGCGGCGGAAGCCATTCTGCAGCGGCGCCTGCGCCGCGCGGCGCTGGAGAACGGCGTCAGCATGACCGATCCCGACAGCGTCCATCTTTCCTGGGACACCGCGCTCGGCCGCGACGTGACCATCGAACCCAACGTCTTTTTCGCGCCCGGGGTCAGCGTGGCCGACAATGTGCTCATCCGCGCCTTCAGCCACCTCGAAGGCTGCATGATCGAATCCGGCGCCACCGTCGGCCCCTTCGCCCGCCTGCGGCCCGGTGCGCGGATCGGGCCGGAGGCTCATATCGGCAATTTCGTCGAGGTGAAGAACGGGCTGATCGAGGCCGGCGCCAAGGTCAACCATCTGAGCTATATCGGCGATGCGCGCGTCGGGGCGAAGGCGAACGTGGGCGCGGGCACCATCACCTGCAACTACGACGGCTTCGGCAAGTACCGCACCGATATCGGCGCCGGCGCCTTCATCGGCTCGAACACCGCGCTGGTGGCGCCGGTCGCGATCGGCGACGGCGCCATCGTCGGCGCCGGCTCCACGATCGCCGCCGACGTGCCGGCGGGCGCCGTCGCGCTGACGCGCGCGCCGCAGGAGACGCGGCCCGACCGGGCGGAAAGGTTCCGCGAGCGCGCCCGCGCCCGCGCGAAGGCGGCCAAGGGCAAGTCTTGAGGAGAGCGTCTGCATGTGTGGCATTATCGGTGTGATCGGCAAGCAGGACGTGGTCCCGAGCCTGATCGAGGCGCTCAAGCGGCTCGAGTACCGGGGCTACGATTCCGCCGGTGTGGCGGCGATCGTGGATGGCGGCATCGAGCGACGCCGCTCGCCCGGCAAGATCCAGGAACTGGCCAAGCGCATCGCCGAGCGGCCGCTTGCGGGCCTGCTTGGCATCGGGCACACCCGCTGGGCAACGCACGGGGCTTCCACCGAAGAGAATGCCCATCCGCACATGACCGGGCGCCTGGCACTGGTCCATAACGGCATCATCGAGAATTACCGCGAGCTGGCGGACGAACTCGCCGCCAAGGGCTACAGCTTCGAATCGGAGACCGACACGGAAGTGGTGGCGCAACTCATCACGGCCTACATGGACAAGGGCGACGATGCCGTGCAGGCGGTGGGCAAGACCTTGAAGCGCCTTGCCGGCGCCTTCTCGCTCGCCATCCTCTTTCGCGGCGAGGAGGATTTGCTGGTCGGCGCGCGGCGGGGCAGCCCGCTCGTCGTCGGCTGGGGCGATGGCGAGATGTTCCTGGGATCGGATGCGCTGGCTCTCGCCTCGCTGACCGAACGCATCACCTATCTCGAGGATGGCGACTGGGTGGTGCTGAACCGCAAGGGTGCCACCATCCGCGACCAGGCCGACAACGTGGTGCAGCGCGAGATCCGCCTGACCGCGCTCACCGGCGCCATGATCGGCAAGGGCAATTATCCGCATTTCATGCTCAAGGAGATCTACGAGCAGCCGACCGTGATCGGGCAGACCCTGAACTCGGTCTTCAACCCGGTGAGCCGCACCATCAGCCTGCCCGATTTCCCATTCGATCTCGCCTCGGTGCCGCGCATCACCATCGTCGCCTGCGGCACGTCCTTCCTCGCCTCCATGGTCGCCAAATACTGGTTCGAGCAGATTGCCCGCGTCTCGGTGGAGATCGACATCGCGTCCGAGTTCCGCTACCGCGACATGCCGCTGATCAAGGGCGGCATGGCGCTCTTCATCTCGCAGTCCGGCGAGACCATCGACACCCTGGCGGCGCTCCGCTATGCGCGCGAGCATGGCCAGCACGTGGTGTCGGTCGTCAACGTGGCGGAAAGCGCCATGGCGCGCGAGTCGGACGTGGTTCTGCTGACCAAGGCGGGGCCCGAGATCGGCGTCGCCTCGACCAAAGCCTTCACCTGCCAGCTCGTCATGCTGGCCTGTCTCGTCATCGCCGTGGCACGCGCGCGGGGGGCGATCGACGCAGAGCGTGAGAGCGAGCTGTCCGCGGCCATCGCCGAGGTGCCTTCGCGCGCGGCCGAGGTGCTGCGCCACGACCAGGCGATCCGGGAACTGGCGCACAAGGTCTCGGAGGCGCGCGACGTGATCTATATCGGGCGCGGCACCGGCTTCCCCATCGCGCTGGAAGGGGCGCTCAAGCTCAAGGAGATTTCCTACATCCATGCCGAGGGCTTCGCCGCCGGCGAGCTCAAGCACGGGCCGATCGCCCTGATCGACGAGAACGTGCCGGTGATCGTCATCGCGCCGTCGGACCCGCTGTTCGACAAGACCGCCTCGTCGATGCAGCAGGTGATCGCGCGCGGCGCGCGGGTGATCTTCCTCTCCGATCGCGAGGGCATCGCCCGCCTCGGTCACGATGCCGAGGCCTCGATCGAACTGCCCGGCGTGCAGCCCTTCGTCGCGCCGATCCTCTATGCCATCCCGGTGCAGCTCCTCGCCTATCATACGGCGGTGATCAAGGGCACCGACGTGGACCAGCCGCGCAACCTGGCGAAGAGCGTCACGGTGGAGTGAGCCGGGCGGGCCCGGCTCAGAGCCGTTCCAGCCGTGCCGCTTCCGCCTCGTCGCGCGGCAGGCAGTCGCCGTCGCGATAATGGCGCGCCAGCAGGGCGGCCGCGCCGGGCCGGCCCATGGCGAGCGCGCCGGTCAGGATGTTGATCTGCATCGGGCAATCGCCGCCCGAGCGGGCGATGCGGTAATCGCCCTCCCAGTCGTCGATGTCGAAGGCCTCGCGCGGCTCGCCGCCTGAGCAGGCAGCGAGCAGCAGCAGAGCCGCCCCGGAAAGTAGCGATGTTCCCTTCATCCGTGCCCCTTCGATGCGCAGGCTAGCCGATGGCGGGGCTGCCCGCCAAGGCCCGCGCGTCGGCACGCAGCAGTTCCGAAAGCAGCTCGTGCAGGGCCCGCACCCGCGGCACGGCAAGCAGATCCTCGTGCACCACGAGCCAGATATCGCCCGACAATGTGAGATCGGGCAGGACGCGGACGAGTTCCGCATCCTGGTCGGCCAGGAAGCAGGAGAGGGCGCCGAGGCCCAGCCCCTGACGCACCGCCTCGTGCTGCGCCAGCATGGAATTGGCCCGGTAGACGACGCGCCCGCCCCGGCCCACGTCCTGCAGCCAGCGCGCTTGCGGCAGGTGCTGCATCGCCGGGTCGAAGCCCACCAGGTGATGGTCCGACAGTCGATCGGGCGCGGCGGGCAGCGGACGCAGCCTCGCATAGCTGCGTGCCGCATAGATGCCGATGCCAAGCCGCGCCACCCGTTCGGCATTGAGCTGCTTCTGCGCCGGCCGGAAGAGCCGCAGCGCGATGTCCGCCTCGCGCCGGGCCAGGTCGACGGCGAAATTGTCGATCACCAGGCTCAGGTCGATGCCCGGCAGGCGGCCGCGGATCTGGCCGAGCCTGCGGCCGAGCCAGTGCACGCCCAGCCCCTCCGTCGCCGAAACCCGCACTTCCCCGCGCAGATCGCGGCTGCCTTCGGCGATACGGCGCGAGACCGCCTGTGCCGCCTCGTCCATCATCAGCGCCGCCTCGCGCAGGCTCTGCCCGGCCGGGGTGAGTTCGAGGCCGCGCGGCTGGCGCAGGAAGAGCTTCAGTCCGCACGCGCGTTCCAGCGCCGCGATCTGGCGGCCGATGGTCGGCTGGCTGGCGCCAAGGCGGCGGGCCGCGCCGCTCAGGCTGCCCTGTTCGGCCACGACGAGGAAGACCTGGAGCAGGGACCAATCGAGCATCTATTCAATATTGAATAGCAATGGTGCGGTTTTTGCCAGTTCCCATTTCAGAATGAATGGGTAGGCTCTGGCAACCTGCTTGCGAAGGATGACCCATCATGAATGCCATGCCGCCGCCCGCCCCCCGCCTTTCGCGAACCTACAGTTTCAACGATCCGACGCCCGACTGGGCGCGGATGAAGTCGATGAGCGGGCTGGAATATTTCCAGACGATCTTCGCCCTGGAGCCGTCGCGGCGGCCCAACATCGCCATCCTGCTGGATTTCCATCCGGTGGAATTCGCCGAGGGGCGGGCGGTCTTCGAGGGCTATCCGTCGGAGGCCCATTACAACCCGATCGGCACGGTCCATGGCGGCTATGCGGCGACCCTGCTCGATTCGGCGCTCGGCTGCGCGGTGCATACGACCCTGCCGGCGGGGATGGGCTATACGACCCTGGAACTGAAGGTGAATTTCGTCAAGGCGATGACCGCAGCCACCGGCAAGGTGCGGGTCGAGGGCAATGTGCTGTCCACCGGCAAGCGGGTGGCGACGGCGGAAGCCCGCCTGAGCGACCCCGAGGGGCGGCTGCTCGCCCACGGGACAACCACCTGCCTGATCTTTCCTATTCCCTGAAAAGCCCTGAACTCTAGGGAAAATCCGGCCCCCGGTATCGGCTTTCGGGGGCCGATCGACCTGGCGTGCCTCAGGCCAGGGCCAGCGCGCCGGCCGTGGCCAGCCAGAGAACGACGCCCACCGCCCAGGCATAGATGACGATGTGCTTCGACGATCCACTGGACTGTCCGAATGTCACGTTCATCTGCGTCGTCATGGCGTTATCTCCTGTCCCCTGGGCCGGTCCCTGATCTTCTTCCCTCATCGCGTCCGGCCTGGGCTCCATTATGGTTAGGACCCGGAAAACGCCTGTGCGCGTTGTCACAACGCCGTGAAGGCCGGGCCGCGCTTTGTGAACTGCTTCACAGTTTCGGCCGGCCGGGGCTTTCCTTCCGCCCGGCGCCGCCGGATGGCTATACTGGCCCCAGCGTATGGGAGGAGACGGAATGCAGCTCAAGGATCAGGCCCTTTTCCGCCAGCAATGCTTCATCGACGGCACCTGGATGGATGCCGACGGGGGTGGCTGGCTCGACGTCGACGATCCGGCGACGGC
Organism: Alphaproteobacteria bacterium; assembly: GCA_026126165.1. GTDB lineage: Bacteria > Pseudomonadota > Alphaproteobacteria > Ferrovibrionales > Ferrovibrionaceae > JAHCJQ01. The sequence continues at coordinate 55,151 of JAHCJR010000008.1, forward strand.
CAAGGTGATCGGCCGGATTCCGGCCATGGGGGCGGCCGAGACCAGGCGGGCCATCGACGCGGCGGAGCGGGCGCTGCCGGCCTGGCGGGCGCGCACGGCGAAGGAACGGGCGACGATCCTGCGGCGCTGGTATGAGCTGATGATGGCCAATCAGGACGATCTGGCCATGATCATGACCAGCGAGCAGGGCAAGCCGCTGGCCGAGGCCAAGGGCGAGATCGCCTATGCCGCCTCGTTCATCGAATGGTTCGCCGAGGAGGGCCGGCGGATTTATGGCGACACGATCCCGGCTCACCAGCCCGACAAGCGCATCGTCGTCATCAAGGAGCCGATCGGCGTCTGCGCCGCCATCACGCCCTGGAACTTTCCGGCGGCCATGATCACGCGCAAGGCCGGGCCGGCGCTGGCCGCCGGCTGCACCATGGTGGTCAAGCCGGCGACCCAGACGCCCTTTTCGGCGCTGGCGATCGCCGAACTGGCAAAACGCGCCGGGATCCCCGACGGCGTGTTCAGCGTCGTCACCGGTTCGGCCAGCGCCATCGGCGGCGAGATGACCTCGAACCCGAAGGTGCGCAAGCTCACCTTCACCGGCTCGACCGAGATCGGCAAGCTGCTGATGGAGCAGTGTGCCGCCACGGTGAAGAAGACCTCGATGGAACTGGGGGGCAACGCGCCCTTCATCGTTTTCGACGATGCCGACCTGGACGAGGCGGTCAAGGGCGCGCTCGCCTCCAAGTATCGCAATAACGGCCAGACCTGCGTCTGCGCCAACCGCCTGCTGGTGCAGGACAAGGTCTATGATGCCTTCGCGCAGAAGCTCGCCACGGCCGTTTCGCGCATGAAGGTGGGCAATGGCCTGGAAGGCGGCGTCGAACTCGGGCCGCTGATCGACGTCAAGGCCCTGGCCAAGGTGGAGGAGCACATTGCCGACGCCGTGGCCAAAGGGGCCAAGGTGGTGCAGGGCGGCCGGCGCCATGCGCTGGGCGGGCGCTTCTTCGAGCCGACGGTGCTGACCGGCGTCACCGAGCAGATGAAGGTGGCGCGCGAAGAGACGTTCGGTCCGCTCGCGCCGCTGTTCCGCTTCAAGGACGAGAAGGACGCGATCCGCATGGCGAACGATACCGAGTTCGGCCTCGCGTCCTATTTCTATGCGCGCGATATCGGCCGCATCTGGCGGGTTTCGGAGGGCCTGGAATATGGCATCGTCGGCATCAATACCGGCATCATCTCCACCGCCGAGGCGCCCTTCGGCGGCATGAAGGAGAGTGGCAACGGCCGAGAAGGCTCGAAATACGGCATCGAGGACTTTCTCGAGATCAAGTATCTGTGCATGGGCGGGCTTGACCGCTGAATTCCAAAGATGCGCCGGCGGCCGTTCAGCTTTCTTCGTTCTCCCTTTCGGCGGCGTCGCGCCGGATCTGGCGGATCGACAGGTACCAGTCGTAGAGCATCATCAGCACCACGATGATGCTGATGCCGATGATTACCGGTTCCTTGACCCGCATGTAGGAAAGGACGAGGGTGAGGAAGGCGCAGAGGAAAGCCATTCCGATCAGGCCAGCGATGATGTTCGACTTGAACATGGGAGCCTCTGCCTCCTTGCGGTTCAGTCAAAGCTGCGCGTGGCGAGCCAGCGCGCGGTCCGGAGCAGCCTTGCGTCGTTGCCGCGGGCTCCGATGAGTTGCACGCCGATCGGCCTGCCGCGTTCGTCCTGCAGCAGCGGTAGCGTAACACAGGGCAGGCCGCACAGCGTCCAGATCGCGGAGAAGGCGGCATCTTCGGCCCCCTCGCCCTCCGGTCCGGCGCTGGCCGGCGCCAGGAACGCCTCGTAAGCGAAGAAGGCCTCGTCGAGCGCTGGCGCCAGCGAGGCGGCAAAGCGGCGCGCCCGCGCGTAATCGAAGGCGCCATGCGACCGGCCGCGAGCGAGCCGCGCGGCGAGCGCCGGGCTCAGGCCCTCGGCCGGCTCGCCGGCGAGCGCCAGCGCGGCGTCGGTCTCGGCCAGCAGGCCGAGCAGCCGCTCCGCCTCCGCGCATCCCGCTGGCAGGTCGAGCCGTTCGATCTGTCCTTCCAGCGCCTCGACCAGTTCCTCGATGGCCGCGCGCGAGGTCTCGCCCAGGCGCTCCCAGTAGGGCGTCGGCACGAAGGCGAGGCGGGGCGGCAGCGGCGGCTCCGACATCGCCACCTCGAAAAGCGGCGCGCGTGCCACCGGCCGCGTCGCGGCATCGTCCGGATCGAAGCCGCCGAGCGCGCCTGCTATCAGCGCGATGTCCGCAATGTGCCGGGCAAAGACGCCGGGCTGGTCGAGATCGTCGGAGAGCAGCAGCATGCCGCGCCGGGAGATCGTGCCATGGCTCGGCTTGAAGCCATGAATGCCGCAGCGGCTGGCCGGGCCGATCACGCCGCTTTCCGTCTGGCTGCCAAGCCCGAGCGGCGCCATGCCGGCCGCGACCGCGGCGGCCGCGCCCGGCGAGCCGAAGCCGGGGGCGACATCCGGGCGGCCCGGATTGCGCGTTTCCGGCGCCGCACCTATGCCGAGTTCCGAGACACGGGTCTTGCCCAGCACCAGCGCGCCGGCGCTCCGCAGCAGCGCGACCGCCATGGCGTCGGCGCGCGGCGTGCGCCCCTCGTGCAGCCTGGTGCCATCGCCCGTCGGCAGGTCCTGGGTGTCGAAGATGTCGGAGACCGCGACCGGCAGGCCATGCAACGCCCCCTGCGGCGCGCCCCGCCGGTGACCGTCCTGGGCCCGCTCCGCCTGGGCCGCCAGATGGGCCGGGTCGAAATAGGCGAGCGCCCCCGTCAGCTCCTCCGCCACGGCGACCTGCGCCTGGATCGCTTCCGCATAGTCGGGCACGGCGATGGCGCCTTCGCGCATCCGCCTTGCCGCCTCATGGGCGGGGAGCTCGAGGATATGTTCGCTCATGCCCCGGCCTGTCCCGACCCGCTCATCGTGGCGTGTAGAGATAGTCGGGCAGGCCCAGCACGATCGGCGGATAGATATAGACTACCAGCATGCAGAGGAAGACCAGGAACACGAAGGGCAGGGAGCCGGCGAAGATCTGCGTCAGGCGCACATGGGGCGGGGCGACCCCCTTGAGGTAATAGGCCGACATCGCCATCGGCGGCGTCAGGAACGAGGTCTGCAGGTTGAGCGCGACCAGGATGCCGAAGAAGATCGGGTCGATGTTGAAGTGCGGCAGCAGCGGCAGGAAGATCGGCACGAAGATGATGATGATCTCGCTCCATTCGAGCGGCCAGCCGAGCAGGAAGATGATCGCCTGGGAGAGGATCAGGAAAGTGACCGGATTCAGGTCCAGTCCCAGCACGAACTCCTTGATCAGGGCCTCGCCGCCCAGGTAGGAAAACACCGAGGAGAAGGTCCACGAGCCGACGAAGAGGAAGCACACCATGGCCGAGGTGCGTGCCGTCAGATACACCGCCTCCTTCAGCCGCCCCCAGGTCAGCGAGCGGTACGCCGCCGCCAGCAACAGGCCGCCCATCGAGCCGATCGCCGCCGCCTCGGTCGGCGTCGCCAGGCCGAAGAGGATCGCGCCGAGCACCGAGAGGATGAGGAAGGCGAGCGGAAAAAAAGCCGTCAGCAGCATCCACACGACCCGGCCGAAGGGAACCTCGGTCATGCTCTTCGGCAGCTTCGGCGCGAGCTTCGGATTGACCATGGCGAGCAGGATCACATAGACGACGTACAGGCCGGCCAGCAGGAAACCGGGGATCAGGGCCGCGGCGTACAGCTTGACCACGGACACCGCCGAGGTCGCGCCGTACACGATGAGCATGATCGAGGGCGGGATGAGGATGCCGAGCGTGCCGCCGGCACAGATGACCCCGGTGGCAATTTTCTGGTCGTAATTGGCCTTGACCATGGCCGGCAGGGCCAGCAGGCCCATCAGCGTCACCACGGCGCCGACGATGCCGGTCGCCGTGGCGAACAGCGCGCAGGTGATCAGCGCGGCCACCGCCATCGAGCCCGGCAGGTTCCGGGCCGCCACCTGTACCGAATGGAACAGGCGGTCGAGGATGTTCGATCGCTCGACCATGTATCCCATGAAGAGAAACAGCGGGATGGCGGTGAGTACGTCGCTCGACGTCACTTCGAATGTCTTTTGCACCAGCAGGCTGAAGACGCGGTTGTCGAAGATGTTCTCGAGCTGGTTCGGCCCCGCATAGGCGTAATAGCCGAACATGACGCCCATGGCGATCAGGGTGAAGGCGATCGGGAAACCCAGCATGACGATGAAGATGAACAGGCCGAGCATCAGGATACCGATCTGCGGGTCGGTCATCTGGCGTCCCTCAGGTCTTGTCGCCGGCCGCCATGGCGCGGGCGCGTTGTTGTTCGAGAATTGCCGTCTCCATCTCCTCGACATCGTGCAGGCGATGGGGCCAGTGACCGAGGCGGATGCACAGGATGCAGCGCACCACTTCCGCGACGCCCTGCAGCACGAGGAAGGCGCCGGTCACCGGGATCAGCGCCTTGAGCGGGAAGACCGGGATGCCGGCCGGGCTGAAGATGCTGAGTTCCTTGAACATCCAGGACATGCGCGCGAAACCCCAGCCCGCCCACATGAAGGCGAGCACGGCGGGGAAGAAGAAGACGATGTAGAGGAAGAGATCGACCCCGGCCTGCACCCGCGCCGGCCAGAGCCGGTAGATCACGTCGCCGCGCACATGGCCGTTGCGCGCGAGCGTGTAGGCGCCGGCCATGAGGAACAGCGCGCCATAGGTGATGTAGCTGATATCGAAGGCCCAGCTCGTCGGCGCGTTGAACAGGTAGCGGGCGAAGACCTCGTAGCTGGTGCCCAGCATCAGGACCAGGATCAGCCAGCCAAAGGCCTTGCCGACCCAGGAACTCATCAAGTCGATGAAAAGAAGCAGCTTGCGCATTTATCCGGCTCCGGGCTCCACCCCTGACAAGACCGGACCGGAAGCCGCAGGCGCGACTCCCGGTCCGGATCGCCGAATAGCCGGGAACTAGAGTTCGAGCTTCCCGAAATGATGCTCGTAGGCGGTGACGTAATCGGCCGAGTTCAGGGTCTCGTAGTAGGCGACGCGCTTGGTCCACGCCTTCTGCGATTCCATCACCTTCTTCATGAAGGCATCCTTGTTGAGCTCGGCGATCAGCCCGTCCCAGGCCTTGATCTGCGCGTCGAAGATGTCTTTCGGCGTGCGGATCACGTTGACCTTCTCCTTGTCCTTCAGTTCCTGCAAGTCCTTCGAGTAGACGTCGAGGGCCTTCCAGTAATTGTCGGAGGAGGCGGCCTCGGCGGCATATTGCAGGATCGCCTGGTGCTCCTTCGGCAGGCTGTTGTACTTCGCCTTGTTGAACATGATCTCGAAATACTCGTTCGCCTGGTGGTAGGAGCCGAGCATGTAGTTCTTGGCGACGTTATGGGCGCCGAAGCGGCTGTCCGAGGTCGGGTTGTTGAACTCGAAGGCGTCGATCACGCCGCGCTCCATCGCCGGCACGATCTCGCCTCCCGGAAGCTGGGCGACCGCCATGCCCATGGCCTGCATCAGATCGGCCGCAAGGCCGACGGTGCGGTACTTCAGGCCGCGGATCTCGCCCGCGTTCTTGAGCGGACGCTTGAACCAGCCGAGCGGCTGGGTCGGCATCGGCATGGCGAAGAAGCCGACGATGTTGAGCTTGAGGATGTCTTCCACCAGCTCGCGATAGAGCTCCTTGCCGCCGCCGTAATAGATCCAGCCCAGGCCCTGATGGGCGTTGAAGCCGAACACCGGGCCGGTGCCGAACAGCGAGGCGGCCTTGTGCTTGCCGTACCAGTAGACGGTCACGGTATGGGCGGCGTCGAGCACGCCGGTATGGACCGCATCCTGTACGCTGAAGGGATGCACCACCGCGCCGCCGACCAGATAGTCGACCTTGAGGCGGCCGCCCGCCATGGCGTTGACGCGGTTGCAGTAGTCCTGCGCCATCTCGCTGAAAATGTCCGACGCGGTCCAGGAGCCCTGCATCTTCAGGGTCACCGTCTGCGCCCGGCTCACCTGCGGGAAGGCGATTGTGCCGGCCGCCGCCGCGCCGGCGATGCCCGCGCCCTTGA